>NZ_DATCSY010000207.1:0-3465 GCF_036568245.1 Rheinheimera sp. | reverse complement strand
CCGGATTGAAATGCTGTATCTCGACCCGCAGCAGAAGTTGTGGGTGGCCAGTTATGACAACTTGTACAGTCTGCAACAAGGGCAGTTGCTTTTGGCCGACCGCGTACAAGGGCCGGAGCAGAGTTTTTCCTGGATTGAGTCGATGCTAAAAGATAAGCACGGCAATATCTGGCTTGGTAGCCATTCTCATGGCTTGAAGCGGCTGCGGCGGCCACCGACACAAAGGTTCAGTACGGAACAGGGCATTGCTGACCCTTATGTCTGGGCGGTACAGCCGTGGCAGCAACATTTGCTGGCTGGCACCAGCAGTGGTTTGTCATTGTTGCAGCATGGTCAGTTTCAGCCGCTGATGGCGAACCAGTACCTGCCCAGCGTCTTTGTCTACAGTATGCTGTTGGACAGTCAGCAAAGGTTGTGGGTCGGTACGAGGGCGGGTCTGAGCCGGCTTGACGCTAAAAACCTGGCCTGGCAGCGTAACTATGCGGACATTTCTCACTTGCTTGTTACCACACTGGCGCAGGAGGGGGAGCGTATCTGGGTCGGGACTAATGGCGGCCTGTTTTATCTGCAGGATGACGAATTGCAGCAACAACAGGTTCCACAGGCGCTGCAAGGAGCCAAAATACGTATAGTGCTGCCCGACAACCAGCAAAGATTATGGGTTGGTACCGAAAATGGCTTGTTTCTGCGTGACAAAAACAGCTTTGCCCGGGTTGATGGCATGCCGTTGTCAGGCAGTTTTATCAGTACGATAAAACAATTCGCCGACGGCAATATTCTGATTGGCAGCTTTGATCAGGGCTTTGTGCTGGGGCAACCCGGGAGCTGGCGCTGGTTCACCCAGTTGCAGGGTTTGCCCGGTAATGGCGTAATGCACGCAGAGCTGGTCGAGAATCAGTTACTTATCAGTAATTTTCAGGGCTTTTACCGGGTAAGTTATCCTACCTTACTGCAAGGCAGTGTGGAGCAGCTTTATATGCTGGTAGATGACCGCAGGCCAGAAGCCGAAAGCGATTCGCACCGCTGTTGTAACGGTGCTGGCAGCAGTAAAGGTGTGGTGCATCAGGGCCGGGTGTGGTACCCGACATTAAACGGTGTGTTGTCTTTGCCATTGCAGCAGCTGATCCAGCATGCACCGGTGCCAGAGCCGGTAATAAGAGGCTTATCTGCTGGTTCAGAACGCTATCGCAGTAATGACGTGCAATTGTCGCCGGAGCAAAGTGACTGGCATTTCCGCTTTACTGCACCTTATTTTGTTTATGCATCGTCAGTACAGTTTCGTTATCAGTTGCAAGGGTATGACAGCCGCTGGGTTGATGCTGGCACCCGGCGCGAAGCCTTTTATACCAACCTGCCGCCCGGGCATTATACCTTTAACGTGCAGGTGCGTTTAGCTGCCGATTATCGCTGGAGCGAGACGGTCAGCATGCATATACAGCTGAAGCCCTACTGGTATGAAACAGCCTGGGCCAGGGCGCTGCTTTTACTGTTACTGTTGCTGGCGCTGTGGGGGCTTTATCGTTGGCGGTTACTTGCGATGGCCAGAGCACAGCAACAACTGGCTGATCTGGTTGCAGCACGTACCTCTGAGCTGCATGCAGCGAACGAAAAGCTACAACAGATGAGCATGCAGGATGCCCTGACCGGTTTACACAACCGTCATTATCTGGACAGTAATATTCAGCAGATCCTGGCGCGGGCAGACCGTCACGGTGAGCCACTGATCTGGGCACTGCTGGATTTAGATCATTTTAAACGGATTAATGACACCTTTGGCCATCAGACCGGCGACGCCATTCTTACCACCGTCGCAGAGCTGTTAAGACATAATAGCCGTAGTTCTGATCATCTGATCCGCTGGGGTGGCGAGGAATTCCTGTTGCTGCTGGAGCACAGTGATGATGCGCAGCAGGTATTGCAACGTATCCATCATGCAATCGGTAGCTATGACTGGCAGCAGAAGATGGCGCTGACACAACCATTGACCTGTTCAATCGGCGCCGTTATGCAACTGCCTGACGGTAGCTGGCAGCAAAGCCTGCGGCTGGCTGATCAGGCGCTGTACTGGGTAAAAGAGCATGGCCGCAATGGCTACATGCTATTGCATCCTGCATCAGGCGGCGTTTTATCAGCTGATAACACCGATATCAGCGTATTGCTGGCACAAGGTAAACTGCAGGCAAGCAGTAACAAAGACTTTACTGCCGCACTGGCCTGACAACTGACCGCAACGCCGGCGTGGCTATAAAGGTGATGCCGGGCTGTGATAAAATACCTGCCTTTAATGTTGTTGCAGTTGTTACAGGAGAGCGCAGTGTCAGCACCCGCAGAGTCAGTTTTAGCATCGTTATACCCACAGCCACTGTGGCAGTGGTTCGCCCGGATTTGCGCCATTCCACATCCATCCAAGCATGAACAGGCACTCAGTCAGCACATTCAGGCCTGGGCCCGCGATAAAGGCCTGAGTCTGATCGAAGATCGGGTAGGTAACCTGATCATCCGCAAAAATGCTACTGCAGGCATGGAAAACTGTAAACCTGTGGTGATCCAGGCGCACCTGGATATGGTGCCGCAAAAAAACGCCGATAAAGTACACGACTTTACCAAAGACCCTATCGAAGCCTATGTTGATGGCGACTGGGTTAAAGCCAATGGCACTACGCTGGGTGCTGACAATGGTATTGGTATGGCATCGGCACTGGCGATTCTGGGCAGTGACGACATTAAACACGGCCCGCTTGAAGTGCTGCTGACCGTTGATGAAGAAGCAGGCATGACCGGTGCGTTCGGCGTTGAGGCGGGTATGCTGCAGGCAGAGATCCTGATTAATACCGACTCCGAGCAGGAAGGCGAAATTTATATGGGCTGCGCCGGCGGTGTCGATGCTGAGTTCACAGTGCCGGTGCAGTGGCAAGCTACTGCAGGCGATGTAACCGCATTTAACCTCAGCCTGACCGGCCTAAAAGGCGGCCATTCCGGTGTTAATATTCACCTCGGTCGCGGTAATGCCAACAAACTGCTGGCACGGTTTCTGGCCGATAATGCCGCTGTATTAAATCTTGCGCTAGCCGGTTTTAACGGCGGCTCACTGCGTAATGCGATACCACGCGAAGCCACGGTTAGCTTAACCGTCCCTGCGACAAAACTGTCCCAGCTGCAGCAGCGGGTAGCAGAATTTGAGACTTTACTGCGCCAGGAGCTGGCAGCCGTTGAGCCAGCCCTAACATTAAGCCTGACAGAACAGCCTTTGCCGCAACAGGTTCTGACAACTGCAACGCAGCAAAGGCTAGTCAATTTGTTAAATGTCTGCCCGAATGGCGTAATGCGCATGAGTGACGAGGTTGAAGGTGTCACCGAAACATCGCTGAATATGGGCGTTATTACCATGAAAGACAACAGCGTACAGGTACTGTGTTTAATCCGCTCGTTAATCGACAGCGGCCGTGAGCAAGTGCAAAGCATGTT
>NZ_DATCSY010000206.1:0-38291 GCF_036568245.1 Rheinheimera sp. | reverse complement strand
GGGGGTAAATCAAGTTTGATAGAACGGGCTGCAGGGCCTTCGCCTATCATAATATCCAGCTGATAATCTTCCATTGCCGGGTACAGAATTTCCTCTACCACCGGGCTTAAACGATGTATTTCGTCAATAAATAGTACATCGTTCGGTTCAAGATTCGTCAGTAGTGCAGCTAAGTCTCCGGCTTTTTCCAATACCGGACCTGAGGTGGTTTTTATATTCACGCCCATTTCGTTAGCCACTATCATCGCCAGCGTAGTTTTACCCAGGCCTGGCGGGCCGAAAATCAGCAAATGATCCAACGGATCACCACGGCCACGGGCGGCTTCGATAAAAATGGCCATCTGCTGACAAACATGTTGCTGACCAGTGTAGTCAGCCAGCGTTTTCGGCCGGATAGCGCGATCTATCACTTCATCTTCGCGCGTGGCAGCAGTTTGAATTAAACGATCGGCTTCTATCATCTTTACATCATGCTCCGCAGTGCTGCTTTGATCAGCTGTTCACTGCTCATGTCATTTTGCTTCACTTTCTGCACCGCTTTATCTGCCTGTACCTGACTGTATCCCAGAGACACCAGCGCGCCAATGGCGTCCTGCTCCGCGCTCTCCAACGGGCTGAATATGGCTTCATCACCCTGCAGCATCAGCGTATCTGTCACCGGGGTATTAGGCGCTATACCCCAGTCTTTTAACCGATCGCGCATTTCGACCACCAGACGCTCGGCGGTTTTTTTGCCGACACCGGGTAACTTCACCAGTGTGCTGACATCGTCCAGCTGCACACAACGGACAAATTGCTGCGCTGTCATGCCAGACAGAATTGTCAGCGCCAGCTTAGGGCCAACGCCATTGGCTTTAATCAATTGCCGGAACAGCGCACGCTCATTTGGATTGACGAAGCCGTATAACAGTTGTGCATCCTCGCGCACCACAAAATGCGTATAAATAGTGGCTTCTTCGCCCGCGGCGGGCAGTTGATAGAAACTGGTTAGCGGCAATTGTACTTCGTAGCCAACACCGGCTACTTCGATCAATAAATCCGGTGCCTGCTTTTCCAGCAGGATACCGCGTAAACGTCCGATCATAAAATCTGCTTATTTAGTTAGACGGTTTCAGGATCAGCTCTAACGTAAGCGTCCGCGCACTGTCTTGCGCGCTTGGCCTGCCAGACTGACTAAACTTTGCTGAGTATGCCCATGACATAACGCAACTGCAAGGGCATCGGCGGCATCGGCCTGAGGGTTAGCCGGTAGTTTAAGTAAGGTGCGCACCATATGTTGCACCTGAGCTTTGTCGGCAGCGCCGGTGCCAACTACAGACTGTTTAACCTGGCGGGCGGAATATTCGAACACTTCGAGCCCGGCATGTTTGGCAGCAACGATCGCCGCACCGCGAGCCTGCCCCAGTTTTAGCGCCGAATCGGCGTTGCGCGCCATAAACACCTGCTCGATGGCGAAAATGGTCGGCCGGGTTTGAACAATTATTTCACTGACACCATTAAAGATGTCCAGCAGCCGCTCAGGTAATAAATCATCCGGGTTTAACCGGATACAGCCGCTGGCAACGTATTCGAACTTCATACCGCTCTGACGTACAACACCGTAGCCCGTTAACCGGCTGCCGGGATCGATGCCGAGAATAACGTTCACGCTCAGCTGTGCTCAGCCATCAGCTCATCACTGATATCGGCGTTATGGTAAACGTTTTGTACATCGTCACAGTCTTCCAGCTGATCGATCATTTTAAAAAACGCAGCAACATGATCTGCATCCACCTCTGCCCGGGTTGCCGGCACCAGTGTAACTTCACCGCTGTCGGCGACAAAGCCGGCGGCACTTAACGCTTCTTTAACGTCAGTGAAGCTGTCTGCAGTGGTAAGCACTTCAATACTGCCATCATCATCTGTCACCACATCTTCAGCACCTGCTTCCAGTGCAGCTTCCATTAGTGCGTCTTCATCAGCACCGGGGGCATACACCAGCACGCCACGGCGGGTAAACAGATACGCTACTGAGCCTGAAGTACCAAGACTGCCACCGGCTTTGGTAAACGCATGGCGCACATCGGCCACTGTACGTTTATGGTTATCCGTCATCGTTTCGACTATCACGGCGACACCGTTCGGGCCATAGCCCTCGTACACCAGCTCTTCGTAGTTTTCACCGTCATTCGCACCGGCTCCGCGCTTAATGGCACGATCTATGGTGTCGCGGGTCATATTTTCCGACAGCGCTTTGTCTACAGCTAAGCGCAAACGCGGGTTAGCCGTCACATCAGGATTTAACCTGGCAGCAACTGTCAGCTCACGGATAATTTTGGTGAAAATTTTATTCTTTTTCGCATCCTGACGGGCTTTGCGATGCTTCATGTTCGCCCATTTACTATGGCCGGCCATCAGTTACTCCTTAGTTGTGGCAGCAAAGCTGCTGCCACGGTATTGCAGATAACACAGACGAGATTAAATTTATTGTGGCTTAGCTACCACACTGATGCCAAGCTCTGCCAGTTGAGCCGGATTAGCCGCACCCGGTGCATCAGTTAATGGACAGGCTGCAGTAGCCGTTTTCGGGAACGCCATCACATCACGGATAGACGTTGCGCCGGTCATCAGCATCACTAGACGGTCCAGACCAAAAGCTAAACCTGCATGTGGTGGTGCACCGTACTTTAACGCCTCTAACAGGAAGCCGAATTTCTCAGCCGCTTCTTCATCACTAATGCCCAGCAAGGTAAACACCTTGGCCTGCACATCGGCGGTATGAATACGCACCGAACCGCCACCTAACTCTGTGCCGTTTAGTACCATATCATAGGCATTAGACAACAGCTCACCCAGTTTAAGCTCGTTGTTGGCGGTATTTAAGAATGCCGCCGTATCCAGTGGAGAGGTAAAAGGGTGATGTACAGCTGAGAAACTGCCATCATCGTTTTCTTCAAACATCGGGAAGTCCACAACCCAAAGTGGCTTCCAGCCCGCTTGGGTAATGCCTAAATCTTCACCCAGCTTTAAGCGCAGCGCCCCCATGGCCTCACACACTACTTTGTAGCTGTCTGCACCGAAGAAAATCAAATCGCCGTTCTGTGCGTCAGTACGGCTGATAATGCCGCTGATAATCTCTGGTGTTAAGAACTTCGCTACCGGTGATTGCACGCCGTCTGCGCCAGCAGCAACATCGTTGACTTTCATCCATGCCAGACCTTTGGCACCGTAGATGCCAACAAAGCTGGTGTAATTATCAATATCTTTGCGTGACACTTTCTCAGCGGCACCCGGCACTTTCAGCGCCACAACCCGGCCTTTGGCATCATTTGCCGGGCCAGAGAAGACTTTAAATTCAACGTCTTTTAATAAATCGGCAACGTCAACAAATTGCATCGGGTTACGCAGGTCCGGCTTATCTGAGCCATATAAACGCATTGCTTCCCAATACTGCATACGTGGGAATTGGCCTAAGTCTACCCCCAGCAACTCGTTAAACATCTGATGTACCATCTTTTCAGTCACTTCAATGACCTGCTCAGATGTCATAAACGAGGTTTCAATATCAATTTGGGTAAATTCAGGCTGACGGTCAGCACGTAAATCTTCATCACGGAAACATTTTACGATCTGGTAGTAGCGATCCAGACCAGACATCATTAGCAGCTGTTTAAACAGTTGCGGTGATTGTGGCAGCGCAAAAAACTGGCCTTTGTGGGTACGGCTTGGTACCAAATAATCGCGCGCACCTTCTGGCGTGGCTTTAGTCAGAATGGGCGTTTCTACATCCATAAAGCCGTGGCTGTCCATGAAGTTACGTACAAAGCTGGTGACCTTAGCGCGGAATTTCAGCCGTTCCGTCATCATCGGCCGGCGTAAATCCAGGTAGCGGTATTTCAGGCGCTGCTCTTCGCTGTTATTCTGGTTTGAATCCAGCGGCAGCGGTGCGGCTTTGTTCAGAATAACCAGCTCGCTGGCATATACTTCCACTTCACCGGTGGCCATATCTTTATTAATTTGCGAATCAGGACGCGCCCGGACCTGGCCTTTAATCTGAATACAGAATTCATTACGCAGCGTGTAAGCAACATCAAACAGGTCTTTTAAATCCGGGTCACACACCACCTGCACCATACCTTCGCGGTCACGCAGGTCTAAAAATATTAATCCACCCAGATCGCGGCGACGATTCACCCAGCCGCATAAAGACACTTGTTGCCCAACATGTTGTGCAGTTAACAAACCGCAATAATGGCTACGCATTAAACCTTCCTTCTACCTTGCTAATCAGCGGCACTAAAATGACGGCTAATTATATAGAATTGACGCTTAATGTCACTGCCCGCTTACGAAATCACTACCTTGGAAAAACAGTACTGATTTTTACCCTGCTGTTTAACGCGGTACATCAAACTGTCAGCCACTCTGAGTAAGCGTGCGCAGTTAGTGCCATCGTCCGGATACACGGCGATGCCAATACTGGCGCCAACCTGTACTTCACCGACGGATAACGCCACCGGCTCAGCTAACTGATGCAGAATTTTTTCCGCGACGATGGCCGCGTCATCCCGGCTTAGCAAACCGGTCAGCAAAATAACAAACTCATCGCCGCCAAAGCGGGCCACGGTATCACTTTTACGTATAGCAGTGCCCAAAATGGCAGCAAGTTTCTGCAATAGTTCATCACCGACTTCATGACCATACTGGTCATTGACTTCTTTAAAGCCATCGAGGTCAATAAATAACAACGCCAGAATTTCATTGTGTCGGGCATGTTGCAGCAGCGCCTGTTCTATCCGCTCTTTAATCAAAGAGCGGTTAGGGATCTGAGTCAGATCATCATGCGTCGCCATAAACCGCATTTTTTGCTCAGCCTGACGGCGCAGCGACACTTCACGGCGCAGCGATAAATTCCAAATCACGACAAATGTCAGCAACAACGTGACGACACCGCCAATCTGCCACATCCTTTGCCTGAACTGAGCCTGATTAATCCCCTGCGTCACCTGAAAGCTGAACCAATTCTGATATAACTGCTGACGCTCTTCTTTACCTATGCTGCGCAGGCCCTTATTCAGCATAACCACCAGAGGCGCATAGTCTTCCCGTACAGCGATAAGAGATGGGTATGTTGGTAAATCTTCGAGGATTTGTATCCGTAGATACAGATATCCTGCCTGGCGCACCATTTCACTGGACGCCTCAACTGAATCCACTACATAGTCGACATTACCCTGCTGTAATAACTCCAGCCCGTCACGCAGCGAATTAACCGGTACAACCTGAATTTGTGGGTAAGTATCATTTAAGTGCCTCGCCAGCTTATAGTCTTTGTAAATGGCCACCCTCATTCCATTTAACTCACTGGTGCTCACCACCATACCGGTGTCATGTGGCCCGATAACAGCCCATTGTGTCGACCAGAATTCGTCAGTAAAGCGGGCATAGCTACGCCTTTCCTCCTGCTCTGACACATTAGCTATCAGATCAATCTCCTTACGCTCTAACGCCTGCAGCATCTCATTGAAGTTACTGTAAATCTGAATATTAAAATCAACCTTTAACCGCTCAGATAACAGGTTAAACATATCAACGGTAACACCGGCAGGATTACCAGCATCATCGACAAACTCCATCGGCGGCCAGTCATCCAGCATGCCAACTCGCAACGCCGGGTGCGACTTCAGCCAGTTGAGTTCAGTTTCAGTCAGCGGTATTTGTTTACGGAACTGCGGGAAATACCACAGGTCAGGTTGTACAACCCATTTTTTCTCTGTTTCAATCAGCCAATCCAGTGTGAAGTTTGAAAAGCCCTGACGGATCTTCTCCGCCAACTCAGGGTGATCTGAATGCACCAGAGTATAAATAGGAGCAAACACAACAGTATCCTGCTGTGCTACAAATATATCCCCCTGGTTAAGCTGCTGCAATCGCAATGGCATGACAGCAGAAGCGCCGAAGAAACCGGCTAATTCACCGTTAAGCGTCGCGTTAACCATATCAGGTAGCTGACGGTAACGTATAAATTCCGCTTTCGGGTAGCGCCGGCGCAACTCCGCTTGATAAGGCGCATTGCCAAACAGGCCAATTTTAATCTCGGATGTTGCCGATAAAGGCGTCTCCGCTGACTGCTTCAGCGTAAAGAAGTGTGACTTAAAACCATACAACTGGTAAGCCGTCATAATCTCTTGCGGCAAATCATTGTTGCTTGGGAAACCGACAATGGCATCAATGCGATTCTTCTGCAGATTCTGCAGGTTATTGGATGACGTATCGGGCACGAAAGTCACTTTGGCCCCTGTTTGCTCAGACCATTGCTGCCAAAGTTCAACAAATAATCCCTGCGCGTCGCCCTGCGGCGACACATGCATATACGGCTGGTTATTAACTGAAACACCAAGCAACAACGTATCTTGGTCAGCGGGAACCCCCAGCCACTTTCGCTCTAACTCATCCAGATAACTGCGGCTGAGCTGCGAAGTGGCCTGTGCCAATTGCTCAGCCAGCGTCCTGTTTGCCGGCATAAGCGCAAACGCCAGCTCCATACGGTTTAATGCAATACGCCGGTGCATCGGGAATAAACGCTTTAGTTTTACGTAGCCTTCAGTTTGCTCAGGCAGACGGTCAAGGCCGGCAAAAGCGGCAATTTCCCCATCCAGTGCAGCCTGGTACATCGCCGTAACGTTAGGAAAATATTTGAAGTTGCCTTGCGGCAAATGTTGCTTCAGCACTGCCAGATGGCCGGTGTTTTCGACCACTCCAATCATAAAAGGCTGTAAGTCTTTGATAGCATTAGCGCCGTTCAGGTCCTGCATAACATATACATTGCTAAAGGCGTCAATATTTAAATCAGTCAGCAAAAAAGTGGCGGCGCGCGCCGGCGTGCGACCGACAGCACCATGCAGGTCAACCTGGCCGGATTGCAGCAGCATCATAGTGTCGGGCCAGTTTGCGGCAACAAACTCGATCCCGATATTTTGCTGACGCCCGACTTCACGCCAGTAGTCTATAACCAGCCCGGCTATCTCACCATTATCGTCAGTAAACATATAAGGATAAGAATCGACACTTACCGCCACCTTTAATTGCTGCGGTAATGGCGCTGCGCCTGCGCCTGCTAAGCAGAGCAGAAAAACAAACAGTGATGCCAAGATAGATTTACCAATCATTATGTTATGCTTCCTGACTGCAGTACCCTTAGTTTTACGCCGCCACTTTCATAAGGTCAAGTTGCAGATGTTATATCTTGGTTGCCCGGTATGGGCCAACCCGAAATGGAAAACAAGCCTGCTAAACGCCGACGCCAAACCGGCAGATTTCCTGGCGCAGTACGCCCGTTTTTTTAATTCAGCAGAGGGTAATACCACTTTCTATGCCGACCCGTCTGAAGAAACGCTGCAGCGCTGGCGCCAGGATACACCAACACATTACCGCTTTGTATTGAAGGTACCTCAGCGCATCAGTCATGCCGATACCGGCGATTACACAGAACAATTAACCGACTGGTTAGGCCGCATGACAGCACTGGCGGACAAGCTGGCTCTGATACACTTACAATTGCCCGCCAGCGCCGGACCTTTGCAACTGCAGCGGATAAGCCAGATGGTACAACTGATTAGCCAGACCAGACGCTGCGCGCTGGAGGTACGTCATCCGGCATTTTTTGATAAAGCCAGTTATGAAATTGCGCTGCACAAGATGTTGCAACAGTTTGAAGCAGAGCGGGTTGTCATTGACAGTCGGGCGTTGTTTGCGGTAGCCCCCACTACACCGGCACTGCTGGATGCGCACGCCAAGAAACCCAGAGTACCGGTGCATGCCATCAGTTTCAGTGCCACGCCGGTACTGCGGTTTATCGGTAGTGACGATATGGCACTCAACCGTGAGTATTATCAACCGTGGCTTAAAAAAGTGCTGCAATGGCTGGATGACGGCAAAACCCCGTTTTGCTTTTTTCACACGCCGGATAACGATTTAGCCCCGCAGTTATGCCGCCAGTTCGCCCGCGATTTGAATTACCCGCATCAGTGTCTGGCAACCTGGCCCGGTGAGCAACAGTTCAGCCTGCTGTAGTGTTTGGCAGATTTGCGTTAAACTAGCGGCTATTTTTATCGCCATAGTTAACTTGCACGCCAGATAACCCTATGCAAAAAGATGATATTTTCGCCGAGCCACTGGCTCAGGTACCTGACTTCAGTTTTGATGCTCAGGTCGCCGACGTTTTCCCGGACATGATCCAGCGCTCAGTGCCCGGCTACCAGACAATTATCCAGACCATTGGTAAACTCAGCAGCCGGTTTCAGCAGGCTGACAGCAACTATTACGACTTAGGGTGTTCATTGGGCGCGGCGACGCTGGCGATGCGACGTAATATTACCGCGGCAAACAGCAACATTATTGCGGTTGATAACAGCACTGCCATGGTGGAACGCTGTGAACGGCATTTGCAGGCGTTTCGCTCTGAGGTGCCGGTACAGGTAAAACTGGCTGATATCCGCGGGCAAAGTATTGAAAACGCGGCCATAGTAGTAATTAATTTTACGCTGCAGTTTTTGCCTAAAGCCGATCGCAGCGCACTGCTGCAACGGGTTTATCAGGGCTTAAAACCGGGCGGTTTGCTGATCCTTTCAGAAAAGTTTGTCAGTGCCGACAGCATAGCAAACGACTTGCTTGTCGAGCTGCACTACGACTTTAAACGCGCCAACGGCTACAGTGAGCTGGAAATCAGCCAAAAACGCAGCGCGCTGGAAAACGTGATGAAACCCGATACCCTGGCCGAACATCAGCAGCGTTTAACTGCAGCCGGCTTTAACAGCCAGACGCTGTGGTTTCAGTGTTTTAACTTCTGCTCTATGGTTGCGATTAAATAAGGTCCGCTATGCTCGATTTCACTTCGTTTTACGCCCAACTGGCCAGCAACAAACTGCACAAATGGCTGGAATCACTACCGGCGCAGTTAGCCTGCTGGAACAAAGATGCGCTGCACGGTGATTTTAAACAGTGGCAAAAAGTCATTGCTAATTTACCCGCGACAAAAAGCAGCCTGACTGAATTAAAAAGCGCCGTGCAATTTGGTACACCAAATGACATCAGCGCCGGTGAAGCACAGCAGATCCGTTATTTGCTGCAACAGTTAAAACCCTGGCGTAAAGGGCCTTTCAGCATTCACGGCATCGATATCGATACCGAGTGGCGCTCTGATTTTAAATGGGACAGAGTACTGCCACACATCGCCCCGCTGCATAACCGTTTTGTGCTCGATGTGGGCTGTGGCAGTGGTTATCACTTGTGGCGTATGCGCGGAGAAGGTGCAGAGTTTGTTGTAGGTATTGACCCGTCACAACTGTTTTATGCCCAGTTTCAGGCGATTAAGCATTTTAACCCGGACCCGGCAGTAAACCTTATCCCGATTGGGATAGACGATATGCCAGTGCTCAAACAGTTTGATACCGTGTTTTCGATGGGGGTGCTGTACCACCGTCGCTCGCCGCTGGACTTTTTGCAGCAACTGAAAAATCAGTTACGGCCGGGTGGCGAACTGATCCTGGAAACCCTGGTGGTCGAAGGTGATGAACACACTGTGCTGGTGCCGGGAGAACGCTACGCCAAAATGCGCAATGTCTGGTTTATCCCAAGCGTAGCAGCACTAACACACTGGCTGCAACGGTTAGGCTTTAGCAATGTCCGTCTGGCGGATTTAAACCATACCAGTCTGGCGGAACAGCGCAAAACAGAGTGGATGGAAAACGAAAGTTTGATTGATTTTCTTGATGCAACTGATCATAGTAAAACCATCGAAGGCTACCCTGCCCCGCTACGGGCGGTGATTATTGCCAATAACCAGAACTAAAGAGTGGTATCAGCGTTATGCCCTATCGTCCGCGCTCAACTCTGGAACAATGGCGCATACTACAAGCCGTAGTGGACGCCGGCGGCTATGCTCAGGCAGCAGAGTTGCTGAGTAAAAGCCAGTCATCATTAAATCATGCTGTAGCTAAACTACAAACGCAGCTTGGGGTAGAGTTGCTGGAAGTTCGGGGCCGCAAAGCTTATCTGACCGAAGCCGGCGAAGTTATGCTGCGCCGCTCTCGTCTACTGACGCAACAGGTAGAAGATTTGGAGCTGCTGGCAGCAAACATTGATCAGGGCTGGGAGCCCGAAATTCGTGTCGCAGTTGAACTTGCTTACCCGCGCCGTTTTTTGAACGCTGCACTGGCCGCTTTTTACCCGCTAAGCCGCGGCAGCCGCATTCAGCTGATAGACACTGTGATTACCGGCAGCACCGAAATTATTCAGCAGAAAAAAGCAGACCTGGTCATTGCAGCCTCGGCCATCATTCCCAAAGGGTACCTCGGCGAGCCATTATGTGTTACCCGCTTTGTGCCGGTAACCGGCCGCAATAACCCATTGGCCAGCATAACCGAACTTGACCAGAACGAACTGAGCCAGCATCTGCAACTGGTTATCCGCGACACCGCACAAAAGCCGCTGGATAATGTCGGCTGGCTGCGGGCGGAACAGCGCTGGACCGTTGATAACTTCCATGAGGCCATTGAAATTCTGCAGCTTGGATTGGGGTTTTGCTGGTTGCCAGACTTTTCGGTGGAAGATGCCCTCAGCCAGGGTAGCCTGATACAACTTAATATGAAACAAAGCAGCGAGCGTATTGCTGCAATCTCACTGGTTACGCCCAAGGAAGAAACCTTAGGGCCAGGCAGTAAACAGTTACGCCAGTTAATCCTGGCAGCCCATCAGAAAAGCTGAGGCCATTATGCAACAATCAGAACTGAATCAACTTATGCAAGATGCCGCCGCCGATGCGGTATCCTATGCCAAAGAGGAACATCAACAAACGCTGGACGGCAGTATTGACAGCTTGACCGCGGTAGATAACGTGCTCAGTCAATTGCATCTGCGGGAAAAAACTAAACACCATTCCGCCGAAATGCTGTTTACGCTATCAAACATTCTGGGTGCTTATATCGGAGAGCTGTTTATTGCTCATGTTGGCGGCCATTGGCAGCACAACCAACAGGACGAAACCGCACCTTTTGTTTTCGTTCAGTTTCAGGACAAAGAATTTCCATTTGCATCAGTGTGTTATCATAAGATCACCCGCGATGACAGCATCAGTTTGCACGGCTATGTTAAACAAGCAATGGCAAATGCTATGCAGTAAGGCTTTTGTCGGCGGCGTTAAGCAGGTAAAATGCCGCCAATTTTAAGCCTTTCCACTTTCAGCCATTCGAGGATAGCCGTGAGCGAGCAGAAAACATCTTTAAGCTACAAAGACGCCGGAGTAGATATTGACGCAGGAAACGCGTTAGTAGAACGAATTAAAGGCGCCGTTAAACGCACACGTCGTCCGGAAGTTATGGGTGGTTTAGGCGGCTTTGGCGCGCTGTGCCAAATTCCGGCCGGCTACAAAGAACCGGTACTGGTGTCAGGTACCGACGGTGTTGGCACTAAGCTACGCTTAGCAATGGATCTGAAACGTCATGATGGTGTGGGTATCGATCTGGTCGCCATGTGCGTAAACGACTTAGTGGTACAAGGTGCTGAGCCTCTGTTTTTCCTGGATTATTACGCCACCGGTAAACTGGATGTCGACACCGCTTCAGCTGTTGTCAATGGCATCGCCGAAGGCTGTTACCAGTCAGGGTGTTCGCTGGTTGGCGGTGAAACCGCTGAAATGCCAGGCATGTACCACGGTGAAGACTACGATATCGCCGGTTTCTGTGTCGGTGTGGTAGAAAAAGCAGACATTATTGATGGTAGTAAAGTGCAGCCGGGCGATCAGCTGATTGCACTGGCATCATCCGGCCCGCATTCGAACGGTTTTTCGTTGATCCGTAAAGTATTAGAAGTTAGCGGCCAGAGCCCTGACACCCTGCTCGAAGGCAAGTCAATAGCTGACCACCTGTTGGAGCCAACCCGCATTTATGTGAAAAATTTGCTGGACCTGTTCAAACAAACCCCGGTGCATGCACTTTGCCATATTACCGGCGGTGGTTTCTGGGAAAATATTCCCCGCGTGCTGCCAGAAAATACCAAAGCCGTTATCGATGGTACCAGCTGGCAGTGGCCAGCGATTTTCAACTGGTTACAGCAGCAGGGTAATATCAGCCGGCACGAAATGTACCGCACCTTTAACTGCGGTGTGGGCATGATCGTGGTTGTGCCACAGGATAAACTGCAAACAGCACTGAGTCTGCTGAGCGCCGCTGGTGAAACCGCCTGGCATCTGGGCGAGATCCATGCTGCCGCTGCCGGTGACGAGTTAGTGATTATTAACGAATAAGGTCTGTCATGAAGTCTATTGTTGTACTGATTTCTGGCAGCGGCTCCAACCTGCAGGCCATTATTGATGCCTGCAGCAGTGGTTTTATCCCGGGGAAAATCAGCGCGGTTATCGCCAACAAGGCCAGTGCCTATGGTCTGGTACGCGCCAGTGATGCCGGCATTACCACTCAGGTGTTAAGCCATAAAACCTATGCCAGCCGTGATCGTTACGACGAAGCTCTGATAGATGCGATTGACCAGCACCAGCCGGATCTGGTGGTGCTGGCAGGTTTTATGCGTATTTTAACCCCGGCCTTTGTCCAACATTACGCCGGCCGCCTGCTGAATATTCACCCTTCGCTGCTACCTAAGTATCAGGGCCTGAATACCCATCAGAGGGCTATTGATGCAGGTGATACCGAGCATGGCTGTAGCGTCCATTTTGTAACCGAACAGCTCGATGGTGGGCCTGTGGTGCTGCAGGCTAAAGTGCCCTTGTTCAGCGAAGACGATGTTGCCACGCTTTCTGAACGTGTGCATGAGCAGGAACATCGAATTTATCCGCTGGTTGTGCGTTGGTTTTGCCAAAACCGTTTACAACAGCAAGCAGATCAGGCATGGTTGGACGGCAATGTTTTAGCAGCCAACGGTTACGCCAATGATGATGAAGACTAACTGGCGCTTATGGGCGCCGTTTATAGTATTAGCAACTCTGTTTTCAAACAGCCTTTACGCCGAAACACCCCAACTTAGCAGTTTTGATGCCGACTATATTGTCTATCGTGCCGGTAAAAAGCATGGTGAAGCCAACCGCTATCTGAAAATCACAGAACAAGGCTATCAGATGGGCTATAGCAGCGATATCAGCTGGATGATTTTCTCTGATGCGCGTCGCGAAACCTCTGATTTTATTATCGAAGATGGCCGCATCCTGCCACTGCGCTATACCATGCAACGCACAGGCACCGGGCCGGACCGCTACTATGAACTCAATCTTGATCGGCAACAGAAGATCCTGAGCGAAGGTAAAAGCCGTAAACCAAAGGATGTCAGTTGGCAGGATGACTGGTTGGATCAAATCAGTTATCAGCTGCAACTGGTGCTGGATTTAAAAGCCGGACAAACAGAGTTTCATTACAATGTATTGAACCGCCACGGCGACAGTAAAATGTATCATTACAAGGTGGTAGCCGAAGAAATGCTGCCACTGCCGTACGGTAATATCAAAACACTGCGGATCGCTCGCTTAGAACAAAACAGTGACAAACAGATATATGCCTGGGTAGCGCCTGAGCTTGACTACATGCTGGTACGGCTGTGGCGCGGTGAAGACAACGTTGAGCAATTCGATGTCCAGCTGCATAAACTGGACTTTACCCCCGCGATTCAGGCCAGCGGTTCACCATAGCGAAACAGCTGGCTTTCACCACTTTGCATTTGATGCCACTGCTCATTATTCGTCAGTGGCTCAGTGGCAATAATGGTCACAACATCATCCGGCGTGGTTTCGCGGCTGAAATCAATATCGACATCAACATCTGATAACCGGGCCATACCAAAAGGTGCCCTACGTGTGATCCAGTGCAGCTTGGTGCTGCAATAGGTTAATAAGTACTCACCGTCGGTCAGCAACATATTAAACACCCCCAGTTTCTGTAACGTTTTACATTGGCGCTGAATAAATTTAAATGCCGCCTTCCGGCTGGGCGGTTTGTCCGGATAACGTTTATCCAACTCACTAAGCAAGTAGCAAAACGCCCGCTCACTGTCTGTGGTGCCAACCGGCGTAAAACGCGCCACCGGCAACTGCTGATAATCGCTTAACTGGCCATTATGGGCATAAGTCCAGTAGCGTCCCCATAGTTCGCGGGTAAAGGGGTGAGTATTTTCCAGCGCAACGCGGCCGCGGTTCGCCTGTCTGACATGAGCGATAACAGCACGACTTTTAATCGGATAATCCGACACCAGTCTGGCAATCTCTGACTGATAGCTTGGTAGTGCATCTTTAAAGGTGCAGACACCTTTATTTTCATAAAACGCTACACCCCAGCCATCTTTATGTGGGCCGGTGCGGCCGCCCCTTTCTTTCAGGCCTTTAAAACTGAAACAGATATCGGTTGGCACATTTGCAGACATGCCAAGTAGTTCACACATATTACATCTTACCTTTAGCAGACATTGAGCAGGCTAAGCCCCGCCGACAGGCTATGCTTAAGCGTATAAGTTGCCGCTTACGCTGACAATCACTTTCTGCCAGCTACCGTTCAGGGCTTGCAACTTTGCGCAAAGCGTTCTACTCTAGCGGGATAGTGGTCAGACCTCTCATCGGGAGTAAAAAATGGAAATGTTAATACTATGCGTGGTGCTTGTCGCCGCCATTGCCGCCCTGGCATATAACCGCGCCAGCCTTATTATGTTTACCGCAACCATAGCAGTGATTCTGGCTGTTGGCACAGCGTTGGACGTTGTATCAACCTTAGGTTGGGTGGTGTTTTTAATATTGGCGTTGCCGCTGAATATAGCCAGCGTACGCCAACAGTACCTGACAAAGCCGCTGCTGAAACTGTACCGCAAAATTATGCCGGAAATGTCCAGTACAGAAAAAGAAGCTATCGATGCCGGTACAACCTGGTGGGAAGCCGATCTGTTTCGCGGTAACCCGGACTGGCACAAAATGCATAATTTCCCAATTCCGCGTTTAAGTGCTGAAGAGCAAGCGTTCCTTGACGGCCCGGTAGAAGAATTACTGGCCATGATGGACGACTGGCACACCACGCACGAACGTGCAGACCTTTCACCAGAGGTGTATCAGTACCTGAAAGACCATGGCTTCTTCGCCATGATCATCAAGAAACAATATGGCGGCCTGGAGTTTTCTGCCTATGCTCAGTCTTGTGTGCTGCAAAAGTTAACCAGTAAGAGCATGGTGCTATCAAGTATCGTCGGTGTACCTAACTCGTTAGGCCCGGGCGAACTGTTGCAACACTACGGCACTGATGAGCAGAAAAAACATTATTTACCGCGGCTGGCAAAAGGCTTAGAAGTGCCTTGTTTCGCGCTGACCAGCCCTGAAGCCGGATCAGATGCCGGTGCTATTCCGGATACCGGTATTATCTGTAAAGGCGAATGGGAAGGCAAAGAAGTGATAGGTATGCGCCTGACCTGGAACAAGCGTTATATCACGCTGGCGCCTATCGCAACGGTATTAGGTCTGGCATTTAAACTGTACGATCCGGAAAAACTGCTGGGCGATAAAGAAGAGCTGGGTATTACCTGTGCCCTTATCCCGGTAAGTACACCGGGCGTCAAAATCGGTCGTCGCCATTTCCCATTAAACGTACCGTTCCAGAACGGCCCGACGCAGGGTGAAAACATCTTTGTACCGCTGGATTACATTATCGGTGGTGCCAAAATGGCCGGTCAGGGCTGGCGCATGCTGGTCGAGTGTTTGTCAGTTGGCCGCGCTATTACGCTGCCATCTAACAGTACCGGCGGTATTAAAGCCGTTGCAATGGCAACCGGCGCCTATGCCCGTATTCGTCGTCAGTTCAAACTGCCTATCGGTAAAATGGAAGGCGTGGAAGAAGCGATGGCCCGTGTTGGCGGTTATGCCTATATGGCTGACGCGTCAACCTCGATGTCGGTTGGTTCTATCGATTTAGGTGAAAAGCCATCGGTTATCTCTGCCATTACCAAATACCATATGACCGAGCGTATGCGTCAGGCCATTATTGATGCGATGGACGTTCACGGCGGTAAAGGTATCTGCATGGGGCCAAATAACTATCTGGCCAGGGGTTATCAGGGTGCACCGGTTGCTATTACGGTAGAAGGCGCCAATATCTTAACCCGCAACATGATTATCTACGGTCAGGGCGCTATCCGTTGCCATCCGTATGTACTGGCTGAATTACAAGCAGCACAGCTGGATGACGAAGCGGCAGCAGTCACCGCCTTTGATAAAGCACTGTTTGGCCATATCGGCTTTGCAATCAGTAACTTCTTCCGTACGTTCTGGTTATCGCTAAGCGGAGGCGTATTCAGCTCTGCACCTTATAGCGATGCCACAGCGAAGTACTATAAACAGATGAACCGCTTCAGCGCTGCTTTAGCCCTGATGTCGGATGTCGCAATGGGAACCCTGGGTGGTGATTTAAAACGCCGCGAACGTATTTCAGCCCGTCTGGGTGACATCTTAAGTATGTTGTACCTGACATCAGCAGTGTTAAAACGTTTTAATGATGAAGGCCGTAAAGCCGACGATTTGCCACTGGTGCAATGGTGCTGTGAAGACAACCTGGCCAAAGCCCAGCTGGCTTTGGACGAACTGTTTGATAACTTCCCGAACCGTATCGTGGGCACAGTGTTAAAACGCGTTGTGTTCCCATGGGGCCGTACCCTGCGTAAAGCCTCTGATGTGACCGAGCATAAAGTTGCCCGTATCATGCAAACGCCAGGTGAAGCCCGCTCACGCCTTGGTCATCATTTGTACCTGAAAAACGAGCCGCTGAATCAGCTGGGCAGAATGGAGCAGGCGTTAAAAGACGTACTGGCTGCCGAACCTGTGTTTGACAAAGTCAGTCATGCTGCCGGTAAACGCTTGCCGTTCTACCGCCTGAATGAAGTGGCCGATTTAGGTCTGGAATTAAAAGTCATCAGCGAAGCAGAAGCGAAGCTGCTGCGTGACGCTGAGCAAGGCCGGCTGTTCGCCATCAATGTAGACGACTTTGAGCCAGAGTATCTGGCAGCTGATAAAACCCTGACGCAGCAAGGCGCGGGGGCAGTAGAGAAAGACAAAAAAGATAAAGCAGCCTGATCTCTCGCTGCTAACAAAACGCCGGCTTAATAGCCGGCGTTTTTATTGTGGGTAACAATGTTTGTGTTAATCGAAGTTTACCTGCAGCTCTGCAGAGCAGCTGCCGGTAGCCGGCTGACAAATTTTATACGTGAATGACACCGCATCCGAGCGGAAGCTGTCATTAATTAAGCCTGAGCGATTCAGCGGCTTAATTTGTTCATTGTCACGGTACAGCATTAACCCACTGCCCTCACCCGACCAGCGCAGCTGCGTCAGCTTCATGCCAAAACGGGCACTGACAGTACGCTGTAATTGCAGGCTGACATCCAGCTCAGGTATCGCAGCAGGCAGGTCAAATGCCACTACGACCGGATCATGATCTGACGAACGGTAAGCGTCGGCGGCGTAGTAATCAACCAGATGCTGTTCAGACTTGCTCTCAGTGTTGTAATCCAGCACTATCGGCTCGTCAGCATTAATATTCCACTTGGTGGCATCAGCCAGATGCTGCAACGCTACATCGTTAAGCAGTGCATGGTCGAGTGAACCAGACATACCAGAGAACACATAACCGTGACCCGGTTCTTTACCCAGGGCTTCAAACACATTGATATAGCCTGCCTGCGCCAGCGTCATAATAGGATCTTCTTTAGCATAGGCATTCAGATCGCCTATCACTAACGCCGGAACTTCCGCAAAATGCTCAGCCGCAAACAACCCTATAGCCTGTGCCGCACGGGTACGTGCTAAGTTGCACTGGCCCTGGCCATCACCGTTATCGCCGTCTGCACTGCCACAGCCTGAGCCTTTCGATTTCAGGTGATTAACCATCACAGCAAATTCAGCATCGTTTTCCAGTAAGCGGAAACGCTGCGCCAGCATAGGCCGGTTACGGCTATCATCAAACAATGCTACACCCTGGTCATCCAGTGCTGAATTGGCTGAGTTCAGTATCAGTAGCTCTGCAGCAGGTACTACAAGGTCACTGCGGTAAATCAGGCCAACCGCAATTTTATCGCTGCCAACCGGGCCACCGGCATTAATATACTGCCAGCTGTCATTGCCTGTAGCCGTGCGCAAGCCGCTGACTAAATCAGCAATGGCAGAGGTACTGCCAAAACCATCGTTCTCGATTTCCATTAAGCCGATAACGCTGGCATCAAGTGCAGTCATCGCCGCAAGAATTTTCGCCCGTTGCCGTTCAAACTCCAGTGCAGTATTCGCACCACGGGCTGTCGGGAAACCACCGCCTGTGCCATCACCGTTAAAGTAGTTCAGCACGTTAAAGCTGGCAACTTTCACATTGCCGTCTGCGGCCAGCTCTGGTGCCGCCGAGCGTGGGTTGCTCTGAACAAAGCTGGGTGCCACTGTCGGCATTACGCGGTATTCATTGAAGCTGTAATGTACAGTTCCTGTCAGTCCCGTTACGGTATCGCCACTACGTACTGTATTAAATGCCGATAAACCACCGGTTGGGTATGGTACTGTTGCCGGGTTCTGTTGTGTGCTGGCATCGTCAATTAAGATCTTGTTCAGTGCGTGCTGGGCGTCCAGCGCAATCGCCTCTGCCCCCGGCATCACCACTTGAGTGGGTGTGTAACGACGGCCGTTTGATAAGGTAAGCTCACCGTAGCGGCCCAGTGTGTAAGTATCATTTACTGTCAATGGCTGGCTAAAACGCACCAGCATGCCTTCCGCCGCTTCCAGCTCTGCCAAACTGGCAACCGGCAAGCTCATTTCCACCGGCTCTGGTAACGCACTGCTGCCACAATCAAGCGTGGCAGTAATATCAGCCAGCTGTGTCTGGGTGAAGTATTCACCCACAGTACCTTGCAGGCGTACGCGCTGACCAACATCAACAGTAAGCGCGCTGTTATTCAGATAGACAAACACGCCTTCTGAGGTTGCGGTATCGCTATCCTGCTCGGCAGCCACTGCCTGCACGGTATAGCCCTTCAGGCCCGGCAGGGTTTGTGTTACCACGGCCTCTATCTGCACCACCTGGCCCACTAACGGGCTGGCACTGCCGGCACCCTGAATAGCTGAAATGGCAGTAGCTGGCTCACCACAATTTAATATCGGTTCAGGATCCGGATCCGGGTCGCCCGGGTTGCCGCCTTCACCATTAAATAAACCAATATCGTCAAAGCTGTTGGTGGCAAAAACGTCCCACTCAATCGCAGGGTCAAATACATCGCCACTGTTAGTATCATAAGACACGGCTTTGCGTCGCAAGGTGCGGTCTATTGTCGTAACATCACCGCTTGTCCAGGCTGAACCCGGATCAAAACCGACCTGACCGAATGAATCGATAACCACATCATTTTTGGTCAGCATTATGGCATCATCGCCATTCCACAGGCTTTGGCCTGAGGTCTGATTGGCTAACGCGACCAACTCAGCCACGGCAGCACTGGCGGCATAAACAAAAGTACTTTTTGCAGCAACGCTGCCTTGCAGATTAATGCTGGTACCAACATCGGTTCTGCCATTGAAGTACACTTTAATCGCATAGCCATCAAGTGAAATGGTCTGCTCTGTCGGGTTGTACAGCTCCAGCGCTTTATTATTGCCGGAACCTTCAACATATTCTGAAATAAACAGCTCGGCATTCACTGCCGGCGCCAGTAACATGGCGATAGTTGCTGATAATGTCCTGATTTTCATGTTTTCTCCCTGATTTATTATTAAGGACATGCGAATATAAAACGCTTTTATGGCAGAATCATTAACTTTAACGAAATAACCTTGGCGATTTTTTTACATCAAATTGTCAGTAAATTTTACTCAACTTCAAAGCGACGACAGCGTAAGCTCTAACCCACAAAAACAGCCGTAAAGACATCTAAATTTTCAACTGCTACTTCCATCCACGTAGTGGATCAGGTTTACTAAAGCCCGCCCTTACTAACGGAGAAAACCGATGTTCAAAGTAAACCAGTATTTTGACGGCAAAGTTGCCTCTATCGCCTTTGCCGGTGAACAGCTACCCGCCACTGTCGGTGTGATGGCACCGGGCGAGTACGAATTTGGCACCAGCCAGCACGAAGTCATGACAGTGATAAGCGGCGCACTCACTGTACTGCTGCCCGGCAGCAATGGCTGGCAAACCTTTAGCCGTAATCAGCAATTTGAAGTACCGGCCAACAGCAAGTTTCAGTTGCAGGTGGCAGTAGATACCGCGTACCTTTGCACCTACGCCTGATACAGCCATAAGGACAACGCAATGCGCGGTATGCGCTCTGCAGCAAAACAACCGGCCCCGACCAAGCGGCCGGAAGCTACAAACCTGAAACAAACACTGGCCATGCTGTGGCCTTATCTGTGGCAATTTAAATACCGTGTGCTACTGGCCCTGCTGGCGTTAATTGCTGCCAAGGCTGCGGTATTGCTAATGCCACTGGCTCTTAAATACATTGTTGATGCGCTGGATAGTGGCCAGCATACGTTGGTACTGGTGCCTGTCGCACTGTTGTTGCTATACGGTGGCCTGCGCTTTGCCGGCGTGTTTTTTGGTGAAGTGCGTGATGCACTGTTTGGCCGCGTCACTGAACATGCCATGCGACAGCTTGGGCTTAAGGTGTTTCAGCATCTGCACAGCTTAGAGCTGGCATTTCATCTGGACAGGCAAACCGGCGGCATCAGCCGTGACATTGAACGTGGCACCAACGGCTTAAGTTTTTTAATGCGCTTTCTGATGTTTAACATAGCACCAACGCTGTTTGAGATTCTGGCAGTGGCGGTGATTTTCGCCACGTTGTTCTCGCCGTTGTATTCCGTGGTTACTGTACTGGCCGTTGCGTTGTACATTTTTTTTACGGTAGTCATTACCGAGTGGCGCAATAAATATACCCGCGAGGCCAATCAGGCCGATAACACCACCAACAGCCGCGCTATCGACAGCCTGCTAAACTACGAAACGGTAAAATACTTTAACAACGAGCAGTATGAAGCCCAAACCTACGACAGCTTTTTAGCCAAATGGGAGCAGGCGCGGTTAAAAAACCGTTTAAGCCTGCTGGCACTGAACTCTGGTCAGGCTTTTATTATTGCCGCCGCCATTACCTCCCTGATGTGGCTGGCCGCTGATGAAGTGGTCAGCAAACAGCTGACACTGGGCGATTTGGTAATGGTCAATGCCTATATGATCCAGTTGTTTTTACCGCTTAACTTTTTAGGCTTTGTCTACCGGGAAATTCGCCGCGCCTTAACTGATCTGGAGAACATGCTGGGTTTATTAAAACGCCGACCGCAGATCACCGAGCAGCCGGACGCTAAACTGCTGCAGTTACAGCAGGGAGCACTGCAGTTTGATCAGGTTAGCTTTGGTTATCAGAGCAGCCGCCCTATTTTGCGCCAACTGAGTTTTCGCGTGGCAGCAGGCACTAAAGTGGCGGTCGTTGGTGCCAGTGGCGCCGGTAAAAGCACGCTGGCACGTTTGCTGTACCGTTTTTACGATGTTGATGCCGGCAGCATCCGCATTGATGGCCAGGATATCAGCACTGTTACGCTCGACAGCCTGCGCCGCGCCATTGCAATAGTGCCGCAGGACACGGTGCTATTTAACAGCAGTATCCGCGACAATATCCGCTATGGCCGCCCTGATGCCAGTGAAGCCGATATCGACAATGCCATTGAGCTGGCACATTTAACCGGCTTTATCGCCAGCCTGCCTAAGGGTGACGCGACCGAAGTGGGCGAACGTGGCTTAAAAGTGTCCGGCGGAGAAAAGCAGCGTATCGCCATAGCCCGCGCTATCTTAAAACGCTCGCCGATACTGGTGTTTGATGAAGCCACCTCAGCGCTGGATTCTGCCGCTGAGCAGGCCATATTGCAGGCCATGCGCGAGGTGGCCCGCAATCATACCAGCCTGGTCATAGCGCACCGCTTATCCACTATTACCGATGCAGACAATATTATCGTGCTGAAAAACGGCGAGCTGGCCGAGCAAGGTACACATGACGAACTGCTTGCCGCTAACGCTGAATACGCCCGTATGTGGCAGTTACAGCAAAAGCAGCAGCGTTAACAGCCTGCCACTGGCTAGCCCGGAACGCTCTGGCTATACTGGCTGCGCTTATTACAATAACGATACACCAGGGGATACCTATGACACCTTTTAAACTTTCGCTGACAGCTGCCTTAGTCGGCTCGGCGTTGCTGCTGGCCGGCTGTGGCGACAAACCACAAACCGCCACACCCGCCAAAGCAGAACAGCGCACGCTAACTGAAGCCGATGCTGTCGCTTTTTTAGATGAAACGGCAACCAAGCTGGAGCAGCTGTACTTAGAATCAAACCGCGCCGAGTGGATTTATTCTAACTTTATTACCGAAGACACCGCCTCCCTGGCGGCAGATGTGAATGAAAAGCTGACAGTAGAAATGGTAAACCTGGCCACGGCAGCGGCAAAATTCGACCAGGTAGCATTGTCGGAAGACAGCCGCCGTAAGCTGGATAAACTGAAACTGGCCCTGACCTTACCGGCACCTCAAGATGCGGCAAAAACCGCCGAGATGGCGAAAATCGTCGCTGAATTAGGCGGCCTGTATGGCAAAGGCAAGTACTGTAAAGCCGATGGTAAGTGTTTGTCACTGGGCGATATGTCAGCCATTATGGCCAGCAGCCGTGATTACGACGAACAGCTGGAAATGTGGCAGGCCTGGCGCGAAATCAGTAAACCGATGCGCCCGCTGTATACCCGTTTAATTGAGCTGACCAACGAAGGCGCGAAAGAGCTGGGCTATGCTGACACCGGCGCGATGTGGCGTTCTAAATACGATATGCCGGCCGATGATTTTGCCAAAGAGCTGGACCGGGTGTGGGATCAGGTAAAACCGCTGTATGAATCACTGCACTGCCACGTGCGTAGCAAGTTATCTGAGCAATACGGTGCAGATAAAGTGCCGCTGGATAAACCTATTCCGGCGCATTTACTGGGTAACATGTGGGCGCAAAGCTGGGGCAATATTTACGATATCGTTGCGCCTAAAGATGCCGATCCGGGCTACGATGTGACCAAACTGCTGGAGCAGCATAACTATGACGAAATTAAGATGGTTAAAGGCGCCGAAGGCTTCTTTACTTCGTTAGGCTTTGCCCCGCTGCCAGAAACCTTTTACCAGCGCTCGCTGTTCTTGAAACCGGCCGACCGTGATGTGGAATGCCACGCCTCCGCCTGGGATTTAGACGCCAAAGACGACTTACGTATTAAAATGTGTATTCAACGCACCGGCGAAGAGTTCTCGGTTATTCACCATGAACTGGGGCATAACTTCTACCAGCGCGCTTACAAAGACCAGCCGGTATACTTCCAGGAAAGCGCCAACGACGGCTTCCACGAAGCGATTGGCGACACTATCGCGTTATCAGTGACACCGGGTTATTTAAAGCAGATTGGCCTCTTGGACACAGTACCGGATGAGAGCAAAGACATCGGCCTGCTGATGAAAATGGCGATGGATAAAATTGCTTTTGTGCCTTTTGGCCTGTTAGTAGACCAGTGGCGCTGGAAGGTATTTAACGGCGAAATTACGCCCGAGCACTACAACGAAGCCTGGTGGCAGCTGCGTGAAAAATACCAGGGCGTCGCCGCGCCGGTAGCACGTTCAGAAGCCGATTTTGACCCGGGTGCCAAGTACCATGTACCGGGCAATGTGCCCTACACCCGTTATTTCTTAGCGCATATTCTGCAGTTCCAGTTCCACAAGGCACTGTGTGATATCGCCGGTAACGAAGGTGCCGTGCACCGCTGTTCAATTTACAACAGCAAAGAAGCCGGCGCTAAGTTAAACCAGATGCTGGAAATGGGCTCAAGCCAGCCTTGGCAGCAAGCGTTAGAAGTGGTCACCGGCAAGCCGGAGATGGACGCCACTGCTATTCTGGATTACTTCGCCCCGCTGCAAGCTTATCTAGACGAGCAGAACAAAGGCCAGCAATGCGGCTGGTAAGTTAGTCTGATAAAGCAAAAAGCCCGCGTAAGCGGGCTTTTTTCATCGGAAGCATGAATTTGACTCATGTTACTGTTACGTAGTAAAAACCAATGCCTGAATAAACATTATTTCAGTCACTTATCAGCAAACCTGACTTTGACCACCTTTATAAATATGGAATTTACGGAAGCACGACCCAATGCTAAAAACTATACGGATATTAATACCATGCCTGCTAATGATGTGTTTTATCAGCGGCTCGGTTACGGCTCAGGTGCAATTACACTCAAGCGCAGTCGGCGATTATCAGCTGTATCTACCCAAAACACCCGCTAAAAATATTCTGGTTGTGGCGCATGGTATGCTGGGTAAAAACCAGCAGGCTGCACAACAGGCCAGAACCTATGCAGAACGCTGGATACCTTATGCTGAGCAGCATGGCTTAATTATTATTGCACCGGTATTTGATGATGAGCGTTTTGGTAACCTGTCTCAGGGCTATGGCGGCTACCGCAATTTGTTTGGCAAATATATAGGCGCCGATGACTTTGTTAACCGGCTGGTTGCACAATATTCCCGCCAGACCCGTTCGGGTTCTAATCAGTTCTATCTTTACGGCCACTCTGCTGGTGGGCAGTTTGTTGCCCGATATTCAGTAACGCACCCTGAGCGGATAATTCAGGCGGTGATAAGCGCAGCCGGCCGCTATTCTTATCCTGATACCAGTGCCGCCTGGCCATATGGCGCGGGCCGCCTGAATAAAACAATCAGCTGGGATAATGGTGCTGTGGTAAGGCAAGAACGTGTCAGCCCACAGCTGATAAATTATGCTAAAGCCGCAGACAAAGTGCAGATAGTCATCGGTGCGCTGGATACAAAAGCACAGGACAAAAGGCCCGCCCACATCGGCAGAAACAGAATTGAGCTTGCGAACAGCTGGGCAGCGTCAATGAACAATCTTGACCATAGTTACAACATGGCAGGAAACATAAGGGTACATCAGGTGGCCGGTGTCGGGCACGACTCGGCACGCCTGACAACGCACGCGGCGTATTTATTATTTACTTAACACAGAAAAACTGCCAACCAGAAAGTGCTGCCCCCAGTTACGGGCAGCGATTTGACTAAGCGCTGAATTCCCGCAGCTGAATAACATTGCCGTCAGAATCCGCGATATTGCATACGGTGAAAATCGGGTTAGACCATTCACCATCAAACGCCTTACCACCGAGTTGCTGCGCTTTTAACCTTGCCGCTGCCAGGCTATCGACCGTCATAAACAGTTTCACCGCACTGAATTGCGCCGCTGGCATATCAAATGGCGGCGTATGAATAACGATATTAAAACTATCTTTCACCAGGCTAATCAGCTCGGGTGTTTCGCGGGCACTCTGCATGGCAAACAGCTCAGTGTAAAACCTTGCCAAGGCTTTAATATCAGATGAATACACTATAGCGCCGTACTTTGCTGGTAAGAGGTTCATGTTAGCGATGGCTCTTTAGTTTTCTCGAAATCCAATAAAACACCAAACTCACTATTATTGACCACAACAGATAGGCTGGTAATGTTGTCTGCAGCATCAATAAACCGCTTTCTACCCGCTGCTCTTCCACTAAAAACGGCGTAGCTTGCTGGTTAAAGGAATAATTAAAAATAAAAAAACACACCGCAAAGTTCAGTAATGTCAGGCCGGTATATACCAACAATGTTTTCATAGGCTGATTATTTCACCTCCCAAAACCAAATTTCTTTTGCCTGATTTAAATCACTTACCCGACCGAAAAACTCCAAAATACTGCGCGTGAACATAGACGAGCTGGTTATCTGATCTTTGTTCCATAAATCAATGTGATCACCACTTCGGTTGGCAAAAGATTCATTGCCCCGTGTCCAATAATCTTTGAAAAAGATGATGCCAGTGCGTCCTTCCAGTTTCTCTTGAAATTCAGCAGGCAAGATACTTTCTCTTTTTCCAAGCCCTTTTATATTGCTTTTGAACAACCAGTCTGCCATCTGTTCAGCTAGCAAAATATGCTTCATACCCGCATGTGACCAGCACTTGTTTGCTCCAGAACTCGCTGTTGAAACACCTGAACGTATCAAGGTTTCACTGAGTAAAATGGCACAGTAATCACTAAAAGGTTGTGACGTGTCTTGCTGTTTATTAAAGCATCTTCCTTTTATCTCATTTTTCTTGGGGAAATCTGACCATAGCTTTTCGAAATTTAACATAGAGGACTCCCTGCCGATTTATTCCATACGAGTTTGTTTTTCGGAACAATTAAACTAGCCAACAACGCCAAAACAATCAACCTTTAATTTACTTAATTTAAACATAAGGCAAGAAGCTTATACCCCAGCACTAAAGTGCTATGGTGCATTTTTCACCAACTGCTTAGCTTGTGTTGCAACCCAACAGGAGCGAACACCATGTATAACTATAAAAATATTGTCCTTACTACCCTCTTTAGCTTTTTTGCCAGCTGCAGCCTGATGCTGCAGGCGGCTTGTGTTGATGCCGTAGTGCTGGTGCACGGCAATACCGCGACGCCAGCCAGCTGGAATAACACTTATAACTACTTAATCAGCAAAGGCTATAGCAGCAGTGATATTTACCGACCGGACTGGGGCTCGAAAAGCTGTGCCGCCTGTAATGATCACAGTGGCAGTGAAGAAACACCGGTGCGCAATGCATTGCAACAGGCCTTAGCCAGTTCCTGTACTGGAAAAATAGATGTTATCGGCCATTCGATGGGCGCAACACTGGCAGCGCAGCAAATTGATAAGCTGGCTATTGCGTCGCAGGTGAACAGTTTTGTCGGTATTGCCGGTGCGTTTCGCGGCTTATTAAGCTGTGGCGTGTACCCGTACAATGTGTGGAACTCTACCTGCGGCAGTGCTGGGCTGTCGGTATCAAGCCCGTTTTTAGATGGCTTGTACGGCACCCGTTTTGGCCAAAAAGTGTATTCAATAAAAAGCTACAGCGATCAGGTAGTGTGCTCAACCGGCAGCTGCCTGGTGTACGGTATACACAGCAGCAGTATCTGGGGTGAAAATGCCAGCTACAGCTATGTACTGGGCCATTTTGGTTTACAAACCGATACTGCTGCGCAGCAGTATCAGCTGATTAAATAACCTCAGCCCAACAACCACTGCTGCAGCTGTGCCAGCGAGCTGACTTCGATATGCGGCGTAATACCCTCTGGCCGTGCTGCGCCGTGGCGGTTGAGCCAGCAGGTATCGATACCGGCATTGATACCGCCTTTAATATCGGCGTGCGGGTTATCGCCAACCATTAGAATATGCTGCTTGGGCGGGTGGCCCATCAGGGAAAATGCATGGTTGAAAATATCAATATGCGGTTTGGCCACACCGACCTGCTCAGAAATCACCAAAGGTGAAAACACATCGGCAAAGCCGGTGCGTTCCAGCCGTATTTGCTGCAGCTCGGTAAAACCATTAGTAATAATGCCCATCTTTACCCGGCCTTTCAGGGCGTTAATCAGCTCTGCCGCCCCCGGCAGCGGGGTACACACATCGGCCATCGCCTGCATAAAAGCGCTGTTCAGTGCCCCAGCTGTGGTACTAAGTTTATCAGCCCAGGGCGTAAAACGGTTTACCTGCAGCTGTTTTGCGCTGATCTCACCTTGCTGGTACTGCTGCCACAGCGGCAGATTGATTGACTGATAATAGTCGTACTCGGCGGTATCAAACTGATAGTCATGGCGGGAAAACATTAACTGTAAACCGGCATAGGCATCAAAATGAAACAGGGTTTCGTCGGCGTCAAATAAAATCCACTGATACTGCAAGGTGATCTCCGAAGTTGTAGCTAAACGGCAACAACAGTCATAACCGCTTACACTTTGTTGCTGGGTTAATAGGGCTTGCGGCGCTAATATTGCGCTATATCAAAATCGCAGTGCTGCACAAGGGTATAGTACCCCAACGCACTCCTCTGCGTGTTTAGTGGCCGGTCAGAACCCCAACCTTCTGGCTGGTCTTTTTTTTGGGGTTTATCACTAACCACCCAATTGCTGTACCACATACTCACACAACTGGTGGCTACTGAGCGCACGTTTGTTTTCTGTCACGTTGGTACCGCCTTTTTCCAACTGGCCGATAAAGGCTTCCAGCATGCTGACAAAGCCACGCCGCTGCAAGGTGCTGTGCCAGTCGTGCTGCGGCAGTTGCTGTAGCTGGTTGCTGTGTGCATGGTGCCCCAGCACCAGATTATCAATCTGCCAGTGCTTATTGTGACCGTAGTATTCCAGCCGCTCCATATTAACGCCTGACAGCCGGTTCATCGACACCGATACGGTAGTTTTACCCAACTGCCAGTTTACCTGCACCGCACCCAGCAGTTTGTTGCCGGCCTGGCTGGTATCAAACTGGCCGTACACCGCCGGCGTAAAGTTACCTTTGTTATGCATCACCGTAGCGTAATGGGCAAAATCGAGCAGGTGAATAAAGTCGTCATAGACAAAGGTGCGTGTATCAGCGGGCAGATTATAGCGGTGTTTCTGGTAGTGCAGTTGCACTGGCAATTCCGCGAGCGGTTCCTGATACAGCGGCACATAGCGGCGGTTAAAGCCAACAAATAATGGCAGGTTGCGCCGCTCGGCAAATGTCAGTAACTGCTCACACTCATCTAGCTGGTAACTGATAGGTTTGTCGACAAACACCGCTATGCCAGCCTGCAACAACTGCATGGCGATACTAAAGTGACTGTCGGTACTGCTGTGGATCATCACCGCATCTGGCCGGGCTGCAATCAGCTGTGACAGCTCAGTGTAACCTTCACGAATGCGGTATTGTTGCATCAGTTTCTGCAGCAGCGCGGCCTGGCGGGTGCAAAGCAGCGGTGTTACCCTCGCCATACTGCTCAGTAAAGGTAAATACGCTTTTTGCGCAATATCGCCAAGCCCCAGCAACGCTATTCTCATACCGCACCCTTGTCAGTGAAATTACTACACAGGGTACGTAAAGCCGCTGCTGCATACAAGGTGCAGCAACGGCTGCGCAGTTAAAATAGCTGCTGTGGCGCTATTCCAGCACCGTTTTCTGGCATTGCAGCGCCGCCGCGCCGTAGCCCCAAATCAGCATGATGCCATCTTCCTGTTGCCACAGGCTTTCATTTGGCCCTTCGTAGCGGTAGCCGCTGCCCGTTTCGGTATGGTACATCAGCACTGTTTTATCGCCCCGCTCTGCCAGCAGCGTTGGCGGTACAGTGCTGAAAAAGGTCACCACCACTTCGTCAGCCACTGAGGTACCGCATTGAAACCTGACAGGCCCGGTAAAGTTGGTCAGCCGGTAATGTGCTTGCAGCTCTGCAATACGTCTGTTGTAGGCGGCTTTGACACAACCGGCTTTGTCCTGGTTTTTCCAGCAGTCATTACGGCCTTTTATCCAGCCCCGCTGCTCGGCAGGCAGCATATTCGGCTGCTGATTTTCTGCTTTTTTAACTGCGCTGGCATAAACGGTTGCGAGCTGATTATCCAGTTCGGCCAGCTCAGCCTGCTGACAAATCAGCTGCTCTATACTGTCCTGCGCCACATTATCACAGCTAAACGATGGGTTACTGCGCGCCTCATTTTGGCGCGGCTGGCTGTAATCGACGCTGTGATCGCAGCTGCCATCATTTTCACAATCGTTAATACCGTTCTGATCCAGATCCCAGCTTGGGTGCATCGTCTTTGCAGCCGCGTTATTACTTTGCACAGGTGCTTGCGCTGGTGCAGATGCCGTCTCTGCCGGCTGTTCACCACAGCCGTATAGCATAGTAGTCAGTAGCAGCGCACCGGTATAGATTTGTATTTTCATCATCAGTCCCTGTTGTGGTAAACCTTAACTGCGCAGATGCTGGTTAAAAAATGCCAGCGTGCGCTGCCAGGCCAGTTCAGCCATGGGTTCGTTGTAACGGGCCGTTGAGTCATTGTGAAAACCATGGTGTGATGCCTCGTAGCGCTCGATTTTGTAATCAATATGGTGCTGCTTCAGTAAGGCTTCGGCATCCGGCCACATCGCGTTAACCCGCTCGTCCAGCTCACCCAATTGCACCAAAAGCGGCGCTTTAATGGCGTTGATACTTTCCGCCGGTGGCGGTGAGCCGTAAAACGGCACAGCAGCGTTTACCGTGTCCGGCAACTCTGCAGCCAAACGCCCGGCCATAGCACCACCAAAGCAAAACCCTACCACACCAAGCTTACCATTGCCGCCTTCCAGCTGTTTTAGCCAGCTGGCCGCAGCTTTAAAATCGGCAATAATTTTGCCGGGTTCAAGGCTGCGCTGCATTTGCCGGCCATCATCGTCATTACCCGGGTAGCCGCCAAGTGGCCACAGCGCATCGGGGGCAAAAGCGATAAAGCCGGCCTTGGCCAAACGGCGGGCCACATCTTCAATATAAGGGTTTAAGCCGCGGTTTTCGTGTACCACTAATATTACCGGTACGGAGGCACCGCTATTTTTCGGCCTGACCAGATAACCACGCCCTTCGCCATGGCCGCCGGGGGCTGCAAACTTCTGGTAGCTGGCGCTAATGTCCGGGTCGTTAAAAGGCACCTGCTCAGCCAGCGCATAATTGGGCAGCATACTGTTAATAAAACTGGTTGCCAGCGTGGCATTGACGGCCAACGCACTCATACCGGCAAAGAAGGCCCGCCGGCTCATCATGCCGTGGGCGTATTTATCGTATAGCTGATAAGCCTGCTCTGGTATGGCAGGTGTCTGACACGGTTCAGGTTTTGTCATGCTATTGCTCTTCTGTTTGCGTTAAAAAACGGGACGAAAAATAAACAGCAATACGCGTTATAGTACAGAACAGATCCGCTGTCAGTATTTACTGCTACTTCAGCGTCAGCGGAATTTTGATATAGCTGACACCATTAGCCTGTGCTTTAGGCAACTGCCCGCCGCGGATATTCACCTGCACCGAGGGGTAAATCAGCCGCGGTACTGCCAGGGTTTTGTCACGCGTTTCACGTTTTTGCACAAACTCTTGCTCCGGCGTATCGGCTTTGACATGAATATTGGCCGCTTTTTGTTCTGCCACACTGGTCAGGTAACGCAGGTCCCGGCCATTTGGCTGATAGTCATGGCAGATAAAAATACGGGTGTCATCGGGCAGCTGATAAATACGCTGAATAGAACGGAATAAAATATGCGCATCACCGCCGGGGAAATCGCAGCGCGCGGTACCGGCATCCGGCATAAACAGCGAATCGCCGACAAACAGATTGCCGGCTATCAGATAGCTGACACTGTCATTGGTATGGCCCGGCGTATTAATCACCCGGGCGTTTACGTTGCCAATAGTGAATGTTTCATTGTCGCTAAATAGCTTATCAAAGTAATCGCCTTTGGCAGTCAGCTCATCGTCATCCAGGTTAAACACCAGCTTAAAGGTTTGTTGTACTTTTTTAATACCCTCGCCAATTGCGATGGGGGCGCCGGTTTTACGCTTCAGATAATCTGCGGCGGATAAATGGTCAGCATGGGCGTGGGTTTCTAAAATCCATTGCAGCGTAAACTGCTGCTGCGCCAGATAAGACAGGATCTTATCTGCCCCACCGGTGCTGACAGTGCCGGCAGCGGCGTCGTAATCCAGTACCGGGTCAATCACTGCGGCCTGACGGCTGTGTGTATCTGCCACTACATAACTAAAGGTTGAACTGTCTTTATCAAAAAACATTTCGATATGCACATTCGCCGTACTCATACGCACCTCGTAAATTAGATTTTTCTAAATTTAGATTGCAGCTTAGCTAAAACCACCCTAGAATGCAATTACTGTTATAAGCATATTCCACTTGGTTATATAAGGTAAAGCCATAATGTTAGCCTTAGTCGGTGCCATTGTTATTGGTGTAAGCCTGGGCCTGTTTGGTTCCGGTGGCTCTATTCTTACCGTGCCTGTGCTGCTGTATTTGCTGCATATGCCAGCACAACTGGCGATAGCCTCGTCATTACTGATTGTTGCTAGCATCAGTTTATTCGGTTCAGTGCGCAATGGTTTGCAGCGGCTGATCAGTTGGCGCCATGTGCTGTGGTTTGGTGTGCCAGGCATGCTGGGTACCTATGGCGGCGCCTGGCTGGGTACGCTGGTTGACGCCCGCTGGCAGCTGTTGGTATTTGCCGTGCTGATGCTGGTTGCAGCGGTGATGATGTGGCGCAGTAACGTCAGCGAACACGGCAACAACAAAGCCTTTAAGCCGGTAAAAATAGTCGCCGATGGCCTGTTGGTAGGCGCAATCACCGGTTTTGTCGGTGTCGGTGGCGGCTTTTTAATTGTACCGGCGCTGGTGCTACTGGGTGGGTTAAGTATGCCGGTTGGCGTGGCGACCAGCCTGGTCATTATTGCTATGAAATCTTTTGTTGGCTTTGGCAAATACTATTGGGTGATGGTGGCACAAGGTGCGGTATTTGACTGGCGCAGTATAGGTCTGATGATTATCGCCGGCATTATTGGCAGTTTCGTTGGCTCAGCACTGGGTAAACGTTTGCCCAAACAACAGTTGCAGCGCGCCTTTGCGGTGTTTTTAGCCATTATGGCCGCTGTTGTCATTTATCAGTCTGTACTTTAAACATCAGCACAGGAGCTTGATATGAAAACATCGCAACAATTAATCGCAGAAGCTAAAGCTGTCATTCAGGAAATCAGCGTAGCGCAGCTGCAGCAGGTGTTGCAGCAAGACAGCGAGGCGGTACTGATTGATGTGCGTGAAAGCAGCGAATTTCAGCAGCAACATATTTTAGGTTCGGTAAATTACCCGCGTGGCGTGCTGGAGATGAATATTCATAATCACCCCAAAGTCGCCGCTGCTGGCTGTGAGCCTGCTATAGCACTGGAACAACTGGCCACACAGCCTGTTTACCTGATTTGCCGCTCGGGTGGTCGCAGTGCACTGGCGGCCGAATCGCTGCAGCGTATGGGTTTTGCCAAAGTGTACTCGGTGGCAGGTGGCATGCAAGCCTGGCTTGATGCCGCTTTACCGGTTAAACACTAAACCGGAGGTAATATGGAAAACTTTACTCCAGTATCCGCATTAATCGGCGGCGCGCTAATTGGCCTTGGTGCTTTGCTGCTGTATCTGTTCAGTGGCCGTATTGCCGGTATTTCCGGCATAGCAAGCAATGCGCTGTTCAACCCTGATGGCCGCAGCTGGCGTCTGGCATTTGTTGCCGGCATTCTAATTGGCCCTTTGCTGGTTGGCTTAGTGAGCAGTAATTTTAACTACAGCACCCCCGAGTTTAACTGGCAGCTTATTGTCGGCGGCTTACTGGTAGGTATTGGCACCGGCTGGGGCAGTGGCTGCACCTCAGGCCATGGCATTTGTGGCATCAGCCGTTTATCTGTCCGCTCAATCACAGCTACGCTGATTTTTATGCTGACAGGTATGCTTATTGCCACCCTGCTGCACTGATTCATTCACACGGATTAGAGGACCATTACCATGCCTGTGTTAATCGCTTTAGTTGCCGGAATACTGATGTCAGCCGGCATCGCTTATTCAAAAATGATCGACCCTGCAAAAGTGCTGGGGTTTCTTACGCTGAATGAACACTGGGATCCAAGCCTGATGCTGGTGATGGCCGGCGCGCTGGCCGTGTATGCCAGCGGCTACTGGTTATTTGCCAGCAAACAGAAACCCTTCTTTGCTGAGCACTTTCATTTACCGTCCAAACGTGAGCTGGATAAACCCTTAGTACTTGGTTCAGCGCTGTTTGGTGCCGGTTGGGGCCTGGTTGGTTATTGCCCCGGCCCTGCACTGGCAGCACTGAGCAGCGGCAGCAGTGCCACTCTGGCATTTGTGGTGGCGATGATAGCAGGCTGGTTTATCAGCCGGCGCTGGTCAATCTGAGCCGCTGTTGTTTCAGATCAAGCTGTTATGCGTCGTTGTAGTCGCAGCTGAACTATTGCTATGTTATGCTGATTTTTATTTCGTTTAACCTGGCAGGATTTATAACCTTATGAGTGGTTTTACTTCGCTGTACCTGTTTGTTGAGCGCACATTTTTCGGCACCTTAAGCCGTAAAATTGTGGGTAATATCAGTTTTCTGGCGGTTTTCTTTTTACTTGCGCTGTATATGGCCTATCCAGAAGGCGGTGCTAACGGCCACTGGTGGGCTTTGTTACTGCTTGGCCTTGGCGCTTTTATTTTTACCATCGGCTATATGCATTATCTGATTGTCCGGCCGGTAAAAGCCCTGGTTAGTGCACTGCATGATACCAACCGCAAAGGCACCGATCTGAATCACCGCTTGCCGGCATTTACCTTTGATGAGTTTCGTACCCTATCAGAAGAGTACAACCAGTTCGTCAGCCAGTTGGGGGTGTTACTCAGCGACATTCACCAGCAGGCCCATGAAACACATCAGGTGAATGAGCAGGTATCAGGAGCCGTTAACAGCACCCGTAGCCACTTGCAGGACACCGAAAAACGCAGCGGCCAGATCCGCCGCGAAAGCGATCAGGTACTGCAATATCTGGCAGACATTGTGCAGCACGGAGATGAAGTCAGCCAGGTGTCCGGCGTGGCCGTGGATAAAGCCAAGGTTGCCAGCAACCAGATGCAACAGTTAACCGGCCAACTGTCAGGTATTGTTAAGCTGCTCGACAGTTTCGGCGCCACCATTAATGGCCTGCACAAAAACTCGGAAAATGTGCGCCAGATCCTGGTGATGGTAGAAACCTTTTCCGATCAAACCAACTTGCTGGCACTGAATGCGGCAATAGAAGCGGCCCGTGCCGGCGATGCTGGCCGCGGTTTTGCTGTGGTGGCTGATGAAGTACGTACGCTGGCAGCCAAAGTAAATGACGCCACCAAACAGATATCCGGCTTTTTAAATGAGATGGAGCAGTTGGTTAGCGAAACCCGCAACGAGTCGCAAAGCCTGAACCAGCAAGCGCAGCAGGCCCAGCAGCAAATTGGCGATACCAGCACAGAGTTTGCTGTACTGCAAAAAGAGCTGCTGCAGGCGAAAACCGGTATTCAGAGTATTAACCAGACAGTGCTGGAACTGGAACAACGCTATCAGCAAACCCATCAGCATTTAAGCGCCATTGAACAAGTGACCAGTGACGCCTATAACCAGATGTCATCTATAGATCAGGCTGCCAAAGATCTGCTGACCGGCACCGCCCGCACCCAGCAACAACTGGGCCGTTTCGCCCGCAGCTAAATTCGCCGCCAGCTTAGCCCTGTCTTTGTTAAGCTGGCTATATTTGCTTACAGTTGTCAGCTTGCGGCCAACTGTTGCTGTCAGTATATTCCACATTATGTGACACACCGCTCCGCGCTTTTGCCGTCAAGGATTTTGCTATGTTAAAAAAACTGTCGTTCTCACCCGTTGTCATCGCCGTAATACTGACAGTTGCGCTGCTGCTATGGCTGTTCAGCGGTGATAATTACAGTGCAAAACAGCAGGCTCCTGCCGAGCAGCAGGTACCTAAAGCCGAAATCGCTGTCGTAGAAACCGAGTGGTCGGATGCCAAAGCGTATCAGGCGACACAGGTGGCTCAGGGCCAGGTATTGCCATGGCGTAGCGTCAGCATCAAAGCCCAGCAAGCCGGCACGGTTGAAGCATTGCTGAAACAGCAAGGTGACAGCGCCGCACAAGGCGACAAGCTGCTCAGGCTGTCAGATGAAGGCCGTGCTGCCAGTTTAGCGCAGGCCAAAGCGAATCTGGTGCTGCGTAAAAGTGAGCTCGACAGTGCCCGTGCGCTTGGCAAAAACAAGTTCTTATCGGCCACTGAGCTGACGCGGCTGGAAAGTGAACTGGCCAAGGCGCAGGCCGAGTTAACCGCGGCAGAGCTGGCCGTAACGCAGCGCGAACCGGTGGCGCCGTTTGATGCTATGGTAGACCGCCGTCATATCGAAATTGGTTCACTGGTGCAACCCGGTACCGAACTGATGCAACTGGTACAAATAGACAAACTGAAAGTTACCGCCCAGGTACCGCAGCAAGATGTGTCGGCACTGGCGCTGGGCCAGCAGGTAACACTGCGCTTGCTTGATGGCCGTGAACTGGATGGAGAGCTCAGTTTTATCAGCTTCGCTGCCGATACAGCCACCCGCAGTTTTTACATTGAAGTGACCGCAGAAAACCCGGAATTGTGGCGTGTTGCCGGTGCCAGTGCCACAGTGGAGATTTCACTGAATGCGATACAGGCACACCATATTTCACCTGCGCTGTTAAGCCTTAACAACAGCGGCCAGCTGGGGTTATCAGTGGTGAACGAGCAACAAACGGTAGAGTTTTACCCGATAACCCTGCTTAGCACCGACAATGATGGCGCCTGGGTCAGCGGTTTGCCCGAGCGGGCACAGATCATTACCCAGGGCGCGGGTTTTGTTAAAGCAGGAGACACAGTACGCATCGCCGGAGCCAAAGCATGAATACGATTATCCAGGCGGCGATACAGCGCAGCCGTGCCAGCATAATGCTGCTGATATTTTTATTTATTGCCGGTATCAGTGCTTATCAGTCTATCCCGAAAGAAGCCAACCCTGATGTGGCTATTCCGATGATGTATGTGTCGATGTCACTGGATGGCATCAGCCCGGAAGACGGTGAACGCTTATTGATAAGACCGATGGAGCACGAACTGCGATCGCTTGAGGGCATTAAGAAAATGACCTCCACGGCCAGTGAAGGCCATGCATCGGTAATGCTGGAGTTTGATGCCGGTTTTGATGCCGATCAGGCACTGGCCGATGTGCGGGTGAAAGTCGATGCCGCCCGCTCAAAATTGCCAAGCGAAGCAGAAGAGCCGGTGGTCAATGAAATAAACGTTGGCTTATTCCCGGTATTATCAGTCGGCTTATCCGGCCCGGTGTCTGAAAACCAGCTGGTGTACATTGCCCGTCAGTTACAGGAAAACATTGAAGCTATCCCTGAAGTGCTGGAAGTCGATATCGGTGGTGATCGCGAAGACTTACTGGAAATAGTTGTCGACCCGCAGGTACTTGAAGGCTATGGCCTGGATTATCAGCAGCTGTTTAATCTGGTATCAAACAATAACCGTCTGGTCGCTGCCGGTAGCTTGGACACCGGCGCCGGCCGTATGGCGATGAAAGTGCCAGGCGTGATTGAAAACCTGGACGATGTGCTGTCCATGCCGATTAAGGTAGACGGTGATACGGTGATTACCTTTGCCGATGTCGCCACTATCAGCCGCAGTTTTAAAGATCCGCTTGGTTTTGCCCGCATCAATGGCCAGCCAGCCGTGGTGCTGGAAGTGAAAAAGCGCAGCGGCGCCAATATCATTTCAACTATCGAGCAAACCAAGGCGCTGATTGATGAAGCCAGTAGTCGGTTTCCTGATGGCATGCATATTAACTACATCATGGATCAGTCCAAAGAAGTAAAAAGCATGCTGTCGGATTTGTTAAACAACGTGCTGACAGCCGTGGTACTGGTGCTTATTCTGATCATCGCCACTATGGGCGTACGCTCGGCGGTGCTGGTTGGTATTACCATACCCGGCGCTTTTTTTGCCGGCATTTTAATGATTGCAGCTCTGGGCTATACGATGAATATCATCGTGCTGTTCGCGCTTATTCTGGTGGCCGGCATGCTGGTAGATGGGGCCATAGTGGTCAGTGAATTGGCAGACCGGCATCTGGCAGAAGGGCAAACGCCCAAGCAAGCCTGGGCCAATGCTGCCGGCCGTATGGCCTGGCCAATCATCGCCTCCACCGCCACGACACTGGTGGTATTTATGCCACTGCTGTTCTGGCCGGGTGTCGTCGGGCAGTTTATGAAGTATCTGCCGGCAACAGTGATCCTGTGCCTGCTGGCATCGCTGTTTATGGCGTTAATATTCCTGCCGGTAATGGGCAGCCTGAGTAAGGCGGCAACCGCGCCGCAGGATACGCAGCAAAGCCGTGCCGGTAAAGCTTACCGCCACTTACTTGGCCGCTTACTGCAACGCCCCGGTTTTACCTTTGCCGGAATGCTCTGCGCCATGGTGCTTATTTTTGTCGCCTACGGTAAATACAACCATGGCCTGGAGTTTTTCCCGTCGGTAGAACCAGAATCAGCACAGGTGTGGGTGCGTGCCCGTGGTGATATGTCAATTTATGAAAAAGATGCACTGCTGCAAAAAGTCGAGCAGCGCCTGCTGGGGTTGTCTGAAGTAAAAGCCCTGTATGCCCGCTCTATGGCAAGCAGCAGCGGCGAGCTGGCAGCAGATGTGGTCGGCACTTTGCAATTTCAGTTTATCGACTGGCACGACAGGCGCAAAGCCGCCCAGATCCTCGATGAAATGCGCAGCCTCACTGCCGATATTCCAGGCAT
>NZ_DATCSY010000205.1:0-3782 GCF_036568245.1 Rheinheimera sp. | reverse complement strand
TCCAACAGCCGTGGCGGGAACTGATTTTTTAAGCCACTGCTGGTAATTTGCCAGATATCCGGCCCGCGCTGGCGGCCGCGCAGGTTAACTTCGTAAACAAAAGAGTAGTGCACATCGCCGGATAAAATAACGAAGTTTTTCGGTGTTTTCGGATGGCGGAAAATATTGATAAGAGCATAAGCTGTGCCGCGGTGAGCCATCCAGTTTTCGGCATCGACCAATAGTGGTTTACCACAAAAGGTAAACAGTTTCTGAATGCCTTCAATCAGTTTAACGCCAAACACCGGTGCCGGTGCAACCAGTACCACCGCATCATGACCTATAAGGTCTTGCTGTAATTCAGTAATCGCCTCCCAATCAAGCAAACCCGATGGTTTGCTGAGCGATACTTCAGAGCGCCAGCGTCGGGTGCGTGTATCCAGTACCAGCAGCGGTGGCTCGGTTGGCCACTGATAATGCCACTGCTCAAACTTCAGCAGCCGGTTGATAAACTGTTGATGCAGGTCTGAACCACTTTGTTGCAGAGCCTGTTCGGCGTTATCCAGCAAGGCGCTGTCAAAGGTCGCCGGGGCATTGCCCCAACCCTGACACAGCAGATAGCTTATCAACGCATTGCCGATAATGCGGCGGGAAAAATCGTGGTTGTAAGCTGTTTGCTCCCATTCTGCCGTCAGATTCCAATCGTCGGTAACGTCATGGTCATCGAATATCATTGCGCTGGGTAAGTGCGCCAGCACGCGCCGCACTTTGCCAAGGCCACTGGCAAACTGTTGAATAATCTGCTGATGTCGGGCGTATGTTTGTTGCTGCTCATCGCTCAGTTCATTCGCTATCTCTGCCTGTAACTGTGTTGCATCGTCCTGCCAGCCTGCTGGCGACCATACCAGCAGGTACATACCCAGCATTTCAGCCAGGCTCATCAAATGGTTGCGGGCGTTATCCGAGGTGAAAACCGGTTTCTTTGCACCTTTGAAGATCTGCGTTATCACTGCCTGACTGCCTTCGGTCTTAGGCAACAGGGTATCGCGGCGGTAGTAGTAAGGTTTACTGTTGTGTAGCTCAGAAGCCTGTGTCACTGCCGAGCAGGGTAAGCTTTCATCGTTAAAATCGAGTCGTTCTACCAAACGGTGTATGGCTCTTAGCATTGGCGCTGCGACATCATCCGCATAAATCTGGTCGCCGCTTAGCATTAATAGTGCCGGCCACTGCTCTATTTTATGTTGCTGCAGATATAAATCTGCCGCCAGCAAGCCGTCATCACTGGGATAATGCGGCTTACGGCAGGAACCGTGTAACAACCGTTGCAATTTGGGTTGGAGTATAAAACAAGGATAGCGGTGACCGGGGTACACCAGATCCGGCGCCCACTGCTGCCAGTCCTGCCAGTTGTTCTTGTCATCTGCTGCGGCCAGCTTAAGGTCGTAGTCAATACGGCAGCCAACTGGCAGCGGGTCGGAAACAGGAATATGGATCAGCTGCAAAAAAAGCTTACCGGCACAGCGGAAACTGCGACAGTGCTGACGCATTTGTTCACTGTCATATTCACGCTGGGTATTGCCATGCGGCATAAGCGTTAACTGTAATTGTACCGGCTCGCTGGTTGCCAGCCACAGTGTGATGCTATCCGGCGTAACCGCACGCAGTATGGGCCCTGCCAGCACCAGTGGCAGGGTATTAGCGTCAACTCTTACTGCTGCTGAACTCACAGTGTGTTAGCGCATCGTAACAAATTCTTCTGCACTGGTAGGGTGCAGCGCAACGGTATTATCAAAGTCGGCCTTAGTTGCACCCATTTTTATCGCGACTGCAAAGCCCTGCAGCACTTCGTCCATGCCTTCACCAATACCATGCAGGCCAACCACTTTTTCGTCCTCTCCTGCACATACCAGTTTAAACCGGCTAAGTGCCCGGTGTTCGGTCACGGCGTTATACATAGCGGCAAAGCCGGAGCGGTATACTTTTACCGCCTCGTCACCGTATTTTTGCCGTGCTTCATGCTCGGTCAGGCCAATAGTGCCGATTGGCGGATGGCTGAATACCACGGTTGGGATCAGGCTGTAATCCATATGAGCATCGGTAAGTTCCGGGTTAAACAGGCGCTCTGCCAGCAGACGGCCGGCTTTCACTGCGACAGGTGTCAGCTGTGCTTCACCGGTAATGTCACCGACGGCATAAATGCCTTTTACATTGGTGTTCTGGTATTTGTCGGTACGGATGTAACCATCTTGATCGGTTTTTACACCGGCAGTAGCCAAACCCAGCTTGTCCGTGGCAGGTTCGCGGCCGATAGCCCAGATCAGACAATCAACGTCAGTAAATTGTATGCCGTTATCAAGACTGACGGTCAGGTTGCCATCGCTGACTTTTTCTACGCTGGCCACGTTGCTATGGGTATGCAGTCGCAACTTATCCTGTGTCATCCGCTCGAGCAGCATATCAGTAATGTCTTGATCAAAATTTCTCAGCGGCCGGTCTTTACGCACCAGCAGATGGGTTTCAGTACCCAAAGCGTGCAATACACCGGCAATTTCAACTGCGATATAACCGGCACCTATTACCAGCGCTTTTTCCGGCTGTTTGGTCAGCGCAAAGAAGCCGTCTGAGTCGATGCCATGCTCGCTGCCCGGAATATCAGGGCGCGAAGGGCGGCCGCCGGTGGCGATGGTAATATGATCAGCTGTTATATGCTCACCGTTTACCTCTACGGTGTGGGCATCAATAAAACGGGCAAAACCTTCAATATAAGTGACATTATTGTTGGCAAAGCCTTTCTGGTAACTGGCGTGAATTCGCTGAATATAGGCTTCACGATTTTTTACCAGGGTAGACCAGTCAAAGTTGTTCTGTGTAATATCAAAGCCATAATCCGGGCTGTATTTCAGTGCTTCTGCAATATGAGCGCCATACCACATTACTTTTTTAGGCACGCAACCGACGTTCACGCAGGTGCCACCAACAGCATTTGCTTCTATTACTGCAGCTTTGGCGCCACGCATTGCCGCCCGGTTGGCACTGGCAATGCCGCCGCTGCCGGCGCCGATAGATAAGTAATCAAAATGACGGGTCATAATACAGTTCCTGAGAAGACACTGTATTGTGTTATAGGGGTTAGGTAGGGGTTTTACAAGCCCGGAGCCAAGCTGCCGGGCTGATCCTGCAGAAAATCTGCAATAGAATTATAACTTCTTCAAATCAATCGCGTTGGCCAGTTTTAGCATGGTGCTCTGTGCAGCATTGTCGCCACTTAACGTAATCATGGCACCGCCAGGGGTAACAAACTGAATTTCCAACTGGTCGCCGTCTACTTTCTGTACCGCCTGAATGCCCTGGATCTTCGTCAGCTTGCCACCAGACATGGCGATCATCGACGGATTACTTAGCATCATGGAAAATGCCTGCAACATCGGCGAGTCCATCATCAGCTGCATTTCTATGCGCTGCTCATCATTGTAATAAACCCGTGATGCGGTGATACCGCCGCCAAACATTGCAGCGCCGGCCACTTCACTGCTGGCATCTTCCGCTTCCCAGCCTGAAGGGGCATCAGGGAAGGCACTTTTTACCTGCTCACCTTTTTCCTGCCGGATCAGGGTGCTGGCATAATCCAGTTGCGCTATCGCTTGAGACAATTCGCCAGCTTTGTAGTGTTTGGTTGCAGCAGCGATAGCTTCGTTAATTTCAGCATCGCTGGCGCTTACATTGAGGCTTGCACATAACAGGCTGATAAAAATGGATTTTTGCAACATTTTCATTTAACTTCATTCCTTTGATTAACAAATTCT
>NZ_DATCSY010000204.1:0-13795 GCF_036568245.1 Rheinheimera sp. | reverse complement strand
TTATCCGGCGCTATGTCAGGCATCAGGATAAAGTGGGCAGAGAAGACGAGGAACGTCAATTAAGGCTGGATGTAGAAAATAATTAAGCCCCCTTATAGGGGGCCAACGCAAAGCCACCTCCTATGGAGGTGGATTTTTACTGGTCGGTTATTTTTAATAACCTTGCGCATGCACATCACGTACAGCACGGCCAGACGGATCGGTCAGCTGAGCCATTTTGGCATCCCAGGCCAGGGCTTCCGGCGTAGAGCAGGCAACTGATTTGCCACCTGGTACGCAGGCGATAGCGCCGGCATGCGGGAAATGCTCTTCAAAAATGACCCGATAATAATAGGCTTCTTTGCTGTCCGGCGTATTCACCGGGAAGCGGAAGCTGGCTGTCGCCATTTGTTGATCGGTTACTTCTTTTTCCGCATGGGCTTTTAAGCTGTCAATCCAGCTGTAGCCAACGCCGTCAGAGAACTGCTCTTTCTGCCGCCATAAAATTTCATCCGGCAGCACGCCATCAAAGGCCTGACGCAGAATATGCTTTTCCATTTTACCGCCACCGCACATCTTAGCTTGTGGGTTTAAGCGCATCGCCACATCCATAAATTCTTTATCAAGGAAAGGCACACGGGCTTCAATACCCCAGGCTGACATCGCTTTGTTTGCGCGGTTGCAGTCGAACATATGCAGGCGGTCGAGTTTACGCAGCGTTTCTTCGTGAAACTCTTTGGCATTAGGCGCTTTATGGAAATACAGGTAGCCACCGAACAACTCATCAGAGCCTTCGCCGGACAACACCATTTTTATGCCCATGGCTTTGATTTTCCGTGCCATCAGGTACATTGGTGTTGACGCCCTGATCGTGGTGACATCATAAGTTTCGAGGAAATAGATGACATCACGCAGTGAGTCCAGGCCTTCCTGCACAGTAAAATGCACAGTATGGTGCACGGTGCCGATAGCATCTGCCACTTTCTGTGCTGCAATCAGATCCGGTGAACCCGCCAGGCCGACAGCGAACGAGTGCAGACGTGGCCACCAGGCTTCACTTTGATCATTATCTTCAACCCTGCGCTTGGCAAACTGCTGGGCTATTACCGATGTCAGAGATGAATCCAGGCCGCCTGATAACAGCACGCCGTAGGGAACATCTGACATCAGATGGCTTTTTACGCTATGTTCCAGCGCCGCTTTAAGCTCTGTCAGGCTTGCCGGGTTGTCTTTCACCGCATCGTAACTCATCCAGTCACGTTGATAGTACTTACGCAGCTCACCTACTTTGCTGTCAAAATAGTGGCCCGGTGGAAACTCTTTAATTTGCTTGCATACCGGCACCAGTGCCTTTAACTCTGATGCCACAAACAGCTGGCCGTGCTCATCGTAACCGTAGTACAGCGGAATAATACCGATATGATCGCGGGCGATAAGGTAACGGTTTTGCTCTGCGTCGTACAAAATGAAAGCAAACATACCCTGTAATTTGTCAATAAATTCAGTGCCATGCTCCAGATATAACGGTAATATCACCTCACAATCTGACTTGGTTTTGAATGGATAAGGTGTCGCCAGCTCTTTTTCGAGCTGTTTATGATTATAGATCTCACCATTCACTGCCAGAATGTGATTTCGATTATCATTAATCAGGGGCTGGGCGCCATTTTCAGTATCTACAATCGCCAGGCGCTCGTGCACTAAAATGGCATTGTCGTTATTCCATACGCCAGACCAGTCTGGCCCGCGATGACGTAATAACTTGGATAACTGTAGCGCCTGCTGGCGCAAGGCTTTAACATCAGTTTTGATGTCAAGCACCCCGAATATCGAACACATGATAACCTCTATTAATTAATTTCGGATAAACCCATAGGTTTAAACACATTGTTTGGCAGTATGTACGTCTAAACGCACTACCTGAATGTGCCATGCCATGGCAAAAAAGCAAGTGCTTTTTATCGCTTTTAAAAAGTAATTACCGTTGGCTAATTTCAGTCACGGCAACAGAATTCTCAAGTTATGCAAAGAACCATGAACAAAAACCGTTTCTCTGCGCCTGTAAACTGGCAGAGCAATTTATTAACGAACAACAATCTGTTTTCTGATTTATGTCAGGTATTTAATCCAGACAGATTTACACTGTGGCCGTCTGTGTCTGCGCTGAATAAATGCCGCCGCGATGAGGCTATAAGCTTTGTTGATAACTCAGCGTTAGAGCAGGATGGCAGGTACTATGAGGAGTTTATCTATGCTACAGCCCAGGTCCCAACCCGCAGTGAAAATTGGCATGATTTCTTCGGCGCTCTGATCTGGTGTTTATTTCCTGACACCAAAAAGCTGCTTAATCGTTTGCATATTGCCGAGATACATCTGCATGGTCAGAAACAGCGCAGTAAGTTGCGTAACAAGCTGACGTTATTTGATGAATGTGGCGTAGTACTGTGTGTTGAGTCTGCGGCATGGCAGCAGGTGGAGTTGCTTAGAACACATCAGTGGCGGCAGAGTTTTGTTGTGCAACGTGCGGATTGGTGGCAAAAACTGAGGCCGGTGATCTTTGGTCATGCTATTTATGAGATGGCCACGGCACCTTTTATTGGCTTAACAGCAAAAACGCTGTTTATAAAGGTCCCTGACGGGTTTTGCCAGTGGTCTTTAACAGCTGCTTACAGTTTTCTTGACCGTGAACTACATGAACAAATTGCTAACGGAGCAGTACTTCTTGATAATCAACAGCTAACACCCTTGCCTGTGCTGGGTGTGCCCGGTTGGTATGACGACAATAATAATCCCGGGTTTTATAACAACACAGACTATTTTCGACCGCTGCGACAGCGATAGTGGTACAACAAACAGGATGGTTGCATGATAGATATTCAGGAATTGGCAAAAGCGTTTGCGCTGGGGAAGAACAACAAGTTATCAGACACCGAAAAGCAGGACGTGCGCTACAGCAAAGATGCGTTTCATTCGGTACGTAATGTCAGTTTTAACTGCGGTAGCGGTGAAGTGTTAGGTTTACTAGGCCCAAACGGCGCTGGCAAAACAACGACCCTTCGCATGTTGTCCACGGCGTTAAAGCCAGACAGTGGCACAGTGCTGTTAAATGGTGTTGATGTACTCAGGCAACCGGTAAAGGCCCGTCAGCAGATCGGCTTTTTATCGGCAGATACAGGCCTGTATGGCAAGCTGACGGCGTATGAGAACGTGGCGTATTTTGGCCGTTTACATGGTATGGATGAGAAGGCACTGAAGCTGCGTATCGATGAGTTATTTACATTGCTGAACATGCATGATTTTGCCAACAGGCGTGCAGACAACATGTCTACCGGCATGAAGCAGAAAACGGCGATCGCCCGTGCAGTGGTGCACAGCCCGAAAGTGGTTATTCTGGATGAACCCACAACGGGACTTGATATTATGACAGTACAGACAGTGCTGGATTTTATTAAGAGCTTAAAAGCTGCTGGTACGCCGGTTATTTTTTCTACCCACCATTTAGATGAAGTGGCGTCGCTATGCGACCGCGTTGTAGTGATTGATAAGGGCGTCAGTGCGTTTTCCGGCGATATCGCGCAGTTTAAAGCCTTGTCAGCTGGCGGCGACTTACGTGAAGCATTTTTGTCGGTATTGCAGGGCAGTGCAGGTACACAACAGCAAGGAGCAGCATAAATGTGGCAGGTATATTTTAAAGAACTGACTGAGTTGATGCGGGATAAGAAAACACTGATATTCGTTATTCTGCTGCCGATTTTTATCTTTCCGGTTATCTTTGGTGTGATGGGGCTGGTGTTATCCAGTACCACAAGCAAAGCCATGCAGGAAGAACATCGCTATGTAATTATCAATGCTGAGCAAGCACCCGAGTTCAGCGATGCCATGTTCTACCATAAGAACTTTAAGCAGGTAAAAACAGATAAAACATCAGAAGCAGATCTTGTAGCGGCTATCCGCAACGATGAGTTTGATGTAGCCATTGTCATCCCGGCTGATTTTTCAGCTAAGCGTCAGGTGTCCGAGCAGGTGCAATGGCAGATTATTTATAACCAGTCATCACAATTTGATTTCATGTATCGCTACTTTGCCGAGATGCTGGCAACCTATAATGAAAAGCTGCAACGCGAAACCTTGAATCAGCTTAATGTCGACCCGCAAAAGTTGGCTGCTATTATCAAGCCGGTGGACGTGCAAAAGGTGGATACCGCAGATAAGCGCGAGAATATCGGTGAAAAGTTCGGCGCTGTGATTGCCTATATTCTGGTACCGCTTTGTCTGCTGGGAGCCTCTTATCCGGCCATTGATATGGGGGCTGGCGAGAAAGAGCGGGGCACACTCGAGACCTTGTTAATATGCCCAATTAGCCGCATCAGTATTGTGCTGGGGAAATTCTTAACCGTGCTGACTACAGGTTTGGTTGGAGCACTGATAACAGTGGGCAGCTTTGGTATCTGGGGCGCCATTATAGGCTCTTTTGCTGGTATGGCTGTTGTGCAGGAAGCGATGTCAGCTATTGCTATTACAGAGCTGATATTGATTTTCTCATTGTTACTGCCAATATCAGCCGTCTTTGCAGCGTTGCTGCTGGCAATATCTATCTACGCCCGCACCTTTAAAGAGGCACAAAACTACATCAGCCCGTTATCAATATTAATATTTTTACCCTTAGTGGCGGCTATGATGCCAGGGGTTGAACTGAATGCCAAAACGGCTTTAGTACCGGTAATGAATGTGGCGCTGGCGATAAAAGAGCTGATAAAGGGTACGGCAGATTACATGATGCTGGCACTGATTTTTGGTTCCACCTTATTATTGGCTGCCGCTGCGATTGGCTTTTGTGTGCATTGGTTCCAGCAAGAGAAAGTATTATTTCGCTAGGCTAATGATCTTTGTTCTGTGGTTAAAATGCCGGTGTTATGCCGGCATTTTTTATTGCAAGCCTGTGCGCAAATACTATTGATAATAGTTCTTAATAATATTAAAATGCCTCTGTCTTAGCCCAGAGGTGCCATGATGTACGTATGTTTATGTAAAGCTGTTACTGATAAAACCATTAAGCAGAAAGTGGCTGAAGGGGTATCAACGATGCGTGAACTGAAAATGTGTACAGGCTTGGGTAGCCAATGCGGTAAATGTACTTGTCAGGCCCAACAAATATTGCATAACGAGTTGGTGCGTATTTCTGATAGTGCAATGGATTTGGCGCAGCCAGCTGCATAATTTGCATTTATATTCATATATAAAGAATTTATATTCTTAATCTATTCTTTTTCCTTTCTATTCTGGTCATAATATCGCTCTTGCATTAGGCTAAGCCTGTATTACAGCATTGATGAGCGTATTTATGGATCAAATTAAACAAGTCGCCATTGTCGGCGGTGTGCACGGTAACGAATTCTCAGGTATTTATCTTGTCAGACAATATCAGGGTCAACCGGAACAGGTCACGCGCCCCAGTTTTCACACTGAACTGGTCTGGGCGAACCCTGAGGCGCATTATGCCAACAAGCGCTATTTACACAGTGATCTGAACCGGCAGTTTAAAAATACTGACCTGGCTAACCCGCAGCTGAGTAACTATGAACAAAGCCGGGCAAAGGTGCTTAATACGCAGCTGGGCCCCAAAGGTAACGCCAGAACCGATCTGCTAATTGATTTGCACAACACCACCAGTAATATGGGCGCGTGTTTAATTCTGACCCAGGCCGGGCCATTTTATAACAAGCTGGCGGCCTACGTTAAAATGGTGATGCCAGAAGCTATTATTTCCCGTGATGAAGACCATTTTGCGGCTGAAGACCATGCGCTGATGTGTACCCTTGGCCGTTACGGTGTATTGGTGGAAGTTGGCCCGCAGCCTCAATCAGTGCTGCGGCAGGATGTGTTGGAGCTGATGGATACCATGACCCGCCATATTCTCGATTTTGTTGAGTTATACAACAACGATAAATTACCTGAACTACCTAAACAGACTGAAGCCTTTCGGTATTTGCACAGTATTAAGCTGCCGATGAATGATAAGGGCGAGCGTATTGGTATGGTGCATAAGAATGTGCAGGACAACGACTATCAGCCTATCAACCCGGGCGATCCTATCTTCACCTTGTTTGATGGCACAGAAATTTACTATGACGGCGATGCCACCGTGTACCCAACCTTTATTAATGAAGCGGCGTATTATGACAACAACCTGGCGATGTCACTTAATGAAAAAGTGATAATTACATTAGATTAAGAAGTGCCATAAAGTGTTGTTTTATTTTCTGTTTTACCATGTTATTAACGTTGAGCTATAAAGCAGTTTGTTAAATTGGGTAGAATAGTGATGTCACCTGTACTGAAAACCTGGCTGGGGCTAGGTTTAGTATTTTTCAGCATGCAAGCGGTTGCCAGTCGCACTGAACCGTTTCGCATTCTGACCGAGCATAATCCGCCAGCAGAGTACGTTGATGATAGCGGCCGGGTGACTGGTGTAACCGTCGAGCTGGTAAGGCTACTGCAACAGCGGTTAAAGGAACCGGCCGATATTGAACTGATGCCCTGGGGCAGAGCGCTTAACATCGCCCGTAGCAGCAATAACACTATGCTGTTTGAAACAGTGCGCACGCCCGAGCGGGAACCCTGGTTCAACTGGGTTGGCCCTATTATGCTGTACAATATTTCGTTATATGGTTTAAAGCACAGAATAGGCGACGATCCGGAAGATAGGGTGTTACCCGGAAAATTTGTTGCCTGTAATTATGTAAACTCGATAACGGCGCAGAACCTGGCCGAGCTTGGCTTTAAAGATGGGAAGAATTTGCTGCTGACCAGTAAATCGGGTGATTGTCTTGATATGCTGCTGTTTGAGCGCATAGATTTAATCGCGGTGACAGAGTACGCCTTACCGGAGTTTCGAAAACGGGTTGCAGATGCCGGTTACGAATTGGTGGAACTGAAGGTATTAACTAAACGTAAGCGCTATCTGGCGTTTAGTAAAGATGTACCAGATGAGCGCATTGCGAAGTGGCAGGCCGCGCTGGAGCAGAGTTATCTGGATGGCACTATGCGTAGCTTATATCAGCCTGTGTACAGCGATGCGCTGATTAGCCGCTTAGAACAATTTGCTGCTGCGGTAAAGCGCTGACGTTTTACTGAAAAGGAGCGTTAAGGCAGCGATAAAAGCTGAGCCTGCGGTCGTTCATATGCAGGCTCGTTTGACGTTACAATGTGTCGTAACGGTCTTTTTTCTGGATCAGCTCTATCGCATAGTTGTCCGGATCACGCACAAAAGCGATTTCGGTAGTGCCGCCTTTAACCGGGCCGGGTTCACGGCTTATTACGCCACCTTTGGCACGTATCTTATCGCAAGCGTCGTAAACGTTTTCAACTTCCAGCGCGATATGACCAAACGCATTACCTAAATCGTAGCTGTCAGTACCCCAGTTGTACGTCAGCTCCAGCACAGTATTGTCGCTCTCGTCACCGTAACCAACGAAAGCTAAAGTATATTTGTATTCAGTGTTTTCAGACTGACGCAGTAATTTCATACCCAGCACTTCAGTATAAAAAGCAATAGATTTGTCCAGATCACCTACGCGCAGCATAGTGTGCAGCATTCTCATAACGCACTCCTCATCAGTTTTGTTGCGGGACTTGCAAAGTGATTAGATACCAGCATGCCGGCCTTAATAGCTTTGTTGCCTGGCCAGCATTGGCAGTACAGCGACAGATGTTACCATATCAGAGCGTTTTCTGTCGCTTAGCATAGACGTACTTAAATAAGATAACCGGGTTGCAGGGGCAAAATTGCAACGGTGTACGCACGGCATGTACAAATTTATCTGATACCAGTATGCTGATATTCTTATAAATAACAAAAGGATGGTTTGTGGCTGCAGCTAATCTACTGGCCCTTATTGATGATATTGCTACCTTGCTTGATGATGTTGCTGTGCTGTCTAAAGTCGCAGTGAAGAAAACAGCAGGCGTACTGGGTGATGATCTGGCACTCAATGCTGATCAGGTGACAGGTGTTAAACCAGAACGGGAAATTCCGGTGGTTTGGGCAGTAGCAAAAGGCTCCTTTGTCAATAAACTCATTTTAATTCCTGCCGCATTGTTAATCAGCGCTTTTATACCAGTACTTATTACGGTGTTACTTATTCTGGGCGGTTTATATCTTTGTTATGAGGGAGCAGAAAAAGTCGTGCATCGCTTTTTTCTGCTCCCACCGCCTGCAGAGCGGCAAGCCAGGCTTCAGGCGTTGGCGGATGACAAAATTGATATAGTGGCATTAGAGAAAAAGAAAATAAAAGGCGCGATCCGAACCGACTTTATTCTGTCCGCAGAAATAGTGGTGATAGTACTTGGTAGCGTAAAAACGGCTGATTTAATTACCCAGTTGGGTGTGTTAAGCGTAGTGTGTATAGCGATTACCATAGGGGTTTATGGTCTGGTGGCGGCAATAGTAAAAATGGATGACGCCGGCTTATATATGCTTAGAAAAGCAGTCAGCGGTAAGTGGAATAATTTGCAACGCGCTTTGGGGCGAGGGTTATTAATCGCGGCGCCTATATTAATGAAAGCGCTTGGGGTTATCGGCACCATTGCCATGTTTTTGGTTGGCGGCGGTATCCTGTCGCACAATATTGATGTGCTTCATCATCTGTCGTTGGTGGTACAACAGGCGACCCCTGCGTTTGCAATGATCACATCGTTACTGGTTGACGGTATTACCGGTTTGGTTGCCGGTGTGATTATTGTGGCATTAGCAGCACTGGTGCTTCGCTGGCGCAAACATTAGCAACCATCTGCATTAAGCGCCTGTTTAAGGCGCTAAGTTGACGGGCTATTCAGTTTTGTCTTTAAACTCGCACAGATCTTCAATGATACAAGAGCCGCATTTGGGCTTACGGGCAACACAGGTATAGCGGCCGTGCAGTATTAGCCAGTGATGTACGTCGAGTTTAAACTCGCTGGGGACCACTTTTAACAGCTTTTGCTCGACTTCATCAACGTTTTTACCCGGTGCCAGTTTAGTGCAGTTAGATACGCGGAAAATGTGTGTCGACGGCGATAGTATGCCAGACTGAATTCGCAGTGCGGTAGCTGATGGCAACATATGCAGCTGTCCCGGAAGGACCGCTGAGTGCCAAAAGCGAATATTCGTGCTGGTATTTAACTTCTGAAAATCGCTGTATTTGTATGCATATAAAGCCCAAGCCTGGCTCGTGCTTTGTTAGGCGAGTTAACCCGTATTTGTTGCCTGTAAGTGATAGTCAGCCCATCCATAACTTTGCTCATGACTCAATCCAAGTGGATATATTGCCTGACGTTTATGGTTCAGACTAGAGATAAAGATTTAGTATATATACCTGCATCGACCGGTGTTGCTTTGATTCTGACACCCGAATCCTCGATAGAGTTAATGGATGCGTTAATGACCACAGAGTAAGACCCCAATAATTGCTAAAAAGGCAACTATCAGGTAGGGAAGGGGAGATCCCAGAAAAGAAAGGTCTTTTTGAGCTGTTTCACGTACTGTCTCACGGTTAGCATACTTAATAGGGAAGAAAAACAACGCAACAGTAGCGACAGCGGTAACAACCACAAAGAGGCCTTTATAGGGTGTGGCAAAAATTGAAATAAAGCTACTTAGCCATACCAAAATAACCAACGTTCTGAGCATTGTGCCTCCTAACTAATTACATTTTTTCTCGACAGCTTTTGCCAGATAAATTCCAATGTGCCTATGGTTACAAAAAGACATTCTGTTATTCGGTTTTGTCTTTAAACTCACATAAATCTTCAATCAAACAACTGCCGCAGCGCGGTTTGCGTGCTACGCAAGTGTAGCGGCCGTGCAGAATTAGCCAGTGGTGTACGTCGAGTTTATACTTGTCTGGCACCACTTTAAGCAACTTGTGTTCTACCTCGTCAACATTTTTACCCGGTGCCAGTTTAGTGCGGTTAGATACGCGGAAAATGTGGGTGTCTACAGCTATGGTAGGCCAGCCAAAGGCGGTGTTTAGCACCACATTGGCGGTTTTTCGACCGACGCCCGGCAGGGCTTCCAGTGCTTCGCGGTTCTCGGGAACCTCACCGCCATGCTGCTCTACCAGAATACGACAGGTTTTAATGACGTTTTCGGCTTTGGTATTAAATAAGCCGATGGTTTTAATGTAATGTTTAACGCCGTCCACGCCTAAATCCAGCATGGCCTGTGGTGTTCGGGCTGCTGGAAACAGGTGTCTGGTGGCTTTGTTGACTCCGACATCTGTGGCCTGTGCCGATAATAAAACCGCTATCAGCAATTCAAAAGGTGAGCTGTATTCAAGCTCCGTCGTAGGCTCCGGGTTTGCTTCGCGCAACCGGCTTAATATTTCTATACGTTTTTGTTTGTTCATCTGTTATCCGGCAGTTTACTGCGCAGCGCCGGTAACCCGGGCGCGGGCGATACTGCCTTTTTCAATAGTTTGTTTTTGCTTAAGCTTGTTATCAATAACGTTTTTCAGCGCGATTAATAAGCCCATGCCCAGAAAGGCTCCGGGTGGCAGCATGGCTAATAGAAAATGGCTGTCGACTGCAAAAACCTCGATGCGAAGCATTTTAGCCCAATCACCAAGCAATAAATCGGCACCATCGAATAGGGTGCCCTGGCCAAGCAGTTCGCGCATAGCTCCCAGTACCAGCAGTACCAGCATAAAGCCCAGACCCATCATAAAACCGTCTAACGCCGAGGGGAGCAGAGCATTTTTTGATGCAAAAGCTTCAGCCCGTCCAATAATGGCGCAGTTAGTGACGATTAATGGGATAAAAATACCCAGCGATTGATATAAACCAAAGGTATAGGCATTCATTAATAGTTGCACCACGGTAACCAGGCTGGCAATAATCAGTACAAACACCGGAATGCGGATCTCGCTGGCAACATGATTGCGTACCAGCGATACTGCGACGTTTGAGCCAACCAGCACCAGCAAGGTTGCGACGCCCAAACCCAGTGCATTGGTTACGGTCGCCGTTACGGCCAGCAGAGGACACAGACCCAGTAGCTGAACGAGGCCGGGGTTGTTTTTCCACAGCCCTTGTATTGTCAGCTCTTTAAATTGACTCATATTGTTACTCTACCTTGTTATTGCGAACAGTTGGCAGCCTGAGTGGCCAGCTCGGCATGTTGCTGCACATAGAGTACGGCATTGCGCACGGCTTTAACAACGGCGCGAGGTGTAATGGTGGCGCCGGTGAACTGGTCAAAGTCACCGCCGTCTTTGCGTACTGCCCATTTGCCGGCGTTGTCTGCTGTTACTACTTTGCCGCTAAAACTAAAAATCCATGGCGAGCGACGCGCTTCAATTTTATCACCCAGCCCCGGTGTTTCCTGATGGTTTAGCACCCGGGTGCCCAATACCGTGCCATCAGGCTGAAGCGCGACAATTAAATCGATATTGCCGCTGTAGCCATCGGGCGCAGTGGTTTCAATAATGTAGGCGTGCAGTTCGTTACCGTCACGCCAGCGATATAGCTGCTGCTTACCAGGCCGACCTAAAAGCTGTTCATCCTGCACCAGCACGCAGTCCTGCAACAGCGAAGAGGTCACTTTAATGCCTGGCAGCACTTCAGTCAGTATTGCCATTTTGCTGGCCTGACGCTGCTCTTCAATACGCGGGGCGGTTTGCTGGTTTACCATGCCCAGTATCGCGACACAAAATGCCGCTGCGCCGGCCAGCGCCAGAGCGTTTTTGCTGATTGCCTTTATCATTTCAGCTCGCTCCTTTGCCTATGGCCGTAGGTTCGTGGCCGGGTATAGTAGTCAATCAGTGGTACCGCCATGTTGGCCAGCAATACTGCAAAGGCATAGGCATCCGGATAACCACCAAAACTGCGGATAAGAAACACCAATAAACCAATCAGCGCGCCGTATATCAACCGGCCCCTGTTGGTGGTTGAGGCGGATACCGGATCGGTCGCGATAAAAAAGGCCGCCAGCATGGTGCCGCCGCTAAATAAATGAAACAGTGGCCCCGCCATGCTGTCGGGGGCAGCAAGGCTGGCAATAGCCGATAAGACAAACAAACTGGCCAGAACCGCGACAGGAATACGCCAACCAATAGCTTTTTGCTGAATTAAGACTAAACCACCGGCCAGATAGGCCAGATTCAGCCAAAGCCAGCCTGCACCGGCAAAGGCGAAGAACACCGGGTTTTGCAGGTTCTCGTCCAGTGTCAGGCCACGGCTGAGCCCGGTTCTTAAGGTGTCCAGTGGTGTCGCCATCGTTACGCCATCAACGTTGGCTTGCAGTTGTGCAAGGCTAAAACCGCTGCAGCTGAACTGGGTGAAAATGCTGCACACCGCATCCAAAGGTGACAGCGTCACGCTCTGTAATGAAAGCGGGGGTAACCACTGCGTCATTTGCAGCGGAAAAGACACCAGTAACAGGACATAAGCCGCCATAGCGGGATTAAACAGGTTGTTACCCAGGCCGCCGTACAGCTGCTTGACCATAATGATGGCAAAAGCCGTACCGATGACAATTATCCACCAGGGCGCATAAGGCGGAATAGCCACGGCCAGCAGCACCGCAGTCAGCATGGCACTGTTGTCTTTTAACCTGATCAATACGGCTTTACGGCGTAGCATTAATACTAAAGCTTCACTGAGCCAGGCTGTGATCACCGCTAGTAATAGCTGAATTAACACACCGTAACCAAATAGCACTGCCTGCACGGCTATGCCCGGTATGCAGGCCAGTACAACCAAACGCATAAGCTGCGATGTGCTGCGCTGACTGTGCTGGTGCGGTGAACTGGCTATTTTAAAACTCATGACTTCTCACTGTCGGCTTGTTTACGGGCTTTAGCCCGCGCAATAGCCGCAGCTATAGCGGCTTTACGTGGATCGGTGTCTGTATCAGAAGGCTCAGGAGCGTCAGATAGCTGTTCCGCGGTTTGTGTCTCTGAGGCAGTTGTTACCCTTTGCTCATGGTCTTTTGTGTCATCCTGTAGTTTTTTTGCTTTGGCTCGCGCAAGGGCTGCTGCAACTGCAGCTTTACGTGGATCCGGCTGGGCAGAAGGTTGTGCTGAAACGTTGTCGCCTGCCGGTTCTGTGCTGTTATCCGCAGTGCTGTCCTGCACTTGTTGTGTCTGCTGTTTGGCTTTAGCCCGGGCGATCGCGGCAGCAATGGCCGCTTTGCGCGGATCGGTTTGGTGTTGCGCATCCGCATTGTCAGTGCTTGTCGCAGCAGTGTTATCAGCGTCAGCTGGCTCAGTTTGCTGCGCTGCCTTTTTCGCTTTAGCACGTGCTATGGCTGCTGCCACAGCTGAGGCTTTATCCGATGCAGCTGCAGTAGTGGCGGGCTGTTGTAACGATGATGCCTCTGCGTCAGCTGGTTGCTGCGCTGCCAGCGCCTTTTGTTGCTGATACTCGCGTGCTTGCTGTTTTTTAAGCTCGCGCTCGGCTTGCAGCTGGGCCTGACTTCGCTCTTCATCCGGTGCAGCCGCTTGTGTTTGTTTTGCTTTAATACGAGCCAGGGCATCCGCTACCGCTGTATTGGCGCCTGATGCCTGCTGTTGTTGCTGACGGGCAGCCGCAAGTTGCTGGTTGCGCTCTGACCGCTCTTGTTTTTCACGTTCCAGCCGGGCATTACGCGCTTCAAATCTGGCTTTGGCTTGTTCTGCTTTTAACGCTTCGCGCTGCTGTTCGCGAATGTCGGCCTTGGCAACACGGTAATATTGCACCAGCGGTATTTCACTGGGGCAGACGTAGGCGCAGGCACCACATTCAATGCAGTCTGCCAGATTATATTCTTTTAACTTGTCAGTATCTTTGGCTTTGCTGT
>NZ_DATCSY010000203.1:0-4253 GCF_036568245.1 Rheinheimera sp. | reverse complement strand
GTTTTAATGTCGATTGTAATGTAACACATCCACTCTGTGCCCCTGTCGTTCAAACTGTTATAATCGCGCGCATTATTATTTACTCCCGGGTTTTATTCCTAAACCGCAGCCGGATGCCTGCGGTAACTGATTATTGGATATTATGAGCACAGATAATTTTCTCGCTGAAGTAAACAGTCGCCGTACGTTCGCGATCATCAGCCACCCTGACGCCGGTAAAACCACCATTACCGAGAAGGTTTTGTTATTCGGACAACTGATCCAAAAGGCTGGTACCGTTAAAGGTAAAAAGTCCGGCCAGTACGCCACATCCGACTGGATGGAGATGGAAAAAGAGCGGGGCATTTCGGTAACCACCTCGGTGATGCAGTTCCCTTATGCTGATTGTCTGGTTAACCTGCTTGACACCCCAGGCCACGAAGACTTCTCGGAAGATACCTACCGCACGCTAACGGCGGTGGATTCGTGCCTGATGGTTATTGACGGTGCTAAAGGTGTAGAAGAACGTACCATTAAACTGATGGAAGTTACGCGGCTGCGTGATACGCCAATTATCACCTTTATGAACAAAATGGACCGCGATATTCGTGATCCTATTGATTTGCTGGATGAAGTTGAAAGCGTACTGAAAATCGCCTGCGCACCTATTACCTGGCCAATTGCTTCAGGTAAGGAATTTAAAGGCGTATATCATATCCTGCGTGACGAAGTGATTTTCTATAAATCCGGTATGGGCCATACCATTCAGGATGTGGATATCATCAAGGGTCTTGATAACCCTGAGCTGGATAAGCGTATTGGTTACTATGCGCAGCAACTACGCGATGAGATGGAACTGGTGCGTGGTGCCAGTCATGAATTTGACCAGGAGCTGTTTTTAAAAGGTGAGTTAACACCGGTATTCTTCGGTACGGCTTTGGGTAACTTTGGGGTAGACCATATGCTGGATGGCTTAACAGCCTGGGCACCAGCGCCGCAATCACGCGCTACCGACAGCCGCACTGTGGCACCAACTGAAACCGGCTTTACCGGCTTTGTGTTTAAAATTCAGGCCAATATGGACCCTAAACACCGCGACCGCGTGGCGTTTTTACGCATTGTGTCGGGTAAATACGAAAAAGGCATGAAAGTGCGCCACGTGCGCATTGGTAAAGATGTGCTTATTCCGCAGGCGCTGACGTTTGTCGCTGGCGATCGTGAGCACTTAGAAGAAGCTTATCCGGGCGATATTATCGGTTTACATAACCACGGCACCATCAAGATTGGTGATACCTTTACCAGTGGCGAGAATATGCAGTTCACGGGTATTCCAAACTTTGCGCCGGAACTGTTCCGCCGTATCCGCCTGCGCGACCCGCTGAAGCAAAAGCAGCTGCTTAAAGGCCTGGTGCAGTTATCCGAAGAAGGTGCGGTACAGGTGTTCAGGCCGCTTGATAACAACGATCTGATCGTTGGCGCTGTCGGTGTACTGCAGTTTGATGTGGTTGTGCATCGGTTAAAGTCAGAATACAACGTAGATGCGTTGTACGAAGCGGTAAACGTGTCGACGGCTCGTTGGGTATACAGTGATGATGGCAAAGCGCTGGACGAGTTTAAAAACAAAGCCAGCCAGAATCTGGCACTGGACGGCGGCGATGCGCTGACCTATATCGCACCAACCATGGTAAACCTGAATCTGGCCATGGAGCGTTACCCGAAAATCAAATTCCATAAGACACGTGAACATTAACAGGTAAGCCGGATGAATATTAAGCAATTATTAACTGAGAAAACGCAAAGCGCGTTCGGCGCCCTGGGCTTACCTGCCGATACGAATGCTGCCGTTACGGTAAGTACCCGCCCTGAGTTTGGTGATTACCAAATAAACGGTGCTATGGCTGCCGCTAAGCTGATGAAGACGAATCCGCGTCAGCTAGCCGAGCAACTGGTGCAACAACTGGCGCTTGAAGGCATTGCCGAAAAAACAGAAATCGCCGGCCCGGGTTTTATCAATGTCACGCTGGATAAAGCGTGGTTGGCCGCGCAGCTGCAACAGGCAGCAGCAGATAGCCGTTTGGGCGTAAGCACGAATACGGCGCCACAAACAGTGGTAGTAGATTACTCGGCGCCTAACCTGGCAAAAGAGATGCACGTTGGCCATTTACGTTCGACCATTATTGGCGATGCTGTAGTGCGTACGATGGAGTTCTGGGGCGATAAAGTTATCCGTCAGAACCATATGGGCGACTGGGGCACCCAGTTTGGTATGCTGATCGCGCACTTAGAAGATAAGCTGGCGGCGGGTATTGATCTGGAATCTGTCGCACTTGCCGATCTGGAAGATTTCTACCGTGAAGCGAAAAAGCGCTTTGATGACGAAGCCGGATTTGCCGATAAGTCGCGTGACTATGTGGTTAAGCTGCAAAGCGGAGATGCACATTGCCAGAAACTGTGGCAGCTGTTTATCGATACCTCGGTCAAGCACAGTGAAGAAGTCTATGAAAAGCTAAATGTCACCTTAAGCCACGCTGATATCAAGCCGGAAAGTGCCTATAACAGTATGCTGCAGGGCATTGTCGATGATTTAAAACAGCGTCAGCTGGCGGTAGAGGATCAGGGCGCGCTGGTGGTATTTCTGCAGGAGCTGGCCGATAAAGAAGGTAATCCGTCAGCCTTTATCGTGCAAAAAACCGGTGGTGGTTTCCTGTATTCGACCACCGATTTAGCCGCTTGTCAGTATCGTAGCCATGACTTAAATGCCGATCGCGTCGTGATTTTTACCGATGCACGCCAGGCGCTGCATTTTAAGCAGGTTGAGCTGGTAGCCCGTAAAGCGGGTTACCTGCGCGATGCAACGACCTATGATCACTGCCCGTTTGGCACCATGATGGGTGAAGATGGTAAACCCTTTAAAACCCGTACCGGCGGCACCGTAAAACTGGCCGAATTACTGGAAGAAGCGGTAGTGCGCGCTAAAGCTGTGGTGCAGGATAAAGCCAGCGACTTGTCAGAAGATGAAATCGCTGAAGTGGCACGTAAAGTCGGTATTGGCGCGGTGAAGTTTGCTGACTTATCGAAAAACCGCACCAGCGACTACATATTTAGCTGGGATGCGATGTTAAGCTTTGAAGGTGCGACCGCGCCTTACCTGCAATATGCCTACACCCGGGTGCGCAGTATTTTGCGCCGCGCTGAGATCGCCGATGGGTTCAGTGCAGCGCTGGTGATTGCGCAAGAGCAGGAAAAACAATTAGCCGTTAAATTGCTGCGCTTTGAAGAGGTGTTACAGCAGGTGATGAAAGATGCACAGCCTAACCTGCTGTGTAATTACCTGTATGAGCTGGCCAGTTTATATATGGCGTTTTACGAAGCTTGCCCAATACTTAAAGACGGCGTTGAACCAGCACAGCGTGACAGCCGTTTAATGCTAAGTATTTTTACCTCTAAGCTGTTAAAGCAAGGCCTGGATTTGCTGGGTATTGAGGTTATGGAGCGTATGTAAGCTATGAAAATCGACGATATTCGCCGCAGTTACACCAAAGATAAGTTGGAGTTCGATAAATTGACTGCCGATCCAATAGCGCAGTTTGAGCTATGGCTCAAAGACGCTATCGCGGCAGAGTTACCGGATCCTACTGCGATGTGTGTGGCAAGTGTCGACGAACATGGTCAGCCGTCACAGCGTCTGGTGTTACTTAAAGACGTGGATCAGGACGGCTTTACCTTTTACACTAATCTTGGTAGCCGTAAGGCGACTGAACTGTCGGCAAACCCAAAGGTGTGTCTGCATTTTCCCTGGCACCCACTGGAGCGGCAGGTAATAGTTTATGGTACTGCCGAGCGGGTCAGCTCAAGCCAGGTAGCCAAGTACTTTTTGTCCCGCCCCAAAGAAAGTCAGTTGGCGGCCTGGGCATCAGAGCAAAGCCGACCGGTATCAACCCGCTTAGCGCTGATGCAAAAGTTTGCCGAGATAAAACATAAGTTTGAACATGGTGAAATACCGTTGCCTTCATTCTGGGGCGGTTTTTTGGTGCGGCCGCATAAAATCGAATTCTGGCAAGGCGGCGAGCACCGTTTACACGATCGTTTTATGTACACCAGGCAAAGCGATAACAGCTGGAGTATCGAACGGTTATGCCCTTAACCGGGCTATGGGCAGCAAGCAGCCGCCAGCGGTTGTTTGATAGCCATTGCCATCTTGATTTACCTGAACTCAACACAGAGCAACTTGCGCATTGGCGCAGTGCTCAGCAGGTTGGTGTCGAAAAGTTACT
>NZ_DATCSY010000202.1:0-38325 GCF_036568245.1 Rheinheimera sp. | reverse complement strand
ATGCTGAACTCTTAGCAGATAAAACAGAAAAAAATTAAACGTCAGCACCATTATTACCAGCACAGCAGGCAATAATGGTATGTTTAAATACGACAGGTTTGTCAATATCATGCTGTTATGGTGTTTCTGCTATCCCAACATAAGACATTGCAATGCAAACAGAAAAAGAAAAAATGTTATCCGGTCAGTGGTATAACCCTTTGGATAAAGAATTAAGCGCTGAGCGCTTTGCTGCGCGAAAATTACAACATCAGTTTAACCAAAGCCCGCCAGAAGAAGAGACACAGCGCAGGGCGCTGTTGCAGCAATGGTTGCCGAACACCGGTAAACACTTTTATGTTGAACCGCCGTTTTACTGTGATTATGGCTACAACATTAAAACCGGTTCTAAGGTGTTTTTTAACTTTAACTGCGTGGTTTTGGATGTTGCGCTGGTATCTATCGGTAACAATGTGTTCTTTGGGCCAGCAGTGCAAATTTACACGGTGAATCACCCGCTAGAAGCTAAAGCGCGTAACAGCCTAATAGAGCAGGCAAAGCCAATCACAATTGCAGACGATGTCTGGATTGGTGGCGGCGCTGTGCTGTTGCCGGGTATCACCATAGGTAAAGGTAGTGTCATTGCCGCAGGTAGCGTGGTAACGAAAGATATACCTGCAGGTGTTGTGGCTGGTGGCAACCCTTGCCGGATAATTAAACCTGTATCTGGCTAGTCATTTGATAGCACAAATAAACAAGTGTAAGTCATGTCGATAAATATCCGTTTAATCAGTAAGCATGATCTCAGCGCCATTGTAACCATTCAGGACACTTGCTATGGCAACGAGCTATTTGAAGACGCCAGCCTTATTCAACGGCGTTTACTCTCGCAGCCAGACAGCTGCTGGCTGGCAGAAAGCAGCTCGGGCGAAGTGCTGGCATACCTGTTCAGTTACCCGTCATGCGATAAGCAGGTTGCCGCGCTTGGCAGCGAATTTTCCCGTTATACCCAGGCAGAACTCCTGTACTTGCATGATATGGCCGTAAGTCAGAATGCCAGAGGTCTTGGTTTGGCTTCACGCTTATTGAACTGTGCTGAGCTGTATGCAATGCAGCTAGGACTCAGCCGGCTGGCATTAGTCGCCGTGCAAGGTTCGGTACCATACTGGCAAAAACAGGGTTTTGTCGTAGTCAGCCTTTGCGATACTGCTGCGCTTCAGGCGTTGGCCAGTTATACCGGACAGGATGCCAGGTATATGCAGAAATCTTTAGTCGGCTGACGCCGTCTTATGTAATGTAAATTAATTGAAAATACAGTTTGTGTATGTTGTTTTCTTGAGTGCCATATCATTATACTCAGTGCAAACTAGGTGCAGGGAGTATTAAGATGAATCGGTTTCTGACAGTAACAGCAGTGTTGATGTTTTCAGCTCAGGCAGCTGCATGTGGTTTTCGGTTGGATGATGGCAAGTTGCTGCGTTGTGGCATGAAACGGGTCGATGTCATGGCGCTGGCCGGAGAACCTTTGTCAAAAGACGTTGATACACTGGGAATAGATACCGGTGAACCGGTAAAAGGTGAAACAACTGAAACCTGGTCTTACCGTTTACAGGGTGATATCGGTGGTGAGTATCTGGTTTCCCTGACACTCAAAGCGGGTAAAGTGGTTGCAATCAGCAGCAAACAGCTTGAACGTATTTAATATGTTACACAATTTCTATTGTTTCTTTTTTGTGTCGCTAGTCTGACGTTTTTTCCGTCAATACTGTTTCAAAAAGCTAAATAATTCATCCTGAGGTGTGTGCAAATGCATCAATTTTACAAGAACAGTATTGGACTGGTTTCACTGTTGCTAGCTGGGTGTAGTGGTGGAAATACTTCTGATGAGCGGACTCCGTCTACTGTCGATAATCTGCCGCCGGTAACTGGCAATCTGATAATACCAGACAACCGGTATCTTGATGGTTATCAGGTACTGTTGGTTGGTAATAGTCATGTTACCGCTAATGACCTTGCACAGGTTCTGCGAGGAATGCTTGTAAAAGGGACGGGGAAGCCAGTGACTTCTGTGGTAGCACCGGGTTGGCGTTATCTTGACGAACGTCTGACTGACGGCGTTACACGAAGTACATTACAGGGGAATGACTGGAGTCATGTTATTTGGCAGGCGCAGAAATATTCCACGACAGGTCTGTATTCCTATCCTACTGATGCGTCGGAACATTGGATTGCGAGCAGTAAACAACTCGGTGCAACACCTATTCTGTTTCCAGAGCATCCGCGTCAAGGAAATGTTGAGGAAGGGATGCGGGTTTATCTTTTGCATAAAGGTATAGCAAGCAGGGAAGCTAGTTGCGTTGCGCCTGTCGGCCCGGCCTGGGATGCTGCTATAGCTGCGATGCCTCAGGTTGCAATGCACTCAGATGGTAATCATGCATCCATTGAGGGCACCTTTCTAACTGCGTTGCTATTTTATCAGGTCATCAGCGGTGAGGTCTCAGAGAGTTTACCTTATATGCCAGAAATTAAGGTTGCAGAGCAGCATCAGGCTGTTCTCAGGCAGATTGCATCAGAGGCTATACAGCAATATAGCGACTGTGAATATTAGTAGTGCTAGTTAAACTTTACACTTGGCTAGCGTGACAGCAAATACAGATCACTTAACGTCATTTTGCTGCCGCCAAGTTTCAACTGACTTAGTAACAATAAAGCGCAGCTGTATGCATCTTCCAACGCATGATGATTTGTCATCTCGGGTAGGTTATGCCGGTTAAGGCAGCTGGGTAATTTAAGCGCATCATGTTTTACTACTTTTCCTTGCCGTAACAACCGCTGCCACTCCATCTTCATGGTATCAATGAACTTAAAGCGCGGCGCTTTACCAAAACAGCGCTCACAGGCGATACGCAGGAATTGCTCGTCCAACTGGCTGTGATGTGCGACAAATACGTAGCCGGCATATTCGCTCAGTAATTCTGTCAGCACCTGAGATAGCTCTTTACCGTTCGCCAGTTGATAATCATGTAAGCCGTGGTAAACCGCGCTTTGCCCTACACTGATGGGGCTGCAGATCAGGTAGTGCCGGGCTTCAGATAGCACGATTTCTTCTGCTCTTACCGGAACCCAGCCAATACTGACTATATGGTCTTTACGCGGGTTAAGGCCGGTAAGCTCTAAATCCAGCGCCAGGAAATCTACTTGCTGTACTGCAGTGGACGAGGCGGGGAAAGGTGTTTGGCTAAACCGGGCAACGACTTCGCTTAATGCAGCACTTTTACGCAATAACCAGTTGAAAATCATCACATGTCCCGACAGAAGCGATGTTTAAGACGGCTTTGCGCTTCATTTATGACTGCAAAGCCGTCTTTTAACTGGTGCCGGGCCAGGCCGGATACATCCATAGGGTCGAGCAGGTTCGTCACGTCATGGCCTTGTTGCAAATCCTGCAGATGTTTTTCCCAGCGCAAATGCGCCAGTAAATCAAACGCATCGATAATATTCTGACTGTCTTTGCTGTCTATCACGCCTTGTGCTGCCAGCTGCTGTAAGCGCCTGCGGGTATTAACATCATTAATACCTGCGGACAGCGCATATACCCTGGCCAGGTCGGTCAGTAAACTGATACCACGCTTTTTCAAATCGAGACCTTTCTTATGTTTACCATCCTGTTCCAGAATAAAATTCTTGAATAATCCCAGCGGAGCTGTGCGCTGCAGTGCAGCTTGGGCCAAATGGTATAAGAATAGCGGCGCTTCAGCGGTGCGTTGCAGGATATCTTGCTGTAGAGCATTAAAAAGCCCTTTGCTGCCGTCAATGACCCTGAGATCAAAAAATATGCTGGCTTTGAGCAGTGCTTCCGGTGTGGGTGTCGCTATCCAGCGGGCAAAACGGCCAGACCAGCCTTTTAAACTCAGCCGCAGTTCCGGGTTGGTTGCCATAATATTGCCCGGACACAGCGGGATACCGCAGCGGGCTAAACCCTGGCAGACAAAGTCGGCCAGGGCAGAAAAATAATCTGCTACAGCACCGCTGGGCTCTTTCTCCAGCAGCAAGGCGTTATCCTGATCGGCATTTAAGCTTTGATCCATTCTGGCCTGAGAGCCAAACGCCAGCCAACTGAATACACATGGGGCTTCGCCCAGTTGCTGCTGCGCCAGATAGATAAGACGCTGCGTAAGGGCATCGGTAATAGTGGTAATGACATGGCCGGCTTCATGTGCCGGTACCTGTTGTTTATGCAAGGTGATGGCTAAAGCCGGCAGTTGCTGACTGCAGCGCTCAAGGCCGTCAATTGACGCTTGGCGGTGTATTTCGCCAATCAGATACACCGGATGATCCTGCTGGCTCCGCATAATATCGGTTGCGCTTAACATGCCGTAACAGACGCCTTGCTCCATTACCGGCAAGTGATGGATGTTGTACTGGCTCATTTGCTGTACGGCTTCGTATAAAAAGGCATGGCGATCAATTACGTGAGGTTGGCGCGTCATGATCTGGCCGACTTGAGTGCTGGCCGTCAAGGCATGAGCAAGTACGCGGTGGCGTAAATCCCTGTCGGTGACAATACCGACCAGTTTGTCTTGCTCTTCTACCAGTAGCGACGATACCCTGCTATCCGACATCTGCCGGGCTGCGTCCTGTACTGTCTGCTCTGGCCGGATGGTAACTTTACGTTGTTGTACGATATCACTTATTTTTAACGTGAAACGACCTTGCTGACGCTCCTGATACTGGTGTAAGCGGCGGCTGAACAAGCGCTGAAAGAAAATATCGATATTCTTGTACTGATAGCGGCAGCGGTGAAACGCCTCGGCATCCAGGTAATACAGCAGTCCATCTTCATCACAAACCAGGGTGTCGTTGTCAGAGAGTCCGGTCAGTAATTGCTGGTAACCATAAAAATCACCTGGCTGTAGTTTAGTCAGTAATTGTTGCTGATCGCTGTAAAGTGAGAAAATGCCAGTACGGATAATCATCAAGCGCTCTGTCTGCACAGATACTTTTTCCTGGGCCTGGCAGTAACATACTTTGATATGGGCAGATAGTGGTGCCAGAACCGCATTGCTCAGCTGGTTAAAAGGTGTAATTTGTGCAAGAAATTGAGTAACGTCAGCGACTTCCATCTTAGCTCCGGGTAAGCCGAACAGGTTGTTTAATAGGTGTTAACTGGCACACACTGCGCTGATTAATGCATCATCTTTATTGAGCTTCTGCCATTGCTCGCTGAGTTTGGCGCCGGCATCAGGGATCTGTAGCTGTGCGCTAAAATCTGCCCTGGCAAACTGACCGCAGTGCAGCACGACAGGAACGCGCCTGGCAGTGGCTCTGCGTTCAAAGAAATACAGATCGACAAGTTTTAATTCAGAATTTTGCTTATTGACTGAAGCGTTGGCGACATCTGCCGCAATAAACCTTAACGTTTGTGGATATAAATAGCTCCAGGGGCGCCATACAGCCTGCTGTTCTACGGTTTTTACTACCACTACACCGGAAGGCAATCGTGAAGCCTGATGCGGGTACCAGCTGTATTCACTATGTACCTGAAATGCCAGCATCGCTGCACCGGCAAACACCGGGATGATCCAACGGGGCGCGCGTTGGCGGGTGACTTTACGCAGTAGCAAGGCAATACCTGCGGCACCCAGTCCGGCAAATACTGTCGCAACAAATTCCCAAAACATAATGTCTTCCTGAAAAGGACGGGCTTTCACCAGGAAAGCCCGTTTTATTGTTGTCATATTGCTTTGTATATAAAGCAATTTATCTCAGGTTACTAGTGGCCTGTTGCAGCACCTGCACCCTTAGGATAACGCACACTCTCAACCAGATTCTGGATATGAGCTGGAGGAGCTTCAGTGGCTGATGATACCGCGAAGGCGACGATAAAGTTAATCAGAGCACCTACGGCACCGAATGACAGTGGAGAAATCCCCAGCAGCCAGTTTGCCTGTACGTTTTCAAAAGTGTTGGTACCTGGAATAAAGAACCAGCCCAGGAACAGGAAGATATAAATAACAGTCGATAACAGACCTGCCAGCATGCCGGCGATGGCACCTTTGTTATTTACCCGTTTTGAGAAGATCCCCATCATCAGTGCCGGGAAGATAGATGCCGCGGCAATACCAAATGCCAGTGCAACTACCTGAGCTGCAAACCCGGGCGGATTCATCCCCAGCCAGGTGGCTACGACTATCGCCACTGCCATTGAAATCCGTGCAGCAAGCAGCTCGCCTTTTTCACTGATACTCGGATTGATTGAGCCTTTGATCAGGTCATGACTCACCGCAGAGGATATCGCCAGCAACAAACCGGCTGCTGTTGATAACGCTGCAGCTAAACCACCAGCAGCAATCAAACCAATAACCCAACCTGGTAAGTTAGCAATTTCAGGGTTAGCCAGTACCAGAATATCGTTATTTACAGTCAGCTCGTTGCCATTCCAGCCGCGTTCTTCTGCAACTTGCTTGAAGCTGTCTGATTTGTCGTTATACAGCTGAATACGACCATCACTGTTTTTGTCTTCAAACTTAATTAAGCCGGTTTGTTCCCAGTTTTTAATCCAATCCGGACGCTGCGCATACTCAATCGCATTGGCCGTTTCGCCAGCAGGATAAATTGTGGTTAACAGGTTTAACCGGGCCATTGATGCAACGGCTGGTGCAGTTAAATACAGCAGGGCAATAAATACCAGTGCCCAGCCAGCAGACCAGCGTGCGTCTGATACCTTAGGTACGGTAAAGAAGCGGATGATAACGTGCGGCAAACCCGCAGTACCAATCATCAATGACAGGGTAAACAGCACCATATTCAGTTTATTTGATACATCAGCGGTGTAGTCTACGAAGCCAAGGTCACGAACAATCATATCCAGCTTCTGCAATAACGGCATACCAGATTCCACGTGATCTGAGAATAAACCCAGTGGTGGTAGGAAGTTACCTGTTAACTGCAGTGAAATGAATACAGCAGGAATAGTATACGCAATAATCAGTACCACATACTGTGCAACCTGAGTATAGGTAATACCTTTCATCCCACCCATTACAGCGTAAAGAAATACCACGACACCGGCAATAATAAGCCCGGTATCACTTTCTACTTCCAGGAAGCGCGAGAAGGCAACTCCTGCGCCGGTCATCTGGCCGATTACGTAGGTAACCGAAGCGATGATAAGGCAGGCAACGGCAACAAAACGCGCATTCTTACTGTAGAAGCGGTCACCGATAAACTCTGGTACAGTAAATTTACCAAACTTGCGCAGGTACGGTGCCAGTAACATCGCAAGCAACACGTAACCACCAGTCCAGCCCATCAGATAAGTTGAGTTAGCATAGCCACCGGCAGCGATTAAACCTGCCATCGAAATAAACGACGCAGCAGACATCCAGTCAGCCGCGGTAGCCATACCGTTCATTACCGGGTTTACACCGCCACCGGCAACATAAAACTCTTTGGTTGACCCGGCGCGGGCCCAGATTGCAATAGCAATATAGAGCGCGAACGAGCCGCCAACGAAAATAAGATTAATTGCAAATTGACTCATGACGGGTCTACTCCTCGTGCAGGTCAAATTCTTTATCGAGCTTATTCATTCTCCAGGCATAGAAGAAGATTAACGCGATAAAGGTTAAAATGGACCCCTGTTGAGCGAACCAGAAGCCAAGGTCTGTGCCGCCTACACTGATCCCAGACAGCAGAGGACGCAGTAAAATCCCCCCACCATAAGATACCAGTGCCCAAACGATGAGGCTGCCAACGATCAGACGAAGATTCGCTGACCAGTAAGCCGCCGCGTTGCGATCGTGCTCTGTCATTATTACACTCCTTTCCTTTGTTATTTTTATCTCGCAAAGTTAATCTAGCAGTAGTTAACACAAGTGAAAGCCCGACTTTAGTCGAAGCTGGTGTCAGGTTAATTGACTTGCGCTGTGCCTTGAGCCAAAAGTAAGCCAGATAATAATAACGGGAGAGCGCAGTGGCCGCTTGGGTAGTTGCCTTATTGGCATTGTTGTACGTCGGTGGTTTGTTTCTTATTGCCAACTGGGGTGAAAGGCACGCTGATGACAAACTAATACGAAAGTATGGGGGGCTGATTTACAGCCTGGCTCTGGCGGTGTACTGCACATCCTGGACTTATTATGGTGCGGTTGGCACTGCGGTTACCCGCGGCTGGGACTATATACCGATCTATCTGGGCCCGGCGTTACTGTTTATATTTGCTCAGCCATTTTTATTCAAACTGCTGTATGTCGCCAAAAAGCAAAATGTCACCTCGGTAGCCGATTTTATCTCGTCGCGCTATGGCAAACGTAAAAACATTGCTTTGCTGGCATCTCTGGTATGTCTGGTGGTAGTGGTTCCTTATATCGCGTTGCAGCTCAAAGCTGTTTCCAGTTCGTATCAGGTATTGCTGGGCGGTGATTTTAGTGACGAAACGGCCAATTGGTGGCAAGACAGCGCCTTTTTAAGTGCACTGGCAATGGCATTCTTTGCAATTTTGTTCGGTACGCGCAAGCTGCATCTGACTGAGCAAAGCCGTGGTGTTATGGTGGCTATCGCTTTTGAGTCGGTGGTTAAACTGTTTGCCCTGATGACACTTGGTCTTGCAGTCTATGTGTTTGTGCTGGGTGAAAGTTCAGACGTTTTGCAGCGTTTTGCTGAGCATGCTATGACGCAGCAGCAGAACAATGAATTTGGTGTGCTGGAGTTTATTACCAAAACCGTATTGGCAATGGTTGCAGTATTTCTGCTACCGCGACAGTTCCATGTTGCTTTTGTTGAGAATGTCTCACACCATCATCTGCGCCACGCACGGCGCTGGTTTTCACTATATTTGTTTCTGGTTACAGTGGTAGTGATCCCAATTGCTATTGGCGGTATGCAGCTGTTTCCACAAGCACTTAATTCTGCCGATAGTTTTGTTCTGCTGATCCCGGCTCAATCAGGTTGGAATACCTTAAGCGTGCTGGTGTTTATTGGCGGCTTCTCTGCCGCAACGTCAATGATCATTATCGCTACCCTGGCGCTGTCTACGATGATCAGTAACGATGTGGTGATGCCAAGCTTGCTGCGAAGCAGCAAACGTCAGGGCTTGCCACATGATTACAGCCTGCTTATTTTGCTGGTACGCCGTAGCATGGTTATTCTGGTTATGGCGCTATCTTACTTATACTACCGGGGTTTTGCCCGTAATTATGAGCTGGCCGAAACCGGTTTGCTGGCGTTCGCTTTAATTATTCAACTGGCACCGGCGGTGGTTGGTGGTTTGTACTGGCGCCGCGGCAATGCCTGGGGCGTTTATCTGGGCATGAGCACTGGTTTTGTGCTGTGGTTTTATACGCTGATGTTACCGCAGCTGGTCAGCACCGGGGCAATTAACAGTGACATTATGCAAACAGGCCTGTTTGGCTGGCAGGCATTGGTACCGACGGCATTATTCGGGGCAGAACTGGATAGCTTAAGCCATGGGGTGATTTTTTCGTTAGGCTTTAACCTGCTGTTTTACATTCTTGGATCTTTGCTGACACAGGTCAGCCTGCAGGACAGGCTGCAGGCAGTTGCCTTTGTAAAACCTAATTTACCGGTCAATCATCAGGATACGCCAGCGCGCCGTATCCGCATCCGTAATACAGATTTAAAGATATTGCTGGAGCGCTTTGTCGGGGCGAACCGTGCCAGCGAATGTTTGCAGGAGTATGGTAAGCGGCAACACGTTGGTTTACAGCTGGACGACTTACCCAGCATTGGTTTGGTAGAACATGTTGAGCGGGAGCTGGCCGGTGTGATCGGTGCTTCGTCAGCGTCGGCGATGGTCAATGCGGTGCTGGAAGGACGTCAGCTTGGTTTTGAAGATGTGGTGACACTGTTTGACGATACCACTCAGGCCATCCAGTTTTCGCGCAAAATTCTGTTTTCCACGCTTGAACATTTAAGCCAGGGCGTCAGTGTAGTCGATCGGGAACTGAAGTTAGTGGCCTGGAACCGCGCATATCTGGAGATGTTTGATTACCCCGAAGCCATGGTACGGGTAGGCCGGCCAATAGCCGATATCGTCCGCTTCAATGCTGAGCGTGGTTTATGCGGGCCGGGTAGCGCCGATGAACATGTCGAAAAACGTATCGGTCATATGCAAAATGGCACGGCTCACGTGTTTCAGCGGGTAAGGCCTGATGGCAAGGTAATTGAAATGCGCGGTAATCCGATCCCGGGCGGCGGTTTTGTCACCAGCTTTACCGATATTTCTGATCATGTCAGGGCCGTGCAGGGGTTAGCAGAAGCCAAACAGCATCTGGAGGATAGAGTACAAGAGCGCACCCAAACTATTTCCGAGATAAACCATGAGTTATTGTCAGAGGTAAAAAGACGGCGCGAAACTGAGCAGCAGCTGCTGCAGGCCAAAGCTGAAGCAGAAGTGGCGAATGCGTCGAAAACCCGCTTTCTGGCTTTGGCCAGCCACGACATTCTGCAACCACTGAATGCCGCACGCTTATTTACCGCCGCATTGGCCGGCAGTAAAGATACCCAGCAGCAACAGCATATTGTTGGTCAACTGGACAACTCGTTAAAAGCGTCGGAAGAGCTGATTTCTACCTTGTTGGAAATCGCTAAGCTTGACGATGGCAAACTGTCACCGGATGTTCAGACTGTGCCGTTAAAAGAGTTACTGTCGCAATTAGCTGATGAGTTTGGCCTGCTGGCAAAACAGAAGGGGCTGCGTTTGGTCGTGCGTGAAGCAGATTATCAGGTGCAGACTGACCCGACATACTTGCGGCGCATATTACAGAATATGCTGTCCAACGCCATTAAATACACTAAACAGGGGCGTATTTTACTGGGTGCCCGTAAACGGGGTAATCAATTGTTAATCCAGGTCTGGGATAGCGGGCCAGGCATAGCAGAACCAGATTTGCAGCGAATTTTTGAAGATTTTTACCGTATTGATGCGACATCAAAAGGCCAGCAGGGTGTAGGACTAGGTTTGGGTGTGGTTAACCGGATGGCGAAGTTGCTTGGCCATCGGCTGAAAGTGGCATCCTGGCCGGGTAAAGGCAGCATGTTCAGCATTGAACTGCCGCTGGTTGCGCGTCCACAGCGTCAGGAGTTGCCGTTGCCAAGTAGTGCAGTGCAGCGCCCGGTATTCGGTCTGTCGGTGGTTTGCGTCGATGATGACGCGGCGAATTTATCAGCACTGTCGGTATTGTTACAACAGTGGCAAATAGAAGATGTTGTTTGCTTTTATGATGAGGAAAGTTTGCTGGAGTATGCCAGTAAGCATAGCCCGCCTGATGCTTTGCTTATTGACTATCAGCTTGGGCAGCATCTGAATGGCCTGCAACTATATGAGAAGATCAAGCTGAAATGGGGCAGTGTGAATGGCATCCTGGTGTCGGCATCACCTGAAGCGGGCTTAGCGATGAAAGCAAAACAGCACGGGTTAATGTTTCTGGCTAAACCGATAAAGCCAGCAGCGCTAAGAGCAAGCCTGAATCATTTAAAAATGCTCAAACGCTCTGCCGAATAGGTATTGCTTATTGCTGCGCCATGGCTTTGTTTACCGGTGGTTCCAGCGTAAGTCTTTGGGCCTGAATAACTACCTGGGTCCGGTTAGTGACACCTAATTTGCGAAAGATTGCCGTGATATGCGCCTTTACCGTTGCTTCGGAAATATGCAGGTCATAGGCAATTTGCTTGTTTAACCAGCCTTCAGTCAGGTAGTACAGAACTTTGTATTGCTGATGTGTCAGCTGGGCTACTTTGGCGGCCAGATCTAAATCTTCCTCTGCCTCAGAGCTGTGATGCTCCAGCACCAATTTTTTCAGCGCCGCCGGTACCCATAATTCGCCTTCCATTACCGCATTAAGCGCCGCGCTGATATCGGCGGGGTTGGCAGACTTGGGTACATAGGCCGACGCACCAAAAGCCATGACCCGACGGATAACGTCCAGTTCTTCACTGGCTGAAATGACAACTATTGGCAGGGTCGGAAAGCTTTTACGCAACTGAATAAGCCCAAGAAAACCGCAGTTGCCGGGCATATGCAAATCCAGCAACAACAGATCGGTATCGGGGTGTTCCTCCAGCGCCGTACAGGTACTGTCGAAACTGTCCGTTTCAATAGTAGCTTTAGTGGCAAAAGTGCTACTGATGGCATTTATCAGCGCATTGCGAAACAATGGGTGGTCGTCTGCGACGATCAGTTTTGCCATCTTAGTCTCCGGCGAGGTAGTGTTGTAATTATTATAATAAAGGCCGCTTGTGCGGCCTTTATACTGCTGTCAGGAGAGGTGTGTCAAGTTAACATGATAAGCTGAGGTTATTTCCGGTTTAACCTGTTGTTCACCAGTGTTTCAACTACTGATGGATCGGCCAGCGTAGAAATATCACCTAACTGATCATGCTCATTGGCGGCAATTTTACGCAGGATCCTACGCATAATTTTGCCGGAGCGGGTTTTCGGCAGGCCCGTCGGCGCCCATTGGATCAGATCCGGCGTTGCGATGGGCGATATCTCTTCACGCACCCAGTCTCTCAGTGCTTTGGTTAACTCGGCACTTGGCTCTATACCCACACGTGGCGTGACATAAACATAAATACCCTGACCTTTAATGTCGTGCGGGTAGCCAACGACAGCCGCTTCGGCAACTGCATCGTGTGCAACCAGACAGCTTTCAATTTCAGCTGTGCCCAAACGGTGACCGGAAATATTCAGTACATCATCAACACGACCGGTTAGCCAGTAGTAACCGTCGGCATCACGTTTAGCACCATCGCCGGTAAAATACAGGCCAGGGTAGGTACTGAAGTACGTCTGCTCAAAGCGCTCGTGGTCGCCGTAAACAGTACGCATCTGACCAGGCCAGCTGTCTTTTATCACGAGATTGCCTTCACATTCGCCGTACAATTCTTTGCCCTCGTTATCCACTATGGCTGGTTGTACACCAAAGAACGGACGGGTGGCCGAACCGGGTTTTAACTCTGTGCAACCTGGCAGCGGGGTGATCAGAATACCGCCTGTCTCGGTTTGCCACCAGGTATCAACAATAGGGCAGTTACCTTTACCGAATTTGTCGTGGTACCAGTTCCACGCTTCGGGGTTAATCGGCTCACCGACACTGCCAAGCGTGCGTAGCGAAGCCAGGTTGCAACCTTCAACCGGCGCATCGCCGTGTGCCATTAATGCGCGTATAGCAGTGGGGGCGGTGTACAGAATGTTAACTTTATACTTATCAACTATCTGAGCCATCCGCTTCACACTGGGATAATTTGGTACGCCCTCGAACAGTACGCTGCTGGCGCCATTAGCCAATGGACCATAAACAATATAGGTATGCCCGGTAACCCAGCCGATATCAGCTGCACACCAATATATGTCACCGTCATGGTAATCAAATACATATTGGTGTGTCATTGAAGCCCACACCATGTAGCCGCCTGTAGTATGCAACACACCTTTAGGCTTGCCGGTAGAACCAGAGGTATACAGAATAAACAGTGGATCTTCTGCATTCATTGGCTCAGCAGGGCAGTCGCTGCTTTGCTTACTCAGTAATTCGTGATACCAAACATCGCGGCCATCTTTGCCGGCATTCATATCAACGTTTTTACCAACATGCTTAACAACGATGACATTCTGCACCGGCGAATCAGCGCCAAGGTGTGCCAGCGCCATATCGGTATTGTCTTTCAGGTTTGTAACGCGACTACCGCGCAGCGCCTGATCGGCAGTAATCACCAGCTTTGAATCACAATCTACAATACGGCTACCGAGCGCGTCAGGCGAGAAGCCGGCAAATACCACCGAATGCACTGCACCGATGCGGGCGCATGCCAGCAGTGCTACAGTCGCCTCCGGGATCATCGGCAAGTAAATGGTTACCCGGTCACCTTTTTTAATGCCGAGTGATTTCATACCGTTGGCTAACTGACATACCTGTTGATGTAACTGAGCGTAGGTTACCGACTTTTGTACATCAGGTGAGTCGCCTTCCCAGTAGTAAGCAACTTGATCTGCGCGTTCTGGTAAATGCCGGTCCAGACAGTTGTAGCTGGCGTTAAGTACGCCGTCGCTAAACCAGTTGATACCAACCTTGCCACTTTCAAAGCTCGTGCTTTTTACTTTGCTGAATTCAGTAAACCAGTGCAGACGTTTACCATGTTCCGCCCAAAAGGTATCTGGTGAGCTGACAGATTGCTGATACATCTGCATATATTGCTCGTTGGTCAGAAGTGAGCGTTTTGCTGCACTGGCGGGTACCGGATAAACTGATGGATGTGACATAACTTCCCCTGTGAGATCTGCTTGATTTTATACTGCAGTCTTTCTATCTAAGCCGCGTGGCAATTGGAATTAGACCTTAGTCTAGCCAATGTCGGTTGGTACTGCTAGCAATGGTAAAGCAAATGTAATGCTGCTGATAAATAATCAATTTGCGACTAAAGGCTAATTGCAGTCAGCGCAGCTGTGAACCACAGTTGATGCGCAAAATAACCATTAAAAGAACAAAGTTGGAGAGACGGCATATGAAAAAAATAACAACAGTATCCTATCTGGCATCCTGTATAGCGCTTGCTGCTGGCGGTGTTCAGGCTGCAGGGTTTGATATCGGCGGTACTAATGTTACCTTCGGCGGTTACGTAAAACTCGATGCTATGGTCACCGATGCTGACGGCGATATGGCATCACTGGGGCGGGAGTTTTATGTGCCATCGTTAACACCGATCGGTGGCGACAGCACGACACGTTTTGACATGCATGCACGTCAGTCCCGTTTTTTCTTTTCTACGGCAACTGAACTTGATGATGGCAGCAAAATTACCGGTCATCTTGAGTTTGACTTTATGACCAGCAACAATGGTAACGATCAGCGCACGACTAATGGTTACAGCCCGGTAATGCGGCACGCTTTTATTAAGTACAAAAACTGGACTCTGGGTCAAACCTGGTCGAACTTTATGGACGTTGCATCGTTACCTGATACGCTGGATTTCGTTGGTAACCCAGACGCGGCTGTTTTTATCCGCCAGGCTCAGGTGCGTTACACTCACGGCAATTTTGCGTTTGCCGTTGAGAACCCTGAATCTACGGTAACACCTTTTGGTGGTGGTCCTCGCATGACCACCGACGACAATGCAACACCTGATTTCACTGCCAGCTACAGCCTGAAAACTGACTGGGGTTTTGTTAAGGTGGCCGGTTTAGTTCGCCAAATCGCGATTGATGATGGCACTTTTGACGATGAAGTGACGTCATATGGTTTGTCAGTAAGTACCAAAGTTGATTTCTCTAATAAAGATGATTTACGCGTGACGTTCAACACCGGTAAAGGCCTTGGTCGTTACGTAGGCTTAAATACAGTTAACGGTGCCGTGCTGGATACAAATGGCAACCTTGAGACAATCGATGTTACTGCATTCTCTGTTGCATACCGCCACTTGTGGAATGACCAATGGCGCTCAACTTTCCTGTATTCAACATTGATGGCAGATAATGATACAGCGCTGACCGGTGTAGGCGTGACGAAAACAACACAGAGTTACAGTGCTAACTTATTGTACCAGGCATCTAAAAAGCTGATGGTTGGTATCGAATATAAGTTTGCCAACCGCGAAGTGGAATCAGGCCTTGACGGCGATATGAACCGTATTCAGTTCAGTGCCAAATACGATTTCTGATAAATCCAAACCAATAAAAAAGCCAGACTGTTGTCTGGCTTTTTTATTTCAACTTAACCTAAAGCAGCTTATTCATCTGCTTTAGGTTTGGTCATTGGTGCAGACACTACCTGACGGGCAAATGCTGAACCAGCTGGGCGCTGAGAACTGGCAACTGTCGGGCGCTCTGCTACTGGCATCGCTGCCGGTGCTGGCGTTTCTTCAACTGTTGTTGCAGCTGTTTCAGGTTTAGTCATTGTTGCTACAACCATCTGTGCATAGCGCCCGCCAGCAGGTTTTGCTGCAGTAGCTTTCGTTTCTGCAACCACCGGGGCTGCTGCTTCAGTTTTTGCAACTGGCGCAGGTTCAGCTTTTACTGTATCAGCGGTATCGTCAGACGCTTGAGCAACAGAGGGCTGCTCTTCGGCCATTTCTGCAGCTGTATCAGCAGTCGCAGTGTCAGTTTCCGCGTTGCTGCTTTGTGTCTTTTTCGCAGCAGGCTTACGGCGTGCACGTGGTTTTGGCTTATCGCTTTCAGCCTGTACTGGCGCGGCGTCGACATCGGCTGCTTCAGCGTCACTGCTCGTTTGCGCCGGCTCAACGACTTCGGCAGTTTTATCATCAGCTACGACAATGGCTGCATCAGCTTTTTCGCCGGAGTTAACTGCAGGTTCATCAGTTGCAGGCTCCTGAGCGACTGCTGGCACATTATCAGCTGCATCGACAGTTTCTGAAGTAATGTCACTTACTTCTGCAGTATCGTTCTGATCCTGATCTTTCTTACGCTTCTGGCCGGCAGCGCGCAGGTGACGTGGCGAGCGGCGGTTACGGCTGCGAGGCTCGCTGGCTTCCTGTTCGGCATTAGCGGCAGCTTGCTCAGATGTTTCTGTCACAGTTTCTGCAGTCGCCTCAGTAACGACAAGCGTTTCTGATACAGCGACGTTTTCTGTCGCTGCGGCAGGCGCTGTGGTTACCGTAACATCAGCTGCAGCATCTGCTGCGGCAAGCTTAGTTGCAGTTGGTGTCACCACGGCAACACCATCTGCAGACTTCAGCGCGGCATTGTTAACCGAGGCCACGGCTGTACTCTCTGTAGCGACAGGTTTATCCATCCGTACAGACTTACGCATGTTGCGGCGCTGGCGGCGCTCGGCAACACGCTGCGGTGCACTGCCTTCGTCCAGCTCTTTGGCAACAGGTGCTTTTTCAGCAGGCTTTTTCTGCTCTTGCTGAACTCGTGGTGCACGTTGTTCCTGCTGCTTTTGCGGACGCTCTGGCTTGGTATGCGTTGTCTCGTCTTTTGCCTGAGCAACAGGGGCGCTGCGCTCTTCGCCGTCATTGCGTCGGCGCTGTTTGTTACGGCGACGGTTGTTATCACGACCGGCATCACGGTTGTTTTCGCGGTTGCCATTGCGCGGGCCACGCTCTGGAGCTTTTGCGGGCTTTTTCGTTTCGCTCTTTTCTTCTGCCGGAGCAAATAACTTACCAAACCAATTGCCGATAGCTGCCAGTAAACCCGGTGATTGTTCTGCAGGTTTTTCTGCTTTTGCCGCTGGGCGCGGGGTAGCATCTGCAATGTTTATCGCCGAAATTGCCGGCTTTTCTTTAACTGCATCCGACACCGGCTGATACAGGTTACCTGTCAGTTCCGGCGCCTTAACCATGTTGTAACTGACATCATCAATTTCTTCGTCGATACGAATACGGATAACTTCGTGGTTAGGCGTTTCCATGTGTTCGTTTGGAATAACATACACACGGATACCGTGGCGTGTTTCAATGCGGCGCACCGCATCGCGCTTTTCATTCATCAGATAAGTCGCCACAGATACCGGTACCTGAGCATGGATCTGGCTGGTGTTATCTTTAATCGATTCTTCTTCGATTAAGCGCAGAATAGATAATGCTGATGACTCGGTGCTGCGGATAGTGCCGCGGCCATGACAGCGCGGGCAAACATGCGTTGCGGATTCACCCAGTGACGGCCGCAGACGCTGACGTGACATTTCCAGCAGACCAAAGCGTGATATACGGCCAATCTGTACCCGGGCACGATCGTGTTTTACCGCATCTTTTAGACGATTTTCTACTTCGCGCTGATGGCGTACCGGCGTCATATCGATAAAGTCGATAACGATTAAGCCACCCAGGTCGCGCAGGCGTAACTGACGGGCAATCTCATCTGCTGCTTCCAGGTTAGTATTAAAGGCTGTCTCTTCGATATCACCGCCTTTGGTCGCTTTTGACGAGTTGATGTCAATAGCGGTCAGGGCTTCCGTGCTGTCGATAACAATTGAACCGCCTGACGGCAGCCGCACTTCACGACGGAACGCTGATTCAATCTGGGTTTCAATCTGGAAGTGCATAAACAGTGGCACTTCACCCTGATATAACTTAACACGGTGCGCAAAGTCCGGGCGGAACTGTTGAATATAGACTTTTGCTTCTTCAAAGATGCGTGGGTTGTCGATGAGGATTTCACCGACATCACGGCGCAGATAATCGCGGATAGCACGAAATACTACGTTGCTTTCCTGATGGATTAAAAAGGGTGCCGCGCGCTTCTGCGCTTCTTCAGTAATGGCAGACCAGTGCTTTAACAGTGCTTTTAAATCATAATCCAGCTCTTCATATGACTTACCAACACCTGCTGTACGGACAATTAACCCCATACCATCCGGCATTTCCAACTGGCCCAGAGAGTCTTTCAGCTCCTGGCGCTCGTCGCCTTCAATACGGCGTGAAATGCCGCCAGCACGAGGGTTGTTTGGCATCAGTACCAGATAAGATCCGGCCAGACTGATAAAAGTCGTTAACGCTGCGCCTTTTTGGCCGCGCTCTTCTTTATCAATCTGAATGATAACTTCCTGACCTTCTTTAACGACTTCTTTGATATTAGGACGACCGTCAAAGCTGTAACCGGCAGGGAAGTATTCGCGGGAGATTTCTTTCAGAGGTAAAAAGCCGTGGCGCTCGGCACCGTAATCAACAAAGGCGGCTTCTAAGCTGGGTTCAACCCGGGTGATTTTACCTTTGTAGATGTTGGCTTTCTTCTGTTCATGGCCCGGGCTTTCAATATCCAGGTCATATAATTTCTGGCCATCGACCAGCGCAACGCGGATTTCTTCTTCCTGCGTGGCGTTAATTAACATTCTTTTCATCGTTAGTGACTCGCATTTTGCAGCCACAACGCAGCCCAAAGGGCACTTGCGTGTTCAGACGTAATCAAACACTAGTAGGTGCAGTCTCACGACTGGAAATGTCTGAAGAAACCAAATTGTCACTGCGCTTGCCGTTATTGCCGACACCGCCCAATGTATGCTGTTTTCGTTTTTGGATCTGAAACACACCGCCTTGCGGCGCTGCGTTATAGCAATAATCTTTATTGCTCTGGTTGACCGGAATTCATGTTTTGCCGCTATTGATAATAAATTACGCAGCATTATCTCAGGCAAATGGCATTTGTTTTACGCCTGGGGTATAAAAACGTTGGTTTTCACCACGATTTCGGTATGATCTGTTCCCCAGACGCTGCCGCACAAATTCTCTTACGTCACTTTGAGCGCCCTAATTGCCAGTTTTGGCAGAATTAGCTCTGGGATTATCCCACTAATAAGCAGCCGATAGCAACTGAAATCTAATATTAGCAGAGTATTCAAAACCCATGACCGACGAAATCAAGTTACCTGTGCAAATAATTGAAATAGAACCTGATTTTATCGGTCAGCGTATAGATAATTTTCTGCTGGCACGGCTCAAAGGCGTACCAAAAAGTGTTATTTATCGTGTTTTACGAAAAGGCGAGGTGCGAGTGAACAAAAAACGCATCAAACCTGAATACAAGCTGCAACAGGATGACGTTGTACGGATCCCGCCATTAACCGTAGCTGCCGAAGGGGAAGCGGTCTCCACTAAATTGTCGATGGTTAAGGGGCTGGAGCAACATATCTTATTTGAAGATAATGACTTGATTGTATTGAATAAACCATCAGGTATGGCAGTGCATGGCGGCAGTGGCTTGCAGTTTGGTGTGATAGAGGCACTGCGTGCGCTGCGGCCACTGGCTAAGCATTTAGAGCTGGTGCATCGCCTGGACAGAGATACGTCTGGTTGTTTATTGATAGCAAAAAAACGTTCAGTGCTAACGCATTTGCATGAGCAACTGCGTAATAAAACCGTAGAGAAAAAGTACTGGGCGTTAGTGGCCGGCGATTGGGATAATAAAGTGCGTAAAGTCACTGAGCCGCTTAAGAAAAATACACTGCAATCAGGTGAAAGGGTTGTACGTGTAGACGAGGCCGAAGGAAAACCGTCGGAAACCCGTTTCAGGATTTTACAGCGCTACCAACAAGGTACGCTGGTAGAAGCATTTCCGGTTACCGGCAGAACGCATCAGATCAGGGTTCATACGGCGTGCAAAGGTCACCCAATAGCTTGTGATGACAAGTATGGTGATAACACCTTTACCGCTCAGATGCAGCAAATAGGTTTACATCGCTTATTTTTGCATGCCAAAACCTTAAGTTTTATACATCCGAACACTGAAACAACGATGCGTGTTGAAGCTCCGCTGGACAGCGCGCTTGAGCAAGCGCTAAACAAATTAACGAGAAAATAGACGTATGGCAGAAAACAGTGTGTCCTTAGTGATATTTGACTGGGATGGTACCGTAATGGATTCAGTCGGGCGCATTGTCTCATCAATGCGGGCTGCTGCACTCAAGTCAGAGCTGACGGTACCCACTGAGTTTGCTGTTAAGCAGATCATTGGGTTAAGTCTTGACCCGGCTTTTGATATGTTGTTTCCGGGGGTAGAAGAGGCGAAACGTCAGCAGTTGTTTGCGCATTATCGCGATCACTATGTATTACATGATACGACACCAACGCCGCTGTTTTTTGGCGTTGAACAGGTGTTGCAGCAATTAAAAGACAACAACATCAAGCTGGCAGTTGCGACGGGGAAACAGCGCAGAGGTCTGGCGCGTATGTTTGCTGAAACCGGGCTGCAGAAGTATTTTGATATCAGTCGCTGCGCCGACGAAGCGCAGTCGAAACCTCACCCTGATATGCTGCAACAAATCCTGCGTGAGCTGGATATGGCGCCAGAGCAAGCGGTGATGGTAGGGGATACCAGCCATGATATGAAAATGGCACAAGCGATCAATATGCCAAGAGTTGGTGTCACGCATGGTGTACACGGCAGAGAGGTGTTAAGCCAGTACGCACCCAAGGCGATAATCGATACTATGCCGGAATTGCTGCATGTACTATAAGTGCAGGTAATTTGAGTCAGAGTAAAACATTGATGCCCTCGTTCAGCAGTAGCGCATTTAAACGGATAAGTGGTAAACCAATAAGACTGTTTGGGTCATTACCGTTTAACCTGCTGAATAAAGTAATACCTAAGCCTTCACTTTTAAAGCTACCGGCACAGTCGAGTGGTTGCTCTTTAGCAATATAGGCGTCAATCTCTGCAGCCGATAAATGGCGAAAAGTGACGTCAAAAGGCTCTACTACAACCTGGGCCTTGCCTGTATCCGCATTTACCAGAGCCAGGCCGGTGAGAAACGTCACAGTTTGGCCGCTAAAACGCGTTAGTTGCTTGACGGCATTCTCAGTCGTGTGCGGTTTGCCGATAATCTCATTTGCAAAAACGGCAACCTGATCTGAACCTATCACCAGGCCTGACTGCAAATTACCGGCGATGCTGTTAGCTTTAGCTAATGCCAGGCGATACACCAGCTGACTGGCAGTTTCTGCCGGTAACGGCGTTTCGTCAACATCTGGCTTTACTGCGGTAAATGCCGCAGTCAGTTTACTCAGCAATTGCTGGCGGTAAACAGAGGTAGATGCCAGATATAAAGGTGGGGATATAGCGTCATGCATAACAAAAAATAGCCTTAGTATTCAGAATCTGACGCACTATAAACAGAATGAAAAAAATGCGCGAGAAAAACGACAAAAATCTGTCAGATCCCTTTGACAGCAAGGGGCCGCTTCTATATGATGCGCGCCTTATGCAAAAAGTAAAAATGCCCGTTACTATAGATCCGGTTAAAGCAGCGCAGAAACGCTCTGATTACGAAGGTATTGTGCCTTTAGTAAATTTAACCCGGTTAACCGAAAGCCTGCTTGATACGCAGGGCGAGGTAACGGTACGAGTTGAATGCGGTACTGACCAGCAAGGCCTGACTGTTATACAGGGTGGCGCTTCTTGCGAAGTGAGTGTAACCTGCGAACGTTGTGGTGAAGCCATGACAGTGTCGCTGGACTGCAATTTTGCATACACTCCGGTTAAACCGGATGATGACGCTGCTTTGGAGTTAATTCCTGAGCGTTATGACGTGATCGAGAAAGACGAACACGGCGAAATAAATTTACGGCAGTTAGTGGAAGATGAGCTGATTCTGGCGTTACCCTTGTTCCCGATGCATGACGAAGCGGTTTGCGCCGTTAGTGCCACATCGATGAGTTTTGGTGACATTGGCCCGGAACCGGAAAAACCCAATCCTTTCGCTGTACTGGCAGAATTAAAGAAAAAGTGAGTTTAGGAGAAATAGCATGGCTGTTCAGCAAAACAAAAAATCACGTGCACGCCGCGATATGCGTCGTTCACACGATGCATTAACTGGCCCAACGCTGTCAGTTGATTCTACTACCGGTGAAACACACCGTCGTCACCACATTACTGCCGACGGTTACTACAAAGGCCGTAAAGTAAAATAAGTCTGAGTGCATCGGGTGCAGCCGCTTAAGCTGACACTTGCATTAGACATGATGGGGGGCGATCACGGCCCCCATACAACTATTCCGGCTGCACTTGCTGCAGTTTGTGAATACCCTGATTTACATCTTATTCTATGTGGCGATGAAGCCGTATTGACCGAGCAGCTTAAGTTGCACGGCGTTTTTCCTCATCCTCAGCTTAGTATCCGTCATAGCAGCCAGGTTGTATCGATGGCAGATAAGCCATCAGTCGCTTTGCGCTCTAAACGCGACTCCTCTATGCGTGTCGCATTGGATTTAGTCGAAAAAGGCGAAGTGCAGGCCTGCGTCAGCGCTGGCAATACAGGCGCCTTAATTGCGATGGCTCATTTCGTCCTGAAAATGCTCAACGGTGTTGATCGCCCGGCATTGATCAGTGCGTTGCCAGCTATTGAAAGTAACCCCGTCTACATGCTCGATTTAGGTGCCACAGTTAACTGCGATGCTGATACGTTATTTCAGTTTGCGGTGATGGGCGCCGTGATGGCTGAAGAAGTGATTGGTATCAGTCAGCCAAAGGTTGCGCTGCTGAATATGGGTGAGGAAGAAATTAAAGGCTCTGATCAGATTAAACGTGCATCAATGCTGCTATCAGAATGCAACGACATCAACTATATCGGCTATATCGAAGGTAACGACATTTTTACTGGCAAAGCCGATGTGATCGTTTGTGATGGTTTTGTCGGTAATGTGGCGCTTAAAACCTGTGAAGGTGTAGCTAAACTGATTCTGCGGCGTTTTGAAACCAGTATTAAAGACAAAGTAACTGCGCAGTTATTCGGCTGGCTAATCAAACCTTTCATAAAAAACCTTTATCAGGGCGTGAACCCCGACCACTATAATGGCGCAAGTCTGTTAGGATTGCGCGGAATTGTAGTGAAAAGCCATGGAAATGCGACTAAAGAAGCATTTCTCAGTGCCATCCGGCAAGCGGTACGGGAAGTAGAACGTCAGGTACCCGCTAAAATCAAAGGCCGGTTGGAACACGTATTAATTGATAAAGCGTAGGTCCGCATGTATTCACGCATTATAGGTACCGGGAGTTATTTCCCTTCTCAGGTTCGCAGCAATGCAGACCTTGAATCAATGGTTGAAACCACCGACGAATGGATTATCGAACGAACCGGCATCAGGGAGCGCCGTATCATTGGTGACAACGAAACAGTTGCTACCATGGGAGCGCAGGCAGCTCTGAAAGCATTTGAAGCTGCAGATATCGACAAGAATAGCATTGATATGATTATCTGTGCCACCACCAGTGCGTCCCGCGCCTTACCAAGTGCGGCCTGTGAAATTCAGCGTGAGCTGGAGATGCATGCCGTTCCGGCATTTGATATCGCTGCCGCCTGCGCTGGTTTTTGCTATGCACTGAGCGTTGCCGATCAATATATCAAAAGTGGTATTGCCAAACGTGTCTTGGTGGTCGGCTCAGACTGTCTATCCCGATTGGTATCACCTGAAGACAGAAGTATGGTGATTTTGTTTGGTGATGCAGCCGGCGCAGTGGTGCTTGAAGCTTCTGAACAACCAGGTATTCTGTCCACGCATATTCAGGCTGACGGTAAGTACTCAGAATTACTTTATGTTGATAACCCTATTCGCGGTAACGAGGCTTCGGTACACCAGTCATGGGGTTCAATGAAAGGTAACGACGTCTTTAAAGTTGCTGTAACCAAATTATCAGAGGTTGTAGAGCAGACATTGGCTGCAAATAATCTGGATAAGTCTGAGATAGACTGGCTGGTGCCGCATCAGGCCAATCTGCGTATTATTTCTGCCGTGGCCCGCAAACTGGATATGTCGATGGATCAGGTTGTTATTAACCTTGACCGCTATGGCAATACCTCTGCGGCTACCGTGCCAACTGCACTTGATGAAGCTATTCGTGATGGTCGTATCCAACGCGGCCAGACATTATTACTGGAAGCTTTCGGCGGTGGTTTCGCCTGGGCATCGGCGCTGGTGCGTTACTAAACTTAGTCAGTACTTTATAATTTTCTGCAGGAATTAACATGACAACAAAACTTGCAATCGTCTTTCCGGGGCAGGGCTCGCAAAGCGTCGGTATGCTGGCCGATTTGTATGCCGAATTTGATATTGTAAAGCAAACCTTTACTGAAGCATCTGATGCTCTTGGTTATGACTTATGGGCGCTTGTCGCAAATGGACCTGAAGCCGATTTAAACGAAACTCACCGTACTCAGCCTGCGCTTTTAACAGCATCCGTAGCTGTCTGGCGATTATGGCAGCAGCAAGGTGGTGTGCAGCCTGCATACTTTGCCGGCCATTCATTGGGAGAATATTCTGCGCTGGTATGTGCAGGCGTATTGTCGCTGAGCGATGCGGTAAAACTGGTCGAAAAACGCGGTAATTATATGCAGCAGGCAGTGCCTGCTGGCGTCGGCGCTATGTCAGCGATTATCGGCCTGGATGATGCTGCTATAGCAGTTGCCTGTGAGCAGGCAGCTCAAGGCGAGGTGGTATCACCGGTTAACTACAATTCGCCGGGCCAGGTTGTTATCGCAGGACATAAAGCCGCGGTTGAACGCGCTGGGGAGCTTTGTAAAGCTGCCGGTGCAAAACGTGCCTTACCACTGCCTGTTAGCGTGCCTTCACACTGCGCACTGATGCGCCCTGCGGCAGAAAAATTAGCAGCAGACTTGGCGGCACTTAATTTTAATCCGGCTGTCATACCGGTGGTAAATAATGTTGATGTCGTTATAGCTACTGACGCTGCCGCGATAAAAGATGCACTAGTCCGCCAGCTGTATAGCCCTGTGCGCTGGACAGAAAGTATTGAATGGCTGGCACAACAAGGTGTAACCGAAGTACTGGAGCTTGGTGCCGGTAAGGTATTAAGTGGCCTGATTAAACGTATTGATAGAAATCTGGCAGCGGCGTCAGTAGGCGATATATCGTCGCTGCAGACTGCGCTTGCAGCAGAATAAGGACTGTGCATGACTAATTTTATTTCACTGGACGGCAAGGTTGCGCTGGTCACCGGTGCCAGCCGCGGTATCGGCAGGGCAATTGCAGAGCAACTTGCAGCGCTTGGTGCAAAAGTTGTTGGTACGGCTACATCTGAAAAAGGTGCTGAGGCCATTAGTGCTTATCTTGGTGACAAAGGCTGTGGCCTGGTGTTAAATGTCTCAGATACAGCATCTATTGAACACTGTCTCGAACAGATAAAAAACCAGTTTGGTGATATTGATATTCTGGTTAATAATGCCGGTATTACCCGTGATAATTTATTGATGCGGATGAAAGACGAGGAATGGTTTGACATTATGCAAACCAACCTGACATCGGTATACCGCTTAAGTAAAGCGGTGATGCGTAGTATGATGAAAAAGCGCTTTGGCCGGATTATCAGTATTGGCTCTGTTGTAGGTTCTATGGGCAATGCCGGTCAGACAAACTATGCCGCGGCTAAAGCCGGTGTACTGGGTTTTACCAAATCGCTGGCTAAAGAAGTTGCATCGCGTGGTATTACCGTTAACGCTATAGCACCAGGCTTTATTGATACAGATATGACGAAAGAGCTGTCTGATGAACAAAAAGAAGCTATTTTCAGTCAGGTTCCGGCGAATCGTTTAGGCCAGCCGGAAGAGATTGCGGCAACTGTTGCATTTTTGGCATCACAGCAAGCAGCCTATATTACCGGTGAAACAATTCACGTAAACGGCGGTATGTATATGGTGTAGGCCGATCTGGGAGCAGGTTAGACCAGCATAAAATGCTGTGTTCCGAGCTTGCAACCCACAAAGCTTACGCATAAACTAGCGCCACACAAAATTGCACGAATTGTTGCGATTTATATGAGAAAAAGGAAGAAAAGATGAGCAACATCGAAGAACGCGTTAAGAAGATCATTATTGAACAACTGGGCGTTAAAGAAGACGAAGTGAAGAACGAAGCGTCTTTCGTTGAAGACCTGGGCGCTGACTCGCTGGACACAGTAGAGCTGGTAATGGCTCTGGAAGAAGAATTCGATACTGAAATTCCTGACGAAGAAGCTGAAAAAATTACTACTGTTCAGTCTGCGATTGATTACATCAAAGCGCACGCTGAGTAAGCTAACAGCTTGCAGAACGGGTAGCTAAGCTACCCGTTTTCATTTTACGATAGATAAAATTTCCATGGCGGAGGGTTTTGTGGCAAAACGTCGTGTGGTCGTTACCGGTTTAGGCATGTTGACGCCGCTGGGTAATGATGTTGCCTCAAGCTGGCAGGGTTTACAGCAAGCCCAAAGTGGTATATCGCTGATCGAACATTTCGATACCAGCGCTTACACCACTAAATTTGCAGGTTTGGTAAAGAACTTTGATGTAGAACCATATTTTCCGGCGAAAGACGCCAAAAAGATGGATCTGTTTATTCAATATGGCGTTGCGGCTGGGATCCAGGCGTTTCGTGACTCAGGCATTGAAATTACCGAGCAGAATGCTCCGCGTATAGGCGCGGCAATTGGTTCTGGTATAGGCGGTCTGGGGTTAATTGAAGAGAATCATACCAAGCTGCTTAACAGTGGGCCAAAACGGTTATCACCGTTTTTCGTGCCGTCTACCATCATTAATATGATATCCGGTCAGCTGTCTATTATGCTGGGTTTACAAGGGCCAAATATCAGCATTGTTACTGCCTGTACCACAGGCGTGCATAATATCGGTCATGCCGCTCGCATGATCAGTTACGGTGATGCGGATGTGATGATTGCCGGTGGCGCAGAAAAGGCGTCTACTCCGCTTGGTATGGGCGGTTTTGGCGCTGCGCGGGCGTTGTCTACCCGTAACGACGCGCCACAGCAAGCCAGCCGGCCATGGGATAAAGACCGTGACGGTTTTGTGCTGGGTGATGGTGCCGGTGTTATGGTGTTGGAAGAGTATGAGCACGCCAAAGCCCGCGGTGCGAAAATTTATGCCGAGCTGATTGGTTTTGGTATGAGCGGTGATGCTTATCACATGACTTCTCCACCAGAAAATGGCGCCGGTGCAGCAGCAGCAATGCGTAATGCATTGAATGATGCCAAGGTTAATGCGGAGCAGGTTGCTTACATTAACGCACACGGCACTTCAACGCCTGCCGGTGATATTGCAGAGACAAAAGCCATCAAGTCTGTGTTTGGCGATCATGCATCGAAAGTAATGGTAAGTTCGTCCAAATCAATGATTGGCCACCTGCTTGGTGCAGCTGGGTCAGTTGAGTCGATCATTACTGTGCTGTCACTACAGGAAAACATCGTTACGCCGACCATCAATCTGGATAACCCGGATGACGGTTGTGATCTGGACTATGTGCCGCATGAAGCCCGGCAGGTATCGATGGAGTATGCACTTTGCAACTCTTTCGGTTTTGGCGGAACTAACGGCTCAATCCTGTTCAAACGTCTTTAATCTGCTGTTTTTACAGACAAAGGCTGCCTCAAATGCAGCCTTTGTTTTATCTGCGTTTTAAGGCATACTGCCGCTGATATTAATTTCCCGGTGACAGGTGTGCAATCGGCAATTTCTCCACAGGACCGCAGTTTTAATTATGGCGATGGTATTTTCACCACGATACAGGTGCGCGCAGGTGAAATACAGTTGTGGCCTTTGCATTTGCAGCGGTTGCAGCGTTCTGCCCGGCAGTTAATGTTTGGTGATATTGCCTGGGATCTGGTTACTGCCCAGGCGCATTCCGCTATTACTATGTCTGAGCAAGTGATCAAAATACTGATTTCCCGTGGCGAAGGTGGACGTGGCTATGGCTGCGCTGGCGTCACATCACCGCGCATTTATGTTAGTAGCAGTGCTATGCCAGATTACACCAAAGCGCAAAAAGGTATTTGCCTTGGGCTGGCAACGTTGCAGCTTGCTGTCCAACCCTCACTGGCAGGGCTGAAGCACAATAACAGACTGGAGCAGGTACTGATCAAACAACAGTTGGCTGACAGTACATATGACGACCTGCTGGTGCTTGATCAATTGGGGTTTATCACCGAAGCCAGTGCAGCTAACGTGTTGTTCTGCCGCGCTGGCAAATGGTTTACCCCAGAGCTTAAGCGAGCTGGTGTAGCAGGCGTCATGCGGCAGAACATTATGCAACAAATGCCGGTACAGGAAGTGAACTGGCAGCTTGACGAGTTACAAACGGTTGACGCTATTGCAGTGTGCAATGCCCTGATGGGGATAGTCCCGGTGCGCCGGTTTTGTAACAGGGATTTACCACTGACACCAGTGCAGCAACTGAGAACACAGGTAGTATGTTAAAACTTATCCGCCTAGGCTTTATTGTAGCGCTGCTACTCGGTGTCAGCTATTACGCGTTAGTGCGCTATACACAGCAAATCCCGCTGCAAATACCCGACGAAATTTACACCGTGACTGCTGGCAGCTCAGCGGCATCGCTGTGCCGACAGTGGCAGCAGCAACACCTGCTGACATCAAGTAACTGCCTGGCACTTAAGCTTTACTTGCGCCTGCACCCGGCGCAGGCTGGCGTTCAGCAAGGGGTATACCGGTTATCCGCTGAACAGACGCTGTTGCAGGTGCTGGCGTTATTTAGAATTGGTAAAGAAGCACAGTTCGCACTCACCCTAATCGAAGGGGAAACCGTGCAGCAGAGCTTACAGCGGATAACGCAAGCCCGTTATTTAACGCAGGATCTGCACACTGCAGAGGATGTGCAGGCCATGTTGCAATGGCCGGCAGCGTGGGGCGAAACACCGGTAAACAGCGAGGCGCTGTTGTATCCCGATACCTATTACTACACCGCCAACAGCTCAGCCCGTGAACTGGTGCAGCGCGCACAACAAGCTTTATTAAAAGAGCTGGCGCAGGCCTGGGAGCAAAGACAAGGCGATTTACCGCTGCAAACGCCTTATCAATTGCTTATTCTGGCGTCGATAATTGAAAAGGAAAGCAGTTATCCACCGGAGAAAACACTGGTTGCGTCGGTATTTGTAAATCGCTTGCGTAAAAATATGCGCCTGCAGACAGACCCGACAGTAATATACGGACTGGAAGATTTTAACGGTAATATCACCCGCGCTGATTTGAACAACCCGCATCCATATAATACGTACCGCCATTTTGGCCTGCCGCCTGGCCCTATCAGTCTGGTTGGCAGAGCGTCATTGCTTGCCGCTGCCCAACCCGCTGAAACAGATTTATATTACTTTGTCAGTAAGGGGGATGGCACACACCAGTTTTCTTCGACACTGGAGCAACACAACAGTGCGGTAAAAAAATACATTCTGGGATCCAAGTTATGAAGCGTAAGGGCAAGTTTATCGTTGTAGAGGGCCTGGAAGGGGCAGGAAAAAGTACCGCTATTGCAACTGTGAAGCAGTATCTGCAGCAAAGTGGACATGAAGTAGTGTGTACCCGTGAGCCCGGAGGTACACCGCTGGCAGAAAGCCTTAGAACCCTGGTCAAGCAGGTTCAGCAGAATGAGGTTATCGCACCGCAAACTGAGTTGTTGCTGATGTATGCGGCTAGGATGCAACTGCTCGTTAATGTCATTCAGCCTGCGCTGAGTGAAGGTAAATGGGTGCTCGGCGACAGGCATGATATGTCGTCCCGTGCTTATCAGGGCGGTGGCAGGCAACTGGACGAAGCTTTTATCAATCAATTACGTCACGCTGTGCTCGGAGATCTGACGCCTGATTTGACGTTGTACCTCGACATCGACCCGGCGATCGGGTTGGAACGTGCCAGAGTACGTGGCGAGCTGGACCGGATTGAACAGGAACAGCTGACGTTTTTCCAGCGCACGCGGCAGAAATATCTGCAGATAGCCGCCAGTGAATCCAACATAGCAGTTATTGATGCCAGCCAGCCGCTTGAGCAGGTGCAAAGTAATATCATTGCGGCATTGAACCGGGCACTGGGGTAAATGATGCTGCTGCCCTGGTTAGAGCGCTATCAGCAGCAGCTGAGTCGCTTGCTTAATGCGCAACAGCTGGCGCATGGTCTGTTGCTGACAGGCCCGTCAGGTATCGGTAAACAGCAACTGGCAAAGTGGCTGGTCGCATCTTTGCTGTGCACTTCAGAGCATAAGCCTTGTGGGGGCTGCAAAAGCTGTTTGCTGCTCGCTGCAGGCAGCCATGCAGATTTTCTGGCGGTGGACAGCTCTGGTACCACTATCGGTATAGATGCGGTGCGTCAGTTAAGTCAGTTTATGCATGGGCGGGCACAGCAGCAGCCTAACAAAGTCGTACTGGTAAGCGACGCAGATAAATTAACAGAAGCAGCAGCCAATGCGCTGTTAAAAACACTGGAAGAGCCACCACAGAATAGTTTTATTGTACTTTACTGTAGCTCAGGCAGTGCTTTACCTGCGACGGTCATTAGCCGTTGCCAGCAGTGGCAACTGGCAGCAGAATTTAGTAATAACGCCAATGACTGGTTACGACAGCAAACTAACAGAGCAGTGCCGGATTTTCTGCTGACATACTGTGGAGGCGGGCCATTGAAAGCGTTAGCATTGCTGGAAAGTGGTGCGGCTGATCAGCTTCAGGCCGCACTGCAGCATTTAACGCAGTATTTGCAGCAACAATTATCACTGACGGATTGCGTAAAACAACTGGAGCAATCAGAGGGGCTCAGCCAGTTGCTGGGCTGGTTTTTACGCAGGCAATTGACGTTGGCGGCTAACGTATCTAACCCGCAGCGCCTGCTGGCAATCCATCAACTGTATAACCGTTGGTGCCGTGACGATAGTCAGATTTTAGGGCAGAATAAGCAACTGGCGTTAAGTGCGTTTTTAATTGAGTTTAAACGGCTGCACGGATAACCGGAGGACATATGGAAGAACTGACGATAGGTTTTAATGATTTAAAAGACTTGTACCGCAGTTATATGCCATTTCTGAAAAATGGTGGTTTGTTTGTCCGTACTGCCCGGCAATATAAAATGGGGCAGTCATTGGCGCTGAGTGTCACTTTGCCGGATTCGCTTGAATCAGTGACAGTGTCAGGCAAGGTTGCTTGGATCACACCACACGGCTCGCAAAGTTCAAACCCGGCCGGCGTCGGTGTCAGCTTTATTGATGACAAGTCGCAATTAAGCGCCCAGATTGAGAAATTGCTCGGTGGAATGCTTAGTTCTCCCGATCCTACCCATACTATTTAAATTGAGAGAATAACGTTGTTTGTTGATTCGCATTGTCATCTTGACCGGCTGGAACTGGATAAACTGGGGCTCACACTGGAGCAGGTCATCGCCAGGGCGCAGGCTGAGCAAGTGCAGCACATGCTATGCGTATGTGTCAGTCTGGCTGAATTTGACCAGATGCAGCAGGCCGTAGCGCCTTATCCGATGGTGTCTGTTTCTTGCGGTGAACATCCGCTACATCAGAACGATAATGTCGACGCACAGCGTTTGCTGTCGGGTTGCCAGCTGGAACAAGTTGTTGCTGTAGGGGAAACCGGGCTGGATTATTTTTATTCGGCTGAATCAAAAGTAAGTCAGCAGCAAGCCTTTGTTACTCACATTGATGTGGCAAACCAGGTAAACAAGCCGCTGATTATTCACACCCGTGATGCCCGCTCCGATACGCTGGCACTAATGCGCAGCCACAAAGCGGATGGCGCCGGCGGTGTGCTGCACTGTTTCACTGAGAACTGGGAAATGGCAAGAGCCGCTTTGGATATGGGGTTCTATATTTCTATATCCGGTATCATGACATTTCGTAATGCAACTGAACTACGTGATGTAGTGAAGAAATTACCACTGGATCGCCTGCTGATAGAAACAGACTCGCCTTATCTGGCGCCGGTTCCATACAGAGGCAAAACCAATCAGCCGGCTTATGTTACGGCAGTAGCAGAAGCGATAGCCGAGGTTAAAAGTATTAGCGTAACCGAATTGGCAAATGCAACGACTGCTAATTTCTACAGCCTGTTTAACCGTGTGAAAAGAGTTGCTTAGGTAAGATTTGCCGCACATTTCAAACTGTCAGATAAAAGTAGCCCGGAACCAATCCGCATTGTTCCGGGCTTAGGGGAATGGCTCATAGGGAATGAGCCGTGCGCTATCGTTACAACTGCTAAGACGTTTAAAAGGTAAGATTTAGTGTAGTTAAAACACAGCATTTTGCTGACAATGTTCAATTGTAGCGATGTTGATGATCGTAATATTAATTTTCTATTTTGTGCCCAGCTTATCCTCAAATTATCCCCAGCTTATTCTATCAAACAGGCAAGGTTACTGCGTTGAACCTCTTTTAGGTGCAGGCACTGCTGTTGCCATTTTTAGTTCTTAAACGCATTTTCAGTTGTCATTTAATAAAAAAAAAATCTAAAAACTGCAGTAAAAAGTGCTTTCCAGATGAGGCCTGAACAGGTTCTGCGGTATGCAGTTGTAAAGTGAATTGCACACCCCTTTAGAGGATTGTCGACAATGTTTTTGGTTTTTGCTTGACTGAAGCGTTGAAACGCTATAAAAATTGGCTAATTCTTATTCTTTGTCGACAATTATGGCTATTATTCATCCATCACTGCGACCGGCTATTACGGCTTCAGACAGAGTATTGCTGGAAATACAACGTGCCATTGTAGAGGGCGAAATTGCTGCCGGCAGCAAGATCAGTGAACCCGAGCTTGCCAAGCGTTTTGATTTAAGCCGGGCGCCGCTGCGGGAAGCATTGGCCCGACTTGAACGCTGTCATTTAATTGAGCGTATTCCCAATGCCGGTGCCCGGGTAGTGAAATTGTCGACACAGGGTTTACTGTCGTTATATCAGCTACGCGAAACGCTGGAAGGTTTAGCTTGCAGGCTGGCAGCAGAACATATGGCGGATGGTGAAATAGCCGAGCTACGCCAATTACTGGATCAGCATTTAAGTACACAGCGGGTACGTGAAGGCGAGAGCTACTACCAAGAAGCCGGCGATCTGGATTTTCATTACCGTGTCATCTTAGGTAGTAAAAATGATTACCTTATCAATATCTTATGTGACGAGCTTTATTATCTGGTACGAATGTACCGGGTGCAGCTTGGTATGAACGGGCCGCGTGTATCGCGTGCCTTTGATGAACATAAAGCTATTCTTAATGCCATCGCTAACCGCGATGGCGAACTGGCTGATTTGCTGATGCGCCGTCATATTGCTGCATCAAGGCGTAACATTGAAAAACAATTGGAACAAACGGGGACCTGACATGACCAAACTTACTGCCGGACAAAAACTCCGTGCAGCGATTAGCGCGAACAAGCCGCTGCAAATCGTTGGCACAATTAACGCCTATACCGCCATGATGGCAGAACGTACCGGGCATCAGGCTCTGTATTTATCTGGGGCAGGTGTGGCGAATGCCTCTTTTGGTTTACCCGATCTTGGCATGACGTCACTGAATGATGTCTGTGAAGATATTCGCCGGATAACCGGGGCAACAAGTTTACCGCTGTTGGTGGATGCAGATACCGGTTGGGGTGGGGCTTTTAACATCACTCGTACGGTAAAGGATATGACCCGTGCCGGCGCCGCCGGTTTTCATATTGAAGATCAGGTGGCGCAAAAACGGTGTGGTCACCGGCCGAATAAAGAAATTGTCAGTTTGAATGAAATGGTCGACCGGGTAAAAGCCAGTGTGGATGCTCGCACTGACGAAAGCTTTTTTATTATGGCCCGTACAGATGCGCTGGCGCAGCAGGGGTTGGAAGCGGCGATAGAACGGGCTCTGGCCTGTGAGGCTGCCGGTGCCGATGCTATTTTTGCCGAAGCGGTGCACACACTGGAACAATATCAGGCGTTTACCAAAGCGCTAAAAGTACCGGTGTTGGCAAATATTACCGAGTTTGGCCAGACGCCACTGTTTAACAAAGCAGAGTTGGCAGCTGTCGGTGTGGCAATGGTGCTGTATCCGCTAAGTGCGTTTCGGGCAATGAACAAAGCGGCATTGAATGTTTATCAGTCAATTCTGGCAAATGGCGACCAGAAAGCCGTCGTTGACAGTATGCAAACGCGTGTTGAGTTGTACGATTTTCTGAACTACCACAGTTTTGAAGAAAAACTGGATCAGCTGTTTAGCAATAAAGCGAAATAAGTATTCACATATAAAATACGGGGACAAGACAATGGCGACAGGAAAAGTACTGACAGGCGCGGGCTTGCGCGGCCAGGTAGCCGGAAAAACGGCTTTATCAACGGTGGGTAAAACCGGCTCAGGTCTGACTTACCGTGGCTACGACGTAAAGGATTTAGCCGCCAACTGCAGCTTCGAAGAAGTTGCCCATCTGATCTTAAAAGGCGAGCTGCCAACAGCAGCTGAACTTAGCGCTTACAAAGCAAAGCTGAAAAGTATGCGTAGCCTGCCACAGCCACTGAAAGATGTGCTTGAGCGTATTCCTGCCTCTGCACACCCTATGGATGTGATGCGCACCGGCTGCTCTATGCTGGGGAATCTGGAAACTGAGCAAAATTTTACTCAGCAACAGGACGCGACTGATCGCATGCTGGCGATTTTTCCTGGTCTGGTAAATTACTGGTACAACTATAGTCATCACGGCAAGCGTATTGAAGTAGAAACAGAAGCAGACTCTATTGCTGAGCAGTTCTTGTGGACCTTACATGGCAAAAAGCCAGCGCAACTGCATATTGATGTGATGCAGGCGTCACTGATTTTATATGCCGAGCATGAGTTTAATGCTTCTACCTTTACCGCCCGTGTTTGTGCGTCGACATTAAGCGATATGCACTCGTGTATTACCGGTGCTATTGGCTCCTTACGTGGTCCGCTGCACGGCGGTGCCAACGAAGCGGCGATGGAACTGATTGAAAAAATGGCGAATCCGGATGATGCAGAGCAAAAACTGTTGGGTATGCTGGAGCGCAAAGAGAAGATCATGGGCTTTGGCCATGCGATTTACTCAGAGTCAGATCCACGCAATGCTGTAATTAAAGAATGGTCAGAGAAACTGGCTAAGGCCAATGGCGATACTAAACTGTATGACGTTTCTGTACGTTGCGAAGCGGTGATGTGGCGCGAGAAGAAACTGTTCTGTAATGCCGATTTCTTCCATGCCTCGGCGTATAACTATATGGGCATTCCAACTAAGCTGTTTACACCAATCTTTGTTTGTAGCCGTTTAACAGGTTGGGCAGCGCATGTAATGGAGCAGCGTGCAGATAACCGTATTATCCGGCCAAGTGCTGATTACGTTGGTGTAGAACCGCGTAATGTTAAGCCGATAGCGCAGCGTTAATCAAGGAACTGAGGTTGGAACCCGTTGGCGCAGCCACAGAGTGTCTGAGCCCTGCCGCAGGCATTAGGGCGAGTTGCTGTGGCGAGCACGGCGGGCTTGCAACCGTTAGGTTCCACCTGACTACAAGAACACTTCAAAGAGGGCTAAGCCCTCTTTTCGCCAGACAGAGTAAAAAACCATGAACAGCCAATACCGTAAGAAACTGCCAGGCACTCACCTGGATTATTTCGATACTCAGGCCGCGGTAGACGCCATCGAGCCAGGCGCTTATGCAAAACTGCCGTACACCTCACGTGTGCATGCCGAAAACTTAGTACGCCGCTGCGACCCGGCCATGTTAACAGATGCATTAAAACAGCTTATTTACCGCAAACGTGACCTGGACTTTCCGTGGTTTCCGGCGCGCGTAGTATGCCATGACATTTTAGGTCAGACCGCCCTGGTAGATTTAGCCGGCTTGCGGGACGCCATAGCGGAAAAAGGCGGAGATCCTGCCAAAGTTAACCCGGTAGTGCCTACGCAACTAATTGTGGATCACTCATTAGCGGTAGAACACGCTGGTTTTGAGAAAGATGCTTTTGATAAGAACCGCGCTATAGAAGATCGCCGTAACGACGACCGCTTCCATTTTATCAACTGGACGAAAAAAGCCTTTAAAAACGTTGACGTTATTCCACCCGGAAACGGCATTATGCACCAGATAAACCTGGAGCGGATGTCGCCGGTAATTCACGCCAAAGACGGCGTGGCTTTCCCGGATACTCTGGTCGGTACCGACAGTCATACACCGCATGTTGATGCACTGGGCGTTATTGCCATAGGTGTAGGCGGTTTAGAAGCGGAAAGCGTAATGCTGGGCCGTGCCAGCTGGATGCGTCTGCCGGATATCATTGGTGTAGAGCTGACCGGCAAAGCACAGGAAGGCATCATGGCGACCGATATAGTGCTGGCACTGACTGAGTTTCTGCGTAAAGAAAAAGTGGTGTCGAGTTACCTGGAATTTTTCGGCGAAGGTGCTGACAGCTTAAGTTTGGGTGACCGGGCAACAATATCGAATATGACACCAGAATACGGTGCTACTGCCGCCATGTTCAGCATCGACCAGCAAACACTGGACTATCTGACGCTAACTGGCCGCGCACCAGAGCAGGTAAAACTGGTAGAAACCTATGCTAAAGCTGCGGGCCTCTGGAGCGATAGCTTAAAAACCGCCGAGTACGAGCGCGTGCTTAAATTCGACTTATCCAGTGTTGGCCGCACCATGGCGGGGCCTTCTAACCCACATGCGCGGTTGTCGACAGCTGACCTCACGGCTAAAGGTATCGCTGGCAAGTACGTACAGGAAGACGGCAAAATGCCGGATGGTGCAGTGATTATCGCAGCTATTACCAGCTGCACTAATACCAGTAATCCGCGTAACGTTATCGCGGCCGGTTTGCTGGCGCGCAACGCCAATAAATATGGCTTAGCACGTAAACCCTGGGTGAAAACCTCTTTAGCCCCCGGCTCTAAAGCTGTACAGCTGTATCTGGAAGAGGGTGGCTTGCTGCCTGAGTTGGAAAAGCTGGGCTTTGGTATTGTCGGCTTTGCCTGCACTACCTGTAACGGCATGAGCGGCGCGCTGGATCCGGTGATCCAGAAAGAAGTGGTAGAGCGCGATCTGTACGCTACTGCGGTGTTATCGGGCAACCGTAACTTTGATGGCCGTATTCATCCTTATGCCAAACAGGCATTTTTAGCATCACCGGCACTGGTTGTCGCATATGCGATTGCCGGCACTATTCGTTTTGATATCGAAAAAGATGTGCTTGGTTATGATGAAAATAAAAACGCAATCACATTGAAAGATATCTGGCCAACTGATGCTGAAATTGATGCAGTAGTGGCGTCCAGCGTAAAACCTGAGCAATTTCGCAAAGTGTACGAGCCTATGTTTGATGTTGCGGTCGACTTCGGTGAGCAAATCAGTCCGCTGTATGACTGGCGCTTACAAAGCACTTATATTCGCCGCCCGCCTTATTGGGAAGGCGCATTGGCCGGTGAGCGCGCATTAAAAGGCATGCGGCCACTGGCACTGCTGGGCGATAACATCACCACTGATCACTTATCACCGTCGAACGCCATTATGCCGGACAGCGCAGCCGGTGAGTATCTGCATAAAATGGGTCTGCCGGAAGAGGATTTTAACTCTTACGCGACGCACCGTGGTGATCACCTGACAGCGCAGCGCGCAACCTTTGCAAACCCCAAGCTGATTAATGAAATGGCTATTGTTGATGGCAAAGTGAAGCAAGGCTCACTGGCACGGATAGAGCCAGAGGGTAAGGTAACCCGCATGTGGGAAGCGATTGAAAGCTACATGCAACGTAAGCAGCCGCTGATCATCGTTGCCGGTGCCGACTACGGCCAGGGCTCGTCACGCGATTGGGCCGCAAAGGGCGTAAGGTTAGCCGGTGTCGAAGCGATTGCAGCTGAAGGTTTTGAACGTATTCACCGTACTAATTTAATAGGTATGGGCGTGCTGCCGCTGGAATTTAAAGCGGGTACCACCCGTAAAACACTGGGTTTAGATGGTACTGAAACCTACGATGTGGTTGGAGAGCGTACACCGCGTGCGACGTTAACGCTGGTTATTCATCGTACAAATGGTGAGACACTGAATGTGCCAGTCATTTGCCGTTTAGACACCGGTGAAGAGGTGTCTATTTACGAAGCCGGCGGCGTATTGCAGCGTTTCGCGCAG
>NZ_DATCSY010000201.1:0-2823 GCF_036568245.1 Rheinheimera sp. | reverse complement strand
ATGATTTCGCCGTCTGATTTACCCTTAGGGTCAAAATTGGCACCGCCTTTAGCTCCACCAATAGGTAAACCCGTGAGGGCATTTTTGAACAGCTGCTCAAAACCAAGAAATTTAATAATGCTGGCATTGACAGACGGATGAAAGCGCAGCCCGCCTTTGTATGGTCCCAGAGCTGAATTAAACTCAACGCGATAACCCTTGTTTACCCGGATCTGGCCTTTATCGTCCACCCAAGGCACGCGGAACATAATTTGCCGTTCTGGTTCAACCATGCGCTCAATAATCGCCTGTTGGCGATATTTGGGCGTATGCTCCAGTATGGCAGTTAAGGAATCCAGAACTTCTTCTACCGCTTGATAAAACTCTGCCTGGGCAGGGCTGCTGTGCTGCAGCTTAACAATGGTGTCGTGTATGTAGGTCATAATGGCATCGTTAGTAGCTTAATTTATAGCCATAATGATGTTTGGCCGTATAGGTGTCAAGCCGTTAATCCGGCTATTTTATAAGTGATTACCGGGGCACGCGGCGGTAACGTTTAACAGTACTTATCCAGCTTATTGTAGGCCTTAGTGCCTGGTGCTTTTAGTGCCGGGTCGTTTTGCGCGGCCAGTTTATCTACCCACATCGCGGTGGCGCCGCATACCGCTATCGGCATAACAAAAAGGTTAAACAGCGGGATCATGCAGGCGATATTTACTGTCACGCCAAAGGCAAAGCTGGTGCCCGGTTGGTTGCGCAGTTGCTGGCGCATGCTGCGAAAGTCTATTTTGTGGTTGTCGTATGGGTAGTCGGTATACTGTATCGCCAGCAGCCAGCTGGTAAACAAGAACCACAGTATCGGGCCTACCAGCGGTAAAAATAAAAACAGCACAAATAAAATAATGGCGCGTGGCAGCGCATACAGCAGTTTTTGCCATTCACGTCCTAGCATGCGTGGCATATCTTTAAAAAAGCTGCTGATGCCGGTGTCCGCTGGTGTTTTGCCGGATAAGTGCGCCTCAACTTTCTCACTTAGCAAACCGTTAAAAGGGGCGGCAATAAAATTGGCCACCATCGTAAAACTGTATGCCAGGCCTATCACCAGCGTCATCACACCCAGTGGTATCAGTAAATACTCCAGCCAGTGCAGCCAGGAAGGCAGATATTGCTGTACCGCTGCAACCAGCGCATTGACCTGCTGTAGTAAAAAATAAAACGCAAAAGAGAACAACACCAGGTTGATACTTAAGGGAACCAGCACAAAACGTTTTAAACCTTTGGTGTGGATCAAACTTAAGCCACGAAAAAAGTAGTACATTAGTTACCCCGGTAGAAAACTGCTACAACTAAGTTGTCAGTATACGATGAGCCAACGTCGGCTGGTGTTGTCAAAACGGCATTTTTGGTAACAGAATATAACGCGGGTAACACAGTGCTGGCATATGGTGGCGGTTTTTGTGCTAGAATGCGACCGCTTTTAGCCGCGCGAACGCGGATGCGGCGGTAATAATAACTTCAGATAAAGGTGAGATATGGCAATGTTAGGTTCTGCGCTGGTATTTGGCTTAACGACACTGTTTTTACTGGCAGGCTTAACCTGTCTGGTCTCTGCGCTGTTAGTGCCAGCTGAAGTTGGCCCGGAAAAGCGTTTCGAAAAGCGCCTTGAATACTCCATGTTTGCGTTAGTTGGTTTGGTTGGTTATGGCGTATTGATGGTGATTGGCTGAGTCAGCCTTTAGCGCGACTACCATAAAAAAAACGGCAGCTCAGCTGCCGTTTTGCATTTAAGCGATGCGTTATATGCTGTTATTCCACGCTGCGCAGCAGCGCATTAATGCCTACTTTAGCGCGGGTTTGAGCGTCCACTTTTTTCACAATAATAGCGGCATATAAACTATGACTGCCATCTTTAGCCGGGATTGAACCTGGCACGACTACAGCACCGGCTGGTACACGGCCATAGCTTATTTCTCCGGTTTCACGATCATAAATGCGGGTGCTCTGGCTGATATAAACGCCCATAGATAACACAGCACCTTCTTCAACAATAACACCTTCTACTACTTCAGAGCGGGCACCGATAAAGCAGTTGTCTTCAATAATGGTCGGATTGGCCTGCAGTGGTTCTAGCACGCCACCGATACCGACACCACCTGATAAATGCACGTTTTTACCAATCTGTGCACAACTGCCAACAGTGGCCCAGGTATCGACCATAGTGCCTTCACCAACATAGGCACCGATATTGACGTATGACGGCATTAATACAACGTTTTTCGCAATATAGCTGCCGCGGCGTACCGCTGCCGGCGGCACTACGCGCACGCCATCGCTACGGAACTGTGCGTCGCTGTAACTGGCGTATTTCATTGGTACTTTATCAAAAAAGCGGTTTTCAGCGCCGTCCATAACCTGATTGTCATTGATGCGGAACGACAGCAATACAGCCTTTTTCAACCATTGATGCACAACCCATTCACCGGCAATCTTTTCTGCTACCCGGGCTGTGCCGTTATCCAGCATGCTAAGCGCTGTTTCTACAGCCTGCTTTATTTCGCTGCTAACTGTAGTCGGGGTAATGTCGGCGCGCAGCTCGAATGCGCTCTCAATGATGCTTTTTAACTCTGACATAATGTGTTAATTGCCTTCTGTTTGCTGTGATAGTTGCTCGATAAGTGCCCGTTTCAACTCACTTTGCTGCTCTGTGGAAAGGGCCTGATCGTCGCTATTTGAAATCATAAAAAAGTCTTCAGCGCGCTCGCCGATAGTCGTGATTTTGGCGGCATGGATGTTAACATCGCAGCGCTGAAATACCTCACCGATATTGGCCAGCAGGCCCGGTGT
>NZ_DATCSY010000200.1:0-3017 GCF_036568245.1 Rheinheimera sp. | reverse complement strand
TATCAGAATTTAATCAGCCTTAACACGCCGCCGGCTTAGCGCCACTGTTGGTTGTACACTGGCTACTTACGTACCGGCACCGCGTCGAGCAGTGCGATGATAGTGCGGTTATTGTCCAACCGGGCTAAATCCAGCAGGTAGTCTTTTTCCAGTTGCTGCATCGACTTACCCGCCAGTAACTCTTTTATCCGCTGCGCTTCGTTGTTGGCTATTGCCGTTTTCAGCGCCTCGTAGTTGGCAATACCGTGGCTGTTGTGCGTTGAGGTGTCTGTTGTCATCTGCTTGGCCTCCGGGTTGTTTGCGCCTGCAAAACAGAGTGCCGCTTTGCAGGCAGGGTGGCTTTAATTGCCGTCAAACGAGGTGATATCAAGCGTCACATCGCAATTTAGCAGCTTAGAGATTGGGCAGTTTAATTTGGCCTCTACTGCGGTTTTTTCAAACTCCTCACCGCTGATACCGGGCACTTTGGCATCGAGCCGGATTTCTGATTTAGTAATGGCAAAGCCATCACCGTCTTTTACCAGCGTAATGTCCACTTTGGATTCGAGCGTGCCTTTACTAAAGCCCTGTTTAGCTAATGCAAAAGACAGTGCCATGGTAAAACAGGATGCATGAGCGGCAGCTACCTGCTCTTCCGGGTTGGTGCCGGCTTTATCTTCAAAGCGGGTGTTAAAACCATAAGGCTGTTGTTTTAACGCGCCCGACTGGGTAGACACCTGGCCTTTACCCTCTTTACCCAGGCCTTCATATTTCGCGGTTGCCCAATTAATAATTGCCATCTGGTCCTCCTAAGTACTTAACATTAGCTTTTAACATTCGCCGGTGCTGGCGGTTAATTCTGCTAAAGAGTACAGCAAGAGCTGTTCCAACCCGGCAACAGTGCGCCATAGCGGCGCTGGCGGCAGAACTCAGTTGATCAACCCTGTAAGGTGTTCATGCCAGCCTGCCTAAATTGTAAAAGTTGCAGGTTTGGTGAGGAGCAAAATGTTATCTTAGGCACAGTTGCAGCCGCAGGCGGCAGTGGTTTTATCTGAAGCAGGTGATTAAGTTGAGTAGCAATATACTACTGGTAACAGATATTTTCGGTAACTGCACTGCGTTGCAGCCTTTGCTGCAGGATATTACGGCAGCAGGTACTGCGGTGACCATTATCGACCCTTATCAGGGCGGGGAGCAGAGTTTTGTAGATGAAACAGCTGCTTATCAGGCATACAGCAGTAACGGCGGCCACGACGCTTATGCTGCCTGTATTGCACAGGCGCTGGCGCAACCCTATACGCTTGCGCTGGGCTTTAGCGCCGGTGCAACAGCGCTGTGGCGGGGACTTGCTGCAGCTGATGCCGGGCAAATAACTCAGGCAGTACTGTTTTACCCCGGGCAAATTCATCAGCATCTTGCTGTCAGACCAAAGTTGCCGGTGCAGGTTATTTTTGGCCACAGCGAGCCGCATTTTGCTGTGGCAGCTATCTGCACAGAACTAAGTAAAAAGCCTGGCATCACTGCGGTGCAGACAGCCTGCGGCCACGGTTTTATGAACCCGGCCTCAAAGGCGTTTGACAGCGAGGGCTATCAGCAATGTTTTACCCGCTTTATTCAGTGCCACATTGCTGCAGCCAAATCCAACTCCCTGGCTTAATACCTAAATCAGTAGCCGTTTGCATAAAAGCATCACACTGCGTTTGGGCCGGGGTTTTACTACGTGATAGCAACCAGGCGTAATCCAGCGACGGCCCAATCACCAGTGCCATGCTGTAGTCGTCGCTTAAGCGCGCCACATTGTAACTGCCGTAAAACGGGCCAAAGAACGATACCTTAAGCGCACCGGTATTAGAGTCACCGACAAAATACGCCTTACCTTCGGCCTGCTCCCAGGCATTATCTTCAGCGCTAAAACCACGGTTGATGACTTTTACACCGCCATCATCTCGCAGGCTGTAGTTCGCTGTTACATCCGTTAAACCACGCTCAAAGCGGTGGTCCAGTCGTGCAATTTCATGCCACTGGCCTAAATAACGCTCAAGCGCAAACGGCGTTACCGGCGTTACGCCATCGGGTTTGCCGGTGCAGCCGGGCAGGGCGGTAAGCAGAATGCATAACAAAGCAGTATAAATTAGTGTTTTCATCGTGTTCCTTTGATTTGTCTGTCTGATAACCGGCACTACGGTGTAGCGGGGCTTTTGTATCAGTACAGCGGCAAACTGATGCAAAAACAGCACCGGAAAAATATCACTGCAGCTGCATCCGGTTTAAAACCTCAGTCGTTATATAGCTGATAACTGTAGTCCGTTGTTGGAGTTTATCGACATCACTGAACTTAACGGAGAAATACCATGTTTAGCAATAAAACGGCTTTTACGATGTTGATCGCAAGTGCTTTTGTCAGTACAAGCGCCCTGGCCGGGCATACTAACAGCCTGCTGGAAGCAACCCTGGACGGCAGGCAGGAAGTTGCAGCTGATGGCAGTAACAAACGTATCGTCGGCGACCCCAATGGCAGGGGGCAGGCGTATGTGTTTGGCATTGATAACGACCCCTTTACGCTGTGCTATGTGCTGACGGTCGCCAAAATTCAGCTGGTGCCGGTAGGCAGCGGCATAGTGGCACATATTCATCAGGGTAAACAGGGCGAAAACGGCCCTGTGGTGGCCGTGCTGGCCGGGCCGGAAGATGGCAATGCCGCCGATTGTTTAACTGAAGGCGAGGCCGGCAAGTTTCCCACCGGTATCAGTGTCAGCGAAATTCTGGAAAACCCACAAGACTATTACATTAACGTACATAACCCCGATTACCCGGCCGGCGCCATTCGCGGCCAGTTGTTTTATCAGGCAGATGAATAATTTGCATTGCGTAAATGAAAAGGGCGGTAACGCCCTTTTTTAGCAGTCATTACAGATTTAGCGCTCAGTTACCAGCGTAAAGCCTTCATCCAACCAGCCGGTAACACCGCCAATCATCTTTTTAACCGGCCGGCCCAGCCTGGCCAGTTTTATCGCGGCTTTTTCGGTAGCATTACAATG
>NZ_DATCSY010000199.1:0-3807 GCF_036568245.1 Rheinheimera sp. | reverse complement strand
ATCAATCATGTTTACCATGTCATCAATATTCGTTTGTAACAGCGTAGACACAGCACCGAAACCGGCATTGTTGACTAGAAAACTAACCTGCCCTGTTTTCAGTATGTCCTCCACAATGGCAGATCCCGCCGGGGTTGCCAGATCGGCAGGTACAATTTGAATATTGACGTCGTGCTCTTGGCTAATCCTCTGGGCTACCTGTTTTAATCGATCAGTATTACGAGCTACCAGTACCAGATCATAACCGCGACGCGCCAGGCGGTCGGCGTAAACCGCGCCAATTCCTGATGAAGCGCCGGTAATAAGTGCAGTATTGCGTGACATAATGGTTCTCCGTTTATTCAGTGTTTAGTAATAAGGCTTTGCTGGCCCCGGCAGGCAAATAGCCGGGGTTTGTAGCTTAATGAGCAACCGGAATTGGGTTATCTTCAATTGATTGATTGAACGCATTAAAAAAATCATGCTCAGTGGAGCCAGGGTTATCACGCAGCGGTTTGATATCTGCGACATAGACTTCATCTGCGCCAGTCGCCAGTATCCGCATTGTCTCGTTAATAAAGGTCTCCAGTGGCATAGCCCGTGGATCGCCACTTTTGTAAATTAAGTCGGTATCAACCCAGGGAGGGGATATTTCTACAACTTTTACCCCCTGATTTCTCAATGCAAAGCGCTGAGACATAGCGTAAGAGTGAATGGCAGCCTTCGTTGCGGAATACAAGGCGTTTGTCGCCAATGGTACAAAGGCCAGTACCGATGAGTTATGAATAACAACTGCATTGTGTTGCTGTTTCAGATGTGGCAATAACGCTGCTGTCATTCTGACCGGGCCTAACAAATTGGTATTAACAGTAGCCAGAGCGCTCTCATCGTCGACATCACCGGCAGCATCGTCGAACGGCATAATACCCGCATTGTTAAACAACACATTTAACGTCGGATGCTCGTGAACTAAACGGCTGGCGACCGCTTTAATTTGTTCAGGATCCTGAATATCCAGCTCTATGCCTGTCATGCCAGGATTGGCTTTTGTTACCTCATCCAGTAATGCTTTACGCCGGCCACTGATAATCACTTTATTGCCTAAAGCATGGAAAGCTTCAGCCATAGCACGGCCAATACCCGAAGTACCGCCGGTAATAAAAATGGTGTTGTCTGTCATGTTCATGGTTAATTCCTGTTGCAATACGTTAGTTTTTCCCTGTCGCAATACCTGTCAGGTCAGCAGGGTGTTGTATGTGGGCAAATCGCTGGCTTGCCCTGAGCAACATAATGCAAGTAAATAGAAAAGTGTTAAATGACATAAAACACGCAAAATAGGACTTTTGTTCTGAGTGTTATTGTTTAATTTTGCGTGTTATTTACCTTTTAATGAATGTGCGCTAATGTCTTATTTATATTGTTTTGTTATTTTTGGGACATGCTGTGATAAAGCGAATTGGTTTAATAGTCTTTGACGGCTTTCAGATACTCGATCTGGCGGCATTGACGGTGTTTGAGTTTGCTAACACCTTACAGACTACCACCAATTATCAGTTTACGGCTGTGTCTGTAGCAGGTGGGCCGGTACGAAGCTCAACTGGCATTCTCATCGAAACGCAGCCAATAGGTTTCGGCGCTTATGACACTTTATTGGTAGCCGGGGCTTTAGATATTCCCCCAGCTTTACCTGAGCTGGAAAACATATTGCTGGAAGCCAGCAAGGTAACCCGTCGTATTGGTAGCATATGCTCCGGTGCTTTTATTTTGGCAAATGCAGGCTTGCTACAGGGTAAAAAAGCCACTACACATTGGGCCTGGGGGCGTCAGTTGCAGCAGCTGTACCCGGACGTAAAGGTAGATGAGGATAAAATCTTTGTGAAAGATGGCGCCATTTGGTCATCAGCAGGGGTTACTGCTTGTATTGATCTGTCATTAGCGCTGGTAGAGGCCGATCTGGGGACAGAGATCAGTAAGAAAATTGCCCGTCTGATGGTGGTTTATCATCGGCGCAGTGGCGGACAATCACAGTTTTCGGCGATGACCGAGTTAGAACCTGGATCCGACCGTATAAGACAAGCGCTGCAGTTTGCCAAAGCGAATTTGCATACCGACCTCAGTGTAGAGACGTTAGCAGAACATGTGCACTGGAGCCCACGTCATTTCAGCCGGGTATTTCAGAATCAAACCGGCATGGCGCCAGCCAAAGCGATAGAAAAGCTTCGTATTGAAGAAGCTCGCGAGCTAATAGAGCAGGGACATACCTCGGTTAGCCATATTGCTAACCTGACGGGGTTTGGTGACGAGGAGCGGATGCGCCGCGCATTTATTCGTGTTTATGGTCAGTCGCCAAAAGTGTTTGTGCAGCAGGTAAAGGCACAATACGACACTGTTTACATTAATTAGCTCCGGCAGGCAGAACAATGCGAATTATGCATGACTTGAAAATCTTTATAGCGGTGGCCAGATTACAAAACCTGACACAGGTAGCACATCAGTTGAACCTGACTCCTGCTGCCACCAGCGCAGCGATAAAACGCCTAGAACAACAAGTAGGTGCAGAGTTGTTTGTGCGCTCTACCCGTTCATTGCGGCTGACCAAAGCGGGTGACACTTTTTTGGCATATTGCCAGCAAGGCGTTGATCAGATTGACGAGGGTATCCGTCAGTTGCAGCAACAGCGGCAGTCGTTCAGTGGCCAGTTGCAACTGTCTGTACCGTCCGATTTGGGCAGAAACCTGTTATTAAACTGGCTGGACGAGTTTGGTTTGCTACACCCTGATCTGCATTTACGCTTATATATCAGCGACAGGCTGACTGATTTATATAAACATCCGGTAGATGTTGCTATCCGTTATGGTCATCTCGCCGATTCATCCATGGTCGCGTTACCCCTGTGTGCTGAGAACTACAGAGTGTTATGCGCAGCGCCGGACTATATTGCGCAGTGCGGCGAACTAACTCATCCGCTGCAGCTGGCTGAGCATCGGTGTTTATGTTTCATGTTAAGAGATAGTACCCACACCCGTTGGCAATTCCGCCAGGCTGGTAATCCGCTCAGCATTGATATTAAAGGTGACTATATTTCTGATGACGGCGACGTTGTCAGACGCTGGGCTGTTGCAGGCCGGGGCATAGCATTTAAATCTTTGCTTGATGTGAGTGAAGATCTGCTGTCGGGAAAGTTGCGGGTACTGTGTGCCGACTGGCAGGGTGAATCCGCTCCGTTAAGCTTGCTGGTACCCGGTCGTCAGCAGCTGACACCTGTAGTAATGGCGCTGCGGGATTTTCTGACGCAAAAGCTACAGCAGCAATTTGATAAAACACTCGCAACCGGCATTCGCCGCTGATATGCAGCCATCTGCCGAGAGTGGCGTAATCTTTACTTAATCTTGACGTTTGCTGTGTTGAGCCCTTACCAAGCCGCCTTTATAGTGTGGGCGAATTATGTTTGGGCTACAGGGATCACAGATGGCGTCGTTAAATAAACCTTTACTGATAACAGGAGTGGTTGTTGCTGCTGCAATCGCCACTTTCTGGTTCTGGCCAGCAACCGAGCAGGCTACTGCGCCGGCCGGCAGGCCAATGAATCCCTGGGCTATGCCAGTGCCGGTAAGGGTAGTTTCGGCGCAACCTGCAGACTTACGCGTGCAGGTAAAAACCATTGGCACTGTTACACCCCTAAATACGGTGGTGGTGCAAAGCCGGGTATCCGGGCCTTTACAGCAATTGCTGTTTAAAGAAGGTGACAAAGTTGAGCAAGGCCAGCTACTGGCACAGATCGACCCCTCTGATTATCAGGTACAGCTGGCACAGGCCCAGGGCCAGTTG
>NZ_DATCSY010000198.1:0-7607 GCF_036568245.1 Rheinheimera sp. | reverse complement strand
TTTGACCAATTGTTTTACTTTACCGCCAACGCCGGCAATACAGGACATTTGTGCAGATCCTTCGCGGTCGAGCACTACCGCCAAATCGTTTGCTAACTGTGCGACATTAGAGCAACCTGAACAGGCATATACCAATGGTTTATCTGTGTAATCATCATCCATACTAAGACCCTGTCATGTGGTGAACATGGCCTTAGTGTAGATGCCGTGCCGGTTGAATTATTGATGTATATCAAAGCCGCTGTACGGTTACCTATTCAGAGGTAACAGCGGTGTTAACCCGGACGGCCATCGGCCCGCGGAGTGGTTAACACCGGAAAATATACCAACACATACAGCAGGTAAGCCAGCACCCAACCACCGACGCCAAGCCATAACCACTGCATGGTGTGTGATGGAAACAGCCAGATCAGAGCGGTGCGGCTAACTGCAGCTGCCAATACCAACAAGAATGCCAAAGACATTACGGTATGAGGTTTGAGCATTCGCCCGCTGTGTCCCAGGGAAACTCTTGCCATCATGCTTAAAATCATATTACCCATAGCACCGGCAGTTAACGCATGCAGCGCTATGCTGTTACTGATATTAAAACCGGCATAACGAGCGCTGTATAATGCAAGGCCCAACGGTATGCACCAGTACGCTAAATGCAGTGACCACAGTAGCGGCACTTTGAAGGTGGTCCAGATTTTCCAGCGCAGACAACGCCAGGAGGTTAATATTGCACTAACCGCAAACAGAGCGCTGAGTGTTGCAGTCGGTAAATACCGGTTTAACGCAAAAAAGTGAACAACAAAAATCAGCCACAGTGAAGCAAGAGCCAGGCGATCCAGCCACAGGATGGGTTCGACCTTTTTGGTTTGGGTGCCGTTGGCAGTAAACATTGGCAGTACTCTGCCGCCAACTATTGCCATCAGCAAGGTGATAAGCCAGACCGCATTCTGGCTGCCTAACTGCACGAAATCGTAGCGTTCTGTATAAACGCCAATGTACATCAACGCGTTACAGGCAGTAAGTAATAACAGTACCGGCACAAAGAACAAATTACGTTGTTGCCCAACCTGTATTAGAGGCCGGGCCAGTAAAAACGCGCATACGGGGAGAAAACTGAGATCGACGCTGGCGACCAGGTACAGTGGTAAGTCCTGGCCGAACAACAGCAGCAGTCGCGCACTTAGCCACAGTAGACTGATAAAAAGCAGGCTGTTTCCATGTGGTGCCCTAAGCCCGGTCCAGTTTTGTACTGCCGTGAGCAAAAAACCGATAACGATAGCACTGACAAAACCAAATAACATTTCATGGCTGTGCCAAAAAAGCACATTGGCGAAGGGCGTGAGTTTTATCTGGCCTGCTAGCGTCAGCCCCCACAGTAACATGGCGACAGTGCTGAATATGGCACCAAATAAGAACATAGGACGAAAAGCCTGGCGTAAAAGTGGTAGCAGCTTTTGTTCTGTTGCCAGATCGGTAATTTGCATTATTTATCCTCGCAGTTTAAAGCGTCTCTATCATCAAGCAAGAAGTTGTCTGAACGTGCTGCAGCGAGCTTTTGCTGGTACTGCGCAGCCTGATTGGCAAAAAACATCGTAATCATACAAATTGCCAAAACACCGTATAAAATCATAAAACAACCGGTAACTATGCCCAGTATATCCTGAGCGACTCCGAACAATATTGGTAGTGTACAGCCACCGAGCGCTCCTATAGCGGCGACAAAACCGCCGACACTGCCCATATGATTTGGGTAGTAGTCGTGGATTACCTTGTAAACACTTGCACGGCCAAAACCTTGTGCTACACCGATAATGAAAATGAGCAAGGTAAACCACCAGACATTGATACTGATTTCAAGGTGCACATCTTTTTCCAAACCGTGGATCACTAATGTCGTTGGGGGGTAGCTTAGAAAAAACAAACACACTATACATACCCAAAACACGCTCCAATTGACCGCTCGGCCACCATAACGGTCAGCAAACCAACCTCCCAGTGCCCGAACCATAGAAGACGTAGCCGCAAAAAACAGCGTAAATGCCATAGCCTGCTGCTCGTTCATACTGTAAGCCTGCATGTAGTATTGCGGTAACCACAGTAACAGAGCTAAAAAGCTACCAAAGACAAAATAGTAATACAATGAAAAGCGCCAGATACGGGCATCTTTGTATAGCTGTTTCAGCTTTTTTTTATTGATCCACGCCTCTTGCAATATAGGTTCAGCAGGCGCCAATAATGCGAAAAGCAGACTGATCACAAGCATACCTGCGCCATATATCGGGCCAACCCATTGCCAGCCCGCGTATTCAATCGCAAACGGCACCAAAACAAAGGTAATGGCGACCCCAGCGTTGCCTATGCCAAACAATCCAAGAGCGCGCCCCTGACGGCTCGAGGCAAACCACTGGCTTACATAACGCACACCCAAACTAAAGGAAACTCCGCTGATACCAAACCAAAAGCCAAGCAACAAATAGCTGCTAAAGCTGTCGGCAAACGGTAGCAGCAAGAGTGCAGGGATCACCGCCAGCATCTGCAATAGCCATAGCTTTCTGGCGCTGAAACTGTCTGCCAGCATACCCATGGGGAGCCTGAATATGGCGCCGGTAAGAATTGGTGCTGCGAGCAAAATACCGTATTCAGTAGCACTTAATGCCAGTTGTTGGCGTAATGTTATCCCCATTACGGCATAGAGTGTCCAGACAGAAAAACAAGCAGAGAACGCCAGCGTTGCCAGTAGTAATGCCCGGTTTGCCCCGTTATAGGTGGCTTGCGTCAGTGAGGTTGGGACTGTCATCAATACCCCATTTAACAGAATTCTTTTTCAATTAGCAGTGTAGCGCTAATGCAAGCGTAAAAAAGCGACAACGAAGGTGTACCTCAAAAGCGTTAAAACACCGAAGAATCGAATTGCTATTACACCGAAGTAGGTATGTCGCTCTGAAGTGTTGGGCGTTGGGGGCAATATTGCGACTACCTACTAATAGGTATCACGTTGTTTTTATTGCTTAAAAATAGATTTTTGCATTGTCTTACATCAATGATTTTGCCTATTGGTCTGTTTACACTTGCAGCAATTTAATGTTGATCCCTTGGAGGATGTTATGGCTGGCCCTGCTTTAGCACAACACGCTGGCAGTAGGTTAAACCTGCTAAATTTGGCTGATCAAAAGATAAAAATGCTGCATCTGACCTGGTTTGCATTTTTTCTGACCTTTGTAATGTGGTTTGCGCACGCACCACTGCTAATTCATATAAAACAGGCATTGGCACTGAGTGACACTCAGATCAAAGCACTGCTTATTTTAAACGTCGCTATCACGATTCCTGCACGCATAGTGGTTGGCATGCTGGTTGACCGTTATGGTCCGCGCATCATGTACTCTTTGTTGCTGTTTATCTCTGCACTGTTGTGTATCGGCTTTGCGTTTGCTGATACCTACTCGGCACTGGCACTGTTCCGTTTTCTACTGGGCTTTGTCGGCGCCGGCTTTGTGGTTGGCATTCGCCTGGTGGGAGAATGGTTTCCACATCATCAGGTTGGCACTGCGGAGGGCATTTACGGTGGCTGGGGTAATTTTGGCTCGGCAGCCGCAGCGATGACTTTGCCAGCTTTGGCATTAGCCTTTGGTGGTGAAGATGGCTGGCGCTACGCCATAGCTTCAGTGGGTGTAATCAGCGCCGTGTATGCCTTGGTATTTTATAAATTTGCCCGCAATACGCCTAAGGGCTCTGTGTACTTTAAACCTAAAAAAACCGGCGCCATGTTGGTAACCAGTTGGGGAGCGTTGTACGGTTTAATCGTGATGAATATCCCTATGTATCTGGCATTGGCAATGCTGGCCTGGCGCTTGTCACCGGCAGGTGTGAACTTATATTCGGTAGATATGATGTATGCACTCTGGGCAGGCTTGATAGTTCTTTTTGTGGTGCAAACACAGCAAACCTGGCGGATTAACGTTGAGCATCTGCGTGCAGGGGTACCAGAGACAGATAAATACAGCTTTAAGCAGGTGGGCATATTAAATATCGCCTACTTTGCCACCTTTGGTTCTGAACTGGCTGTGGTATCTATGTTGCCGTTGTACTTTTTGGAAACGTTCGAGGGTTTAAGCGCAGTACAAGCGGGGTTGCTGGCATCGGGTTTTGCCTTTATGAATCTGGTATCAAGGCCTATGGGCGGTTGGTTCTCTGATAAATTTGGCCGGCGCAAAAGCATGCTTATTTTAATTGGTGGTTTGGCCGCAGGTTACTTTTTAATGGGCATGATGGACAGCCACTGGTGGATCCCGCTTGCCGTGTTGGCCACCATGGCATGTAGTTTCTTTGTTCAGGCCGGTGAAGGTGCTGTATTTGCCATAGTGCCGTTGATTAAACGCAGTATGACAGGGCAAATTGCTGGTATGGCTGGCGCCTATGGTAACGTAGGTGCGGTAGTGTACTTGACGGTGCTAAGTTATGTCAGTTATAGCATGTTCTTCTATGTAATTTCTGCTTCAGCATTAATTGGTCTTGTTGCAGTAATGTTTCTGCAAGACCCGAAAGGCCATATTGTTGAGGTCGGCGAAGACGGTACAGTGCATCGTATTAATGTCGGTTAGTGATACAGGAATACTTAAGGATATACAGGTGAGTGCAGCACAATTGCAGCTTAAGTACGGTGGTGTGACTGATGCCGGCATTAAATTGGCGAATGAAGACGCTATCGCAATGGAAGTGCCGGGCGATGCTCACCTGTTAACGTTTAAAGGTGCTTGTTTTGCTCTGGCCGATGGTGTTAGCACTGCAGAAGCAGGACAGCAGGCCAGTGTTACGGCTGTACAACGGTTTTGTAAAGAGTACTATCAAACGCCGGATAGCTGGTCTGTCTCTTATAGTGCGCAGCAGTTGTTAGCAACCATTAACAACGAGTTGTATGCATTGAGTCATCAGTTTACCTATGAGCAAAAAGGCTATCTGACCACTTTCACGTCTCTGGTGCTAAAATCGCAAACCGCGTACTTTTTTCATGTTGGTGATAGTCGTTTATATCACTGGCGCGCTGGTGTTCTTAGTCAATTGAGTGTTGATCACACGACTACCTTGTCAGGCCAACGCCAGTTTTTGGCCAGGGCATTGGGCATGGACGCGAAAATCGAACTGCAAACAGGAAGTGTAAAGATAGAACCCGGCGACAGATTTTTGCTTTGTTCAGATGGTATTTCCGATTTTATCAGGCCTGACATACTACAAGCTGTGGTTACCAAAGCCTCAGATTTGGCAGCTACCGCTCAGCAACTTAAAACACAGGCTTTAGCCAACGGCGCTGACGATAATGTCAGCCTCATTCTGGTAGAGGTCAGTGCGGTGGCAACGCAAAGTCTGGAAGATTTGAGCGAGCATCTGAACCGTTTACCTTTTCCACCGGCATTATCGGTAGGTATGAAATTAGATGGCTATAAAGTCGTCAAAGAGTTGTTTGCCAGCAGCCGCAGCCATCTATATCTGGTTGAAGACGAAGAAAATCAAATTCAGTTTGTGCTTAAGTGTCCTTCGTTAAATTATGAGGATGATACGGCCTATATTGATCGATTTGTCCGTGAAGAATGGATTGGGCTTCGAATTTCATCAGAATATGTTGTCAGCGTGATTCGACAAACAAGGCCGCGCAGCTTCTTGTATTATTTAATGGAATATTTACCGGGGCAAAGTTTGGAAAGCTGGTTTGAACAACAACCTAAGCCATTAAAACCAGCTGTAGCGATACAGTTAGTAAAACAGATTGCCAGGGGGCTTACCGCTTTTCACCGCATGGGCGCGATACATCAGGATTTAAAGCCTGGCAACATTATGTATCTGTCAGATGGCAGATTAAAAATTGTTGATTTTGGTTCGGTATTTATTGCCGGACTGGCTGAAATATACAGCCCTTTGCAACATGAGGCTGCTCTGGGAACCGCAGCTTATTCAGATCCGCATTACTTGCTAGGGCACAATTCTGGCGTACAGGGCGATATTTATGCACTGGCCACTATAGCTTATGAACTCTTCAGCGGCGGTCATTTACCTTATGGCAACGCAGTCGAAGAGTGCCGCACAGCGTCGGACTACGATAAACTGCGATATCACAATGCAAGTCAATTTAATGCAGTGATCCCTACCTGGTTTGATCGGGCACTGCAAAAAGGTGTCAGCCTGGATTTATCACAGCGCTATCAGAGTATCAGCCAGCTATTGACTGATTTACAGCAACCCAATCCGGCATTTTTGCACGAAGAAGTAAAGCAAGAGCACAAAACCAACCCGTTGCTGTTCTGGCAATTGTTATCCGGCTTTTGGTTTATTACCTTGTTGCTGGTGGTATGGCTGTTTTTGCTTCGGCGCTAATGTCAGCTTTTCGGCCGAAATGCTTTAATCACCGCTTCATTGCACTCAAGGTAAGGCCCGTTCATTAAATCGATACAATAAGGCACTGCCGGAAACACGGCATCGAGGCACTGACGAATGGCTTTGGGTTTACCTGGCAGGTTAATAATTAAGCTGCTTCCGCGTAAACCTGCTGTCTGGCGGGACAAGATGGCGGTTGGCACGTATTTTAGTGACTCAGCGCGCATCAGCTCGCCAAAACCAGGCATCATTTTGTCACATACTGCTTCGGTCGCTTCAGGTGTTACATCACGCTTTGCCGGGCCGGTGCCGCCGGTGGTGACGATTAAACAACAGCCATGTATGTCGGCCAGCTCGCGCAATGTTTGCTCAATTAACGGCTGCTCATCCGGAATAAGCCGGTATTCGGCCAGCCAGTCGCTGGTTAAATAATCTTTTAGCGTATCAATAATAGCGTTACCTGAGATATCTTCATAAATACCGGCACTGGCGCGGTCGCTTACGGTAACAATGCCAATTTTGGCCTGTAGTGTCGTCATTGGAGTTCCTGTGTTGTGCTGTATCGGTCAACCCTGCTAACCAGTCGCCATCCCGGCTAAATTTAACCAGAAGCCATTACTGTCGGTTGCACTAAGTTGCTGCGGTGCGGCACCGTTAATATTGGCCTTAAATTTCGCCAGCCAGTCAAAGGTACCTTCGACCTGGGGACTTAACCGCACTATATCAACTGTATCCGCCATAGTATTGAGTTGGTTGACTAAATTGTAGCGAAAGCCTGATTGGGTCTGAATACCGTTGAGTACAAACACGTCTGTGCCATCCTGGCTTTTTACCTCGCGCCCGGCAGGATAATTAATGCAGCATAGTTCACATTGATCCTTACTGCGATTTTCTGAGCGGGCAGTGAAGCAGCGGCCGCTCCAGGCCAGCGGCAAGTGGCCAAAGGCAAATACTTCGGTATTGAAACAGCAGCGTATATCAGCAATAACGCTTTGGCTTAGTATTTCTGCAAGCCACTGACCTGACAGTTCTACCGGCATAACCCAGCGGCTAAGTCCCATACTGATAAGCTGACGCAAAGTATGCTGGTTGTAACAATTAATCGCCGCGCCCGCTACGAACGGCAGGTTTTTTTCCTGCAACATACTGATAGCGCCGACATCGTTGGCTTCAACTAAAAATTCACCGTTATCAATGTACTTACGTAACTCCCGTAGTTCGCCGGGCGCTTCATACAAGGTCATAGA
>NZ_DATCSY010000197.1:0-2901 GCF_036568245.1 Rheinheimera sp. | reverse complement strand
CGACGTATTCTGATTAGTCTACGCCAATAAAACCGCCGGTTTGGTGTGCCCACAACTGAGCGTAAATACCACCTGATGCGATAAGCTCACTGTGACTGCCTTGCTCCACTATAGCGCCCTGGTCGAGTACAATAAGCCGGTCCATCTGTGCAATAGTTGACAGACGATGCGCAATGGCAATAACGGTTTTTCCCGCCATCAGGGTATTCAGGCTGTTTTGAATGGCAGCTTCTACCTCAGAGTCAAGTGCAGAGGTTGCTTCGTCAAGGATCAGGATTGGCGCGTTCTTCAACAGCACCCGGGCGATTGCAATACGCTGACGCTGGCCACCGGATAATTTTACCCCTCGCTCGCCGACTTGAGCATCAAAACCGCTGTTGCCTTTGGGATCTGTCAGTTCAGCAATAAAGTCGCTGGCTTCAGCTTGCTCTGCCGCAAGCAACAACTCAGCTTCAGAGGCATCGGGTTTACCATAAACGATATTGTCGCGGACAGAGCGGTGCAGCAAAGAGGTGTCCTGCGTCACCATGGCGATATGCTGACGCAGACTTTCCTGATCCACCTGACTGATGTCCTGGCCGTCAATCAGAATGCGGCCACTTTCCACATCGTAAAAACGTAGCAACAGGTTGACCAAGGTTGATTTTCCGGCCCCTGAGCGACCGACGAGCCCGACTTTTTCGCCCGGCTTTATCTCCAGGTTAAGCTGTTGCAGCACGGCGGCCTTGCCGTTATCTGCAGCTTTACCGTAGTTAAAGCAAACCTGTTCAAAACGGATGGCACCCTGGCTTACAACAAGTGCTTTAGCATTGGGAACATTGGTGACCTGTGCCGGCTGTGACAGGGTAGTGATACCATCGGCCACGGTGCCAATGTTTTCAAATAAACTGCTGACTTCCCACATGATCCACTGCGCCATGCCGTTTAGACGCAGCGCCAGACTGACGGCAATAGCGATAGCGCCGACACTGATGGCGTTATCAGACCAAAGATAAATGGATAGCGCTGCGATGCTAAACACCAGCATATAGTTGAGTGTCTGCACTGATACACTTAAACCGGTTGCTAAGCGCATTTGACGGTATACCGGCTTTAAAAACACCTCCATGCTGTCTTTTGCGTAAGCTTCTTCGCGATTAGTGTGAGAGAACAGTTTGATGGTTGTGATGTTGGTATAACTGTCGACGATACGGCCGGTCATTTCGGAACGAGCATCAGCCTGGCGGGTAGATGCTGCTTTTAACCGGGGTACAAAATAAAACTGCATTGCTATGTAAATGGCCAGCCAGACCAGCATCGGCAGTACCAGACGCAAGTCTGCTTCGGCGATAAAAAATAGCATAGAGCCAAAATACACCAGCACATAAACCATCACATCAAGCAGTTTCATCACTGTTTCGCGTACCGCCAGAGATGTCTGCATCACTTTGGTGGCGATACGGCCGGCAAAATCGTTCTGGTAAAAACTGATACTTTGCCGAAGCAGATAACGGTGTGCCAGCCAACGGATAGACATCGGATAATTACCAAGCAAAGTCTGGTGAACAATCGCAGCATGGAAAAAACTCAATGCTGGCAGCAGTATGACCGTGACTAATGCCATTTTTATCAGCGTGCTGCGTTCTTCGGTAAACAGGCTTTGCGGATCGTTTTTAACCAGCCAGTCAACCAGCTGGCCCATAAAGCTGAACAATGACACTTCCATCATCGCCAGCAGCGCTGTGCTGATAGACATCAGGATAAGAGACGCTTCCATACCTTTGGTATAGTGACGACAGAAAGCCCAGATGCCTTTTGGCGGTTGTGTTGGTTCTATAGCGGGGAAGGGCTTGATAATACGCTCAAAAAAACTAAGCATGACAGACTCGGATAACGGTAAAGAGGCGCGTATTGTACCTGAGTTATCTTAAATTGCATGCCTGATACTGGTCATCGTATGGTAATAACATGGCATAATACTGGGATTATTCTCTTCGCTGTCTGGCATCATTCATGCTAAAACTATGTTTTTAAGCCATGTTTATGCAGGCTGAACGTCTTACAGGGTTCTCATGGAAAAAATTTCTGCCACGCTGGCACTTTTAGGTATTGTATCGTTATTTTGTCAGTGGCTGGGCTGGAAGCTCAGGCTGCCAGCAATTTTACCGCTGTTGGTAGCCGGCTTACTGCTCGGGCCGGCACTTGGCGTGCTGGACCCCGATGAACTGTTCGGTGACTTGTTATTTCCGATTATCTCCCTTGGCGTGGCGGTGATCCTGTTTGAGGGTTCACTAACGCTTAACTTCAAAGAAATTAAAAGCCACGGCCGTATGGTAACGAGTCTTGTTACCGTAGGGGCAGCAATAACCTGGGCTTGTGTTACGTTGGCTTCGCATCTTCTGGTGGGATTCAGCTGGGAAATCGCCATGCTGTTTGGCGCCCTGGTTGTTGTTACCGGGCCGACCGTTATAGTGCCGATGTTACGCAGTGTCAGGCCGACATCAAAACTTGCCAGTATTTTACGCTGGGAAGGTATTGTGATTGACCCGTTAGGTGCACTTATCGCGGTATTGGTGTTTGAGTATATTGCGTTTTCGTCAGAAACGGGTAACCACGTATTAACCGCACTGGGCCTGATGTTGTCTGTTGGCTTTGGCCTTGGTGCATTATCGGGTTATCTGGTGGGTATCGTGCTTCGGAAAAATTTGCTACCGCATTACCTGCAAAATACTGCTGTACTCACTATTGTATTAGCCGTTTTTGTCGGCTCTAACCTGTTACAGGAAGAGTCAGGGTTACTAACAGTTACCGTTATGGGGATCTGGCTTGCCAATATGCGCGGTGTTGATATCGCCGATATTTTGGAATTCAAAGAGACGTTAACGGTACTGCTGATTTCGGCACTGTTTATCTTGTTAGCCG
>NZ_DATCSY010000196.1:0-9749 GCF_036568245.1 Rheinheimera sp. | reverse complement strand
GTCGCCCTGGTACTCTTCATCATGTGGTTTTTGATGATAGAGCGCTACTGGTTTCTTAAAACGGAATATCCAAAGCTTAAAAAGGATATTATCGCCCGTTGGGACGCCAGAGCAGATACCACATCATGGTATGCACATAAGATCCGTGATTGCTGGATTTCCGAGGCTTCAGATAAATTAGACCAGCGTATGCTGCTTATTAAAACCTTGGTTGCACTGTGTCCATTGGTTGGATTGTTGGGAACGGTAACCGGTATGATTGCTGTGTTTGACATTATGGCAACACAGGGAACCGGCAACCCAAGAACCATGGCAACAGGTATCTCTATGGCGACTATTCCGACAATGTCGGGTCTGGTTGCAGCGATATCAGGTGTATTTTTCAGTGCGCGGTTAGACGTACAGGTTAAGCGCGAAAAAGCTGCTTTAGCCGACAGTTTACCGCATCATTAAAGAGAGTTTTTTATGGCACGCAAACGTATTCGCGAAGCTGAACAGGCGGAGATTGATATCACGCCGATGATGGATATCGTATTCATCATGCTGATCTTCTTTATCGTAACCACGTCTTTCGTTAAGGAAGCAGGTATCGATGTAAACAAACCTGAAGCTGCTCAGGCTCAAAAGAAACCAAGTGCTACTATCTTTATCGCTATCCGTGCTAACGGTGAGATTTGGATGGATAAGCGCCCGGTTGATGTTGAGCGTGTTTCAGCCAACATTGAACGGCTAAGAGCTGAGTCACCAACTGATACCATTATTGTGCAGGCTGATAAAGAAGCTAAGCACGGTATTGTAATGGAAGTTATGGATCAGATTAAAGCTGCTGACCCTTCACTGGTGATTAGTATAGCCGGGGAGACTAAGTAATTATGGTACGTTTCCTAACATCGTTAATAATCGGTGCGGTGGTAACGTTTCTGTTGTTTTTAATGATGGCTACTTTGCTGCAATCCAGCGGAAAGCGCGAAGTAAAAGAGCAAGAGCGTATTGTTATTGAAATTAACACTACGCCGCCAGACTCAGAAACACAGACGCGGCGGCCACCGCCACCGCCACCACCACCACCACCGGCTCAGCCGCCAAAAGCGCCTCAGCCAGAACCTGATACGGCAAATGCGGCCGGTGCTATTGGCTTTAATATGCCAGGCCTGAACTTAGGTTCAAGTGGTGCAGGTTTAGGTGATCCATCAAGCATGATGCGTGATGGTGATGCGACACCAATCGTTCGGATTGAGCCACGTTATCCGGTTCAGGCCGCTCGTGATGGCTTACAAGGTTGGGTTAAACTGCGTTTTAGTATTATGGAAGATGGTAGCGTTGACGAAGTAGAGGTGATTGAAGCTGAACCTCGTCGTGTGTTCGACCGTGAAGCTATTCGTGCTCTGCGCCGTTGGAAGTACAGCCCTAAAGTGGTTGACGGTAAACCAATGAAGCAGACAGGCCAGCAGGTTCAACTTGATTTCACTTTAGATATGGCAGGAGGTTAAGATGTTAAAGCTTAAAAAACTTACCTCTGCATTGGTAATTGCGGCTGCACTTAGTGTAACAGCAACCTCTGTTACTGCAGCTGTACAACCTAATATGGCTAAAGTTGAAGAGCGTAAAGCGCGTAAAACCCAGATCGTCGGTGAGCGAGTGGGCAAAACGTTGGTCAAAGCTTTTGATTTGTATAACGAAGAGAAAGTAGATGAAGCTATTGCTACGTTATTAGAGGTTAAATCTAATAACGAGTTTGATACAGCTACGCTAAATCGCTTTCTTGGCAACCTGTATGCGACTAAAGACGAGAAGCAGGCAATAAAATATCTGACGCTGGCTGTTAAGCCGGATGTTCTGACATTTAATGACCAGGCTACATCTTTGAAGCTACTGGCAGATATGTTGCTACAGGACAAGCAATATCAGAAAGCCATTAAGGCATATGAAGACTGGATTATGTTTACTGGTGAGCAGAATTCAGATGCCTACATGCGTATGGCTAATGCGTATTACCTGATGAACCAGCATGACAAGGTGCTTGCTCCAGCCGATGATGCGATACGGTTTTCACCAAAACCGATAGAGGGGCCTTATCAGCTGAAGATGGCTGCTTTGTATGAGCTTAAACGTTATAAAGAGTTAGTTGCTGTGGTTGAGACCATGGTTCAGTTATTCCCTGAAAATAAGCAGTTCTGGGTGTACCTGGGTAACTTTTATACGTTGACTGAAGAGTTCTCTAAGTCTTTAACAACGTTACAGTTGGCTTATTCACAGGGTTATCTTGAGAAAGACTCTGAAGTAAGGATGTTGGCACAGATGTATGCCAATAATAACATTCCTTACAAAGCAGCGACGACGATGGAAAAACATATGAAGAGCGGATTGGTCAAAAAAGACAAAAACAATCTAAACTTTATAGCATCGAACTTTCAGTCTGCGCGAGAGTTTTTAAAAGCCGCTGAGTATTATGGCGAGCTGGCGAAGTTAACTAACGATGCAGATGCTTATCGTCGCCAAGGCTCTTCCTACTTGGCTATTCAGCGCTACAACGATGCTATCGCATCATTTGATAAAGCATTATCGATGAATGTTGATAAACCATCGGGTGTTTATATGAGTCTGGTAGATGCATATTTCTATCAGAAGAAATATAAAGAAGCCTATGCTGCGTTGATGAATGCTAAAAAGGATCCTGCTATGTCACGTCAAGTGCGTAGTTGGGAGTCTTATATCAAAGACAAAGCCAAGCAGAAAGGCGTTAGCCTTTAATAAGAAAACCCACTTCGGTGGGTTTTTTTTATGTTGCCAGTTTAAAACTGCTTTTGCACAGCAAAGCAAAGTTAGTTTTCAGTCTCGGTATTACGTAAGTCGTGTAAGCGATATTTATCAATCAGCGCATAAAGTGTTGGTCGTGTTATACCTAAAGTATCTGCAGTTTTAGATAAATTTCCCGCTGCCAGTGTGTAAGCGTGCCGAATAGCCTGAGTTTCTGCCAGCTCTCTTACCTTGCGTAAGGTATCAATTTTTGTGTGTTGTACCGCAAGAGCCAGATCTTCTGCGGTGATATATTTACTGTCTGCCAGGATCACTGCCGATTTAAGTTTGTTTTGCAGTTCGCGAATGTTACCGGGCCAAGCATATTGTAACATCGCTTGCATCGCAGACTCGGTAAAGCCCTGCACCTGGGTATTAAACTCCAGGTTAAATTTATTCAATAGCGCCTTAGCTATGACAACAATGTCGTGACCACGCTGGTGCAGTGGTGGGATCAGCAGCGTTATTTCGCTTATCCTGTAGTACAAATCTTCCCTGAAGCTCTGTTCTGCCACCATTTCGGCCAGGTTACGGTGAGTGGCACAGATAACCCGAACATCTACTTCGATTTCCTGTCTGCCGCCGACACGCTCTATTACCCGTTCTTGTAGAAATCGCAGCATTTTTGCTTGCAAGCTAAGCGGCATATCGCCAATTTCATCCAGCAGTAAAGTACCACCATTTGCACATTCTATTTTACCTAGCGTAGTTTTATTGGCTCCGGTGAATGCCCCTTTTTCGTAGCCAAACAGTTCGCTTTCCAGCAGATTTTCCGGAATAGATGCGCAGTTTATAGCGACAAATGGTTTGTTGACTCTTGGACTTTGGCGGTGAATTGCACGGGCAAACACTTCTTTACCAGTACCACTTTCACCCAATAGTAAGGTGGTAATTTCTGTTGGGGCAATTTTCTCAACGGTACGGCATGCTTTTAAAATCGCCTCACTGTTGCCGATAATATCATTGTTACCAAGATTAGCGCTTTTTAGCGCACGGTTTTCAGTTTCAAGCTCGCTTATTTTAAATGCCCGGGCAAGAATGATACTGAGTACTTCTGGATCTACCGGTTTTTGGTAGTAATCGTATGCGCCCAGTGCGATGGCCTTTAATGCATGTTCTGTATCAGTATTGCCTGTGATAACAATGATTTTGCAGTTGGGTTTTAACGCCAGTATATCATTCAGGCAGGCGAGGCCTTCGCTGGCATTGGCTGGATCTGGCGGAAGCCCTAAATCAAGGGTAACAACTTCTGGTTCATAGCGGCGCAGCTGAGTTAGCGCGGACGCTCGGTCTTGTGCGAAGACGAGTTCGTAATCAGACAGGCTCCATTTAAGCTGTTTCTGAATGCCGATATCATCTTCTATGATTAATATAGTCTTCATCTAACGATCCTTGTCAATCCTACTTCGAACTGAATAGTTTAATAGAAGCGTACAGCTAAGGGTAGTCAATTAGCCATTAACTTGTCTGGTATACGGCCGAATTTATCCCATACTAACAAAGAATTTATCAGTTTAAGGATAAAGCTGGAATGCAAGCCAAAAGCAATACCGCGATAGTACCCATCTTTTCCGGAGGCGGAACCCGGCTCAGCTGTTACATAGGAATTTTGCAGGCTTTGATTGATATGGGGTTTTCTTTTCGTCATCTGGTCGGTGTGTCCGGCGGTAGTATAGTGGCTGCTCTCTATGCATCTGGCTGGAGCCTGGCTGAAATTAAAGCCATAGCACTAAGCACAGACTTCAGGCAGTTCTGGAGTTTTTCTATGACATCTTTGTTGCGAAGCGGGGGGGTGTGCAACGGCAATAAACTGGAGAGCTGGTTAGACAAGCAATTAAAAGGTATTACTTTTGCGCAATTGGATTATGACTTACATGTGCTGGCAACAGATATAAATGGTGGGGGACCTGTCGTGTTTAACCGAATTTTAACCCCGGGGCTTAAAGTATCAAAAGCTGTGCGCTTTTCCATGTCGATACCATTGTTTTTTTCATTCCAGGAGTTTGAGAATCATATTATGACAGACGGCGTTATTCTGTCCGAGGATGCGCTGCACCATGATTGGTCAGGTCTTGGTTTGCCGCTGATATGCTTCAGGCTTAAAAGTGATAGTGAAGCAAAACCTTTACAACCTGTTCGTTATTTTCCGTTGCTGTCATATATATACATGTTGATAAGAACTTTTATGAGCGCGGTTTCACGCGAGTATGTTCATGCAGAATACTGGCATAACACTGTGGTGGTAAATACGGGCGAAGTGTCTTCTGTCGATTTTGCACTGAGCTCTTTTCAGAAACAACAGCTGTATAATGTCGGTTATGAAACAGCCAAAGCGATAGTGCCGATGAAGCTTGGCGAGCTTTTTAAAGAAAAAGGACAAAGCCACGGTATATAGTGGCTCTGTCCGTTAGGCTTACAGCGTTTTGCCGCGGCGGATAATTTCCTGAGCCATCAGGTCTGCTACGACACTGGTTGGTTGATTATCAGCGTCAGCGCGCTCAAAAATATTAACCAGTGTGTCATAGATAGCCATGACTTTGGCGGTAGACTCCTGCTCTGAATAACCTTCAGGACGCATTTCGGATGCTACGTTGATGATACCGCCGGCATTAATGACATAATCAGGGGCATACAGAATGCCTTTCTGTCGCAAGATCTCACCATGGCGTGCTTGCTGTAGCTGATTATTAGCGCAGCCAGCGACAATACGCGCTTTTAGCAGAGGAATGGTTTCGTCATTTAATGTAGCGCCCAGCGCGCATGGTGCATATACGTCAGCATCTACTGCGTAGATAGCGTCCAGCTCTACTGCTGTAGCGCCAAATAGTGTTACAGCCCGTTGTACTGTCTCCTGATTGATGTCAGTCACAATCAATCTGGCGCCTTCTTTATGCAAGTGTTCACACAAATAGAAGCCAACACTCCCCAAGCCCTGAACAGCGACTGTTTTACCTTCCAGATTGTCTGAACCGAACTTATGCTTAGCTGCTGCTTTAATGCCCCGATAAGTACCAAGTGCGGTGAAAGGGGCAGGATTACCGCTTTTACCTTCCAGACCGGCAACAAATGGTGTCTCTTTATTGACAATCATGATGTCGCCAGTCGTGATATTAACATCTTCTGCGCTGTAGTAGCTGCCAGACAGGCGGTGCACCATACGGCCAAACGCGCGGAACAAGGCTTCTGATTTGATTTTCTTGGCGTCACCGATAATTACGGATTTACCACCACCTAAAGGTAAGCCAGCCATAGCGTTTTTATAGGTCATTCCGCGGGACAGGCGAAGAACATCGTTCAACGCGGCTTCATCTGACGCATAATTCCATAATCTGCAACCTCCTACCGCAGGGCCAAGCGCAGTGCTGTGAACCGCAATAATGGCTTTTAAGCCGGTTTCAGCGTCTGCGCAGAATACAACTTGCTCATGACTATCGAACTCAGAATGATTAAATACGGCCACGACTGATTTCTCCGTTTAATTACTGCCAACAGCTGCGGCAGGTGTTCGGGTTGGCTGCCATGACGCGGCAGCATTTTTGCGCGGCGAAATGTAGCATTTCAGACTGGATTACACCAGAAGCTACAATAAAATTAACCTGGTCAGTCCAGTAGATTGTCGACAATTTAGCGCAACACTTGATTGTTGGCAGGCAGTCCAATAAAGTACTAGAAAAATTACCAAGGAAATAACGACATGAGTGAGCAGTTGACTCAGGAACAAATAGCACAGGCAGAAAAAGCCCGTGCTGATTGGGTTAGAGAGCAGTTTCAAAAAGCCAATCAGTACTTGGCGAGTAAAGGGATTTTACCAGATAATGTAGCGGTATCTGAAAGCCGTTATCTACCACCCTTTTTTGCTGTTTGGAAATTAAATACTAAAGAAAAACAATCATATTGGGTAATCAGTGGTGATCTTCCAACTGATCATATGGCTGTATCAGCTGCAGCAAATGCACGGGACGCTGTCCGCGCGTTTTCGATGCACTGGCAATTAAAAGCACAGCAAATTTTTGAGTCTGGTATGAACGACAAGACGCAGCTCGATTTTGCCAACCTATTGGTTACCAGAGCCCATGATCTGTACGACATGTTTAATAAAGACGAGTTGTGGTTTGCGGACCCCGTCAGTTAACTGTAATTTTTCGTTTACACAAAGCAAAAACAGCACTGAGTGCGGTTTTTTGTTAGTGAATATTATTCGCTGAAGTACCAATAGCCTTGATTAATGAGATTGGTTAGCAGCATAGTTCGTTCCGCACTTTGGCAAAAATGCTGGTTCTGCTCAGATGCCAATTCTGTGTAATCGCATAATAGCCTGGCTGTGGCCAGTTCATCAGGCGGTAAGGTAATCTGATCGCCATTAATAAAAAGTGCGATGTCAGCGGAGGCATTGTCCTGAAAATAACAGCAACGCAGTCCTCCGGTGCGGCTTAGCACTGAACCTTCTTCAATATATTCGGCTATCTCTTCTGCTGAATAATGCGGATCAGGTTCATTTAGATCCAGCTCGTGTTTTGCACGCGTGATAAGGCTGCCAAACCAGCTCGGTAGCATAGTGTTGTCGTCAACCAACTCTTGCATCAGTTGGCGTACTTTTAGCAGGTCTGTTTTCTCTATTGCGCCCACGGAGACAGATGCCTGACGGCCTGTATCAGTGAAACGTTTGCCGGTGACATCATGGTCGATAAGATAGTCTGCCAGACCGGTTAGTAAGTCTTTCTGTGCCGGCGCTCTGAAACCAACTGAATAATTCAGGCTGTTTTCCAGGCTAATGCCATCATGCGGGCATCCAGGTGGGATATAAAGTATGTCACCAGGTTCGGTTATAACGTCAATACAAGCCTGGAATGGGCTCACCTGTAACAGCCGAGGGTGAGGGCAGAGTTGTTGTAAAGAGGGATCCGGCATACCAACCCGCCAGTGCCGCCTGCCTTCTCCCTGGATAATAAAGACATCATACTGATCAAGATGAGGACCTACTCCACCACCTGGGGTGGAAAAGCTCACCATCAGATCGTCTATTCGCCAGTTCGGAATAAAGCGAAACGGGTCTATTAATCTGGCAGCCTGTGGGTGCCAGTGGTCAACGGCTTGCACCAACAGCGTCCAGTTGTTCTCCCCCAGCTGGCTAAAATCATCGAATGGGCCAGTTTGCATGTCCCATTGCTGCCCTTCGCAGCTGACAATCCGTGATTCAATTTCTTCGTCCTGTGCCAGCCCGGCCAGTTCATCTGCGCTTAATGGATCGATGAAGTCTTTAAAACCATTTTTGATCAGTAGTGGTGTTTTCTGCCAATAGTTGTTAAGAAAGTCAGATACACTAAGTTCAGCCAGATTCAATTGATACATATTTTTTCCCTGAGAAAAAAGGCGCTGATTTCAGCGCCTTATGATCTATCAGCTACTGTAAGGTGTCAGTAATTTCTATTGCCGCGCCAATATAGCTTGCTGGTGTGAGGTGCTTAAGTTGTACTTTAACGTCAGCTGGTAATTCCAGTTTATCGATAAACAGGTGTAAATCGGCCTGATTAATACGCTTGCCGCGGGTAAGCTCTTTCAGCTTTTCATAGGGCTGTTCTATACCGTATTTACGCATAACGGTCTGTACCGGCTCTGCCAGCAATTCCCAGTTCGCATCCAGTTCAGCGCGCAGGTTAGCCTCATTTACTTCCAGTTTGCTGATACCTTTGAGCGTCGCCTGATAGGCGATAAGTGTATAACCAAAGCCCATGCCTAAATTACGCAGTACCGTTGAATCTGTTAAATCACGCTGCCAGCGTGAAACGGGTAATTTCGCTGATAAATGGTTAAACAAGGCGTTAGCAATACCCAGGTTGCCTTCAGAGTTTTCAAAATCTATCGGGTTAACTTTATGTGGCATTGTTGAAGAGCCGATTTCACCAGCGATAGTGCGTTGTTTAAAATGGCCAAGCGCAATATAACCCCAGATATCGCGGTCAAAATCGAGTAAAACAGTGTTGAAGCGGGCGACAGCGTCAAATAGTTCAGCTATATAGTCATGTGGTTCAATTTGAGTTGTGAATGCATTCCAGCTCAGGCCCAGACTGGTAACAAACTGCTCAGACAACTGATGCCAGTCAAGTTGTGGGTAGGCAGACAAATGTGCATTGTAATTACCGACAGCACCATTTAGCTTGCCGAGAATATTTACCGCTGCGATCTGGTCGCGCTGACGTTTTAGCCGGATGTATACGTTAGCCATTTCCTTACCCATAGTAGTAGGAGAGGCGGGCTGGCCATGAGTACGGGCCATCATTGGTACGCTACGGTGCTCATTGGCTAACTGTTTTATTGCGTTTAGCAACGCATCGCATTGAGGCAGTAATACTTTTTCGCGCGCTTCCGATAGCATCAGGCCATGAGACAGATTGTTGATATCTTCTGAAGTGCAGGCAAAGTGAATAAACTCGCTGATTGCAGATAGCTCGCTGTTTGCTGCTACCTTTTCTTTCAGCAGGTATTCTACGGCTTTAACATCGTGATTGGTGGTGCGTTCAATTTCTTTAACGCGCTCGGCGTCAGCTAAGCTGAAATTGTCGACAATATCATCAAGTATCTGGTTAGCTTGTGCTGATAATGGCGGAACTTCAGCTATACCTGTGGTTGCAGCCAGTGTTTGCAGCCAGCGAACTTCTACCATCACCCGGTATTTAATTAAACCAAACTCACTGAAATAATTCCGTAAATCCACAGTTTTGCTGCCATAACGTCCGTCAACGGGGGATATAGCGGTTAGGGCGTTCAGTTGCATACAGGCTCCTATAAACTTGATGAGGGTAGTTGCGCAAGCATTTGTTTTGCCTGTGCCACCAACTTGCGACGTTTAAAAATAAAGTTAAGGCGGCTACCTCCGGCCTGACGCCATAGCACAGCAGAGCGGATTGCAGCGAGCAGCAGTGCCCGTACTTTATGTTGTACGGACTGTTGCTTTA
>NZ_DATCSY010000195.1:0-20982 GCF_036568245.1 Rheinheimera sp. | reverse complement strand
GAGGCGGGTCTCGCCACTGGCCGGAAACAGCAGTGTCAGATGACGCCCTTCCAGCGCAACAATAGTGCCTAAACCTAAATCGGATTCTGTGTCGCTAATCCAGCGTTGTCCCAGCGCAAACTTCATTTGGTAACCTATCAGCTAAAACGGGGGCGCTATGGTACTAGGAATCAGTCCGTGCTGCATCTGAATTTGTGTCTGTAATAGCGCTGATTTGTCATTAAACTGACATAGCCCGGCGTCACATTATTGATGTATCTGAACCAGCTGCATATTTTGTAATTGGCTCAGACAAACTCCGGCAGTTGCACTATGCTTGTTTTATGACACAGGTAAGTGGCCTGGGTCAGGCGAAGAGGAGAGCCGTATGGCGCGAAGAAAAAGTAAAGAAAAGAAAATCTACGTTCTCGACACAAACATCCTGCTACACGAACCTTTTGCCTTCCTAAACTTCCAAGAACATGACGTTGTTATCCCGATGACGGTATTGGAAGAACTTGACCATATCAAAGACCGGAATAAGGATGTCAGCCGCGATGCCAGGGTTGCTATTCGTGCGTTAGAAGATGTGTTAAAAGATGCCTCGCCGGATCAAATGCTACAAGGGGTGCCGGTGCCCAGACAAGGTGAGCAGAAACAGGGTGGCCACCTTATTATTGTTAATGATCATCATATTACTGATGAAATTCCCGGCTTGCCCGGCGGTGAGAATGACCATCTGATTATCAATACCGCGTTATATCTGCAAAAAGAAAAAAGCCCAACCAAAGTTATTCTGGTTACCAAAGACATAAATATGCGGCTTAAAGCCAAAGGTGCCGGATTAAAGCTGGTAGAGGATTACCGCACTGACCAGCTGATTGATGATGTGCGCTTTCTATACAAAGGTTATTACAAATTCAGTGGTGATTTCTGGAGCCAGGTCGGCGAATGCCGCAGCGAAAACGAAGGCCGCGAGACTTACCACTATGTTAATCGCAGTGTGTTGCCAAATGCCTATATTAACGAATATCTGATTGATGAAGCCGAAGGCTTTGCCGGTAAAGTGGTTGCGATCACTGACAAAGAAATTCGTATTCTGGATTTTGGCTACGAGCGTCTGATGCACCGCCATGCCTGGGGTATACACCCTAAAAATGTTTATCAGGCGATGGCGATGCAGGCGCTGATGGATCCCAATATCGATCTGGTTGTACTAACTGGCCCGGCAGGTTGCGGTAAAACCCTGATTGCGCTGGCGGCCGCACTGGAACTGGTGATTGAAAAAGGCATGTATGACAAAGTGATTGTTACCCGCAACACGCCGGAGATTGCCGAATCAATAGGCTTCTTGCCGGGCACTGAAGAAGAGAAAATGGCGCCCTGGCTGGCGGCAATTACTGACTCGCTTGAAGTACTGCATAAAACCGATGAACACCCGCACGCCAGCGTTAACTACATTATGGAAAAGGCCAATATTCAGTTTAAGTCGGTCAATTTTATGCGTGGCCGGAGTATTCAGAATGCTATCGTGATTTTGGACGAGTGTCAGAACCTGAGCGCGGCACAGCTGAAAACCATTATCACGCGCTGCGGCGAGGGCACAAAGCTGATTTGCTCCGGCAACTTGTCGCAAATTGACAGCAATTACCTGACAGCGGTTACGTCTGGGTTAACGTACATTGTTGAGCGGTTTAAGAACTTTGAAGGCAGTGCTACCATCAATCTGAATGGTGTAGTGCGTAGCCGGTTGGCATCTTTCGCTGAAACAAATTTATAACAAATAGGTTGAAATTAAAGCCTGGTTGACTAATGATGCAGTTCAACTAGGCTTTTTGTTTTGTATTTAAACGTCAGTTCATTCTCATATGCAAAAGGAGTTGCATGAAAAATCCCATTTATATTGAATACCGGCGCAGTACCTTGCTGGGTATTATCTTAGTGCTGTTGTTATCGGCTTTAGGTGCTGTTGTGCATTATATCCGCAGCCTCGACGACAATGTGCTGCAAACCAAGTTCAGGTTAAGTGCTGTTGGTAATCAGCTCGACAGTGAGTTTACTCCTGTGCTGGCTTTTATGGAGGCCGTGCGTCGTGCGTCATTGCTGAAAATGAGCTTACCGGCAGTAGAGACTGATGCATCCTTGCTGTTGTTGCAGCTTAGCGATGGAAGCGATAATCCGGTGGCAATAACTACAGCTGAGGGCAGTGTTGATACAGAGCGGCTGATGTTATGGCGTCTGCAGCCATATTTTGAGCTGGCTGCTGAAACACAGCCACACCTGGTCGGAATGTATTATTTCTCTGAGCAGGGTTTTGCCTTTAACGGGCAGACGAAATGGTCTGATTATATCGTTGATCACCTGTTGCTATGGTATCAAAAGAATATGCCTGAACCGGCGTACGAGCGGGGGCAGATATTTTTTAGCGAATTCCTGCCGCAGCAGGCTGCTGTAATGCTGCCGCTATACGCTGAGGATAAGAAACTCGGGCACTTCGTGTTCGCCCTGGCACTGGAACCTTTGTTGGCACCTGTATACCAGCAACATAGCGATGCAGATTTCGTGTTACTTGATCAATCGGGCCAGTTGATCAACAGTTCTCTGGCACAACCACCGCAAGACATTGATCAGCACGTTTTGCAGATCCAGCGGCTGAACACTATGCCCTGGTCACTGGGGTTGCTGGAGCAGAAAACCAGCTTGTTTGCCGCTGGCCTGAAAGAGTTTATCTGGCACTGGTTCAGCTATGCCTTGCTATTAAGCTTGCTGCTGGTGGCAATGCAGTACCGGTACCGGCTGCGTACGCTGACACCTTTTAACCGTTTACTGGTGCATGTTGAACGGCTGTCACAGGGCCGCTCTCAGGGCGTACGGCGTATCCCGTTTGGCTGGCAGGATGTGTTTGAGCGGATAAGCCGTTTACGGCAGCCGCCGTCTTCACAGTAGCTGATAGCCGAACTGGCCGCTTTCAGTAAATATTTGGTATTCCTCACTAATCTGGCCTGGTGTCAGCAGCGCCGGGCCGGTGGCATCAACCAGCAGGTAATCCCGGCCCTCTATGCTGACAGTCATGTCATCAGGCGTTACCGGCAGCTGCACAGCCAGCACAGCATGTTGTGGCAGATACACCATCGCCAGTTTGACATCAGGCAACAGCATTCTGAGCAAGGCGGCCAGCAATACAGCTTTACTGTCGCAGTCGCCGCGGTTTTCCTGTAACAGTTTAAGCGGTGGACTAAAGCTGGCACCGGATGAACGCTGGCGGTCGGATAAGTCCTGATAAGGGATCTGTTGTATCCAGGTACTCAGTGCAAGCAGAGATTGCCGCGTAGGGACATTGGCCAGTTTCTCGTGCCATGCCGTGGCCACCGGCAGCAAATCCTGCAGGCTGTCCTGCATAATGCGTTGGTGATCCGGAATAATCGCCTGAGCACTCCAGGGCAGATCCTGTACGTAATAATATTGCTGTTGCAGGTAGAATGCTGTGCGCTCAGACATCAGTTGCTGCAGTTCTGTGTCGAGCTGATGTAGCAGGTTGTTGTCTGCAACCAGTAGTTTGTAACGCACAGCATCTTTGCCAGGCAGTCGCTGCAGCCGTGCGCCCGGGTATTTAGCAACATGGGCCCGCAAATCACGCCACAGATATTGCTGCAGCAGTGCCGGTTTCAGCGCCCGGAACTGACGAAAGTGCGCGTTCAGTCTGCTGTTATCTAAGCTGAAACTCAACTGCTGCGGGTATCCGGCAAGATCAAACCGGTAGCTGAATTGCAGTTGCTGTGCCGATGGCTGCAGCATGAGTCGTAAAGGTGCAGCCTGACACAACGGGCTTAACAGTAGCAGACACAGTAACAGTCTCATTCAGCTTTGGATGACCTTTTGGCAAAACGTCGGCATTGCAGTAAGCATAATGCCAGCAGCGCCAGGATACCAGTTGAACCTGCCGATACTTCGACCGAAGAGCTATCTTCGTGGTAGCTATCACGGCCATAATCTTCCAGTGGAATATAATCCAGACTACTGTCATCAAAGCCGGAAATCTCTGCCAGCAGGTAGCCAGTCTGCGCATCAAACAGACGAATCGTCAGCAGATAATCATCCGCGGCAAAATGCTGATCGAGTACAGTGTCAACAGCCAGCCAGTCATCGCTGCTCTCGCGGAACAGCTCAAACACACTGCTGGTGTAATACAGGCGCTCGGCACCATAGGTGGGTAACAAGGTAAATTCGGCAAATACCTGCTGATAAGGAACAGAAGTATCGGCGTCAAACTCAACTTCTAACCTGTGGTAATAGCCGTTACTGTTAATATCGCCGCTGAGATAAATATCCACACTGTGAAACCAGACATGGCTCTGATAAGCCTGCGTTACTACGCTGTTTAGTTTACTGCTTTGTCTGGTCTGCAGCTGTGCCGGCGCGGTGGCGCTGAATGTCTCAACGCTGCGGCTATCGTCAGCTACAACACTACCCAGTGGAATGAGTGCCAGTAGCAGGCATTTTAACAGTCCCAGTTTGATGTTTTTCATAACAGATTCTCCGTTTGCTTTGTTACTATTACAGGCTGGCGGCATGAATTTTGGCTGAACTTCAACGTAAAGGATGTGTAAAGCAATGAAACTGGTACGCACTTTGGTGGCACAAGAGGGTATTACGGCGATTGATTTATTGAGCCAGCAGGTACCTGAGTTGTCCAAAGGCCGGTTGAAGGATGCCATGGCAAAGGGGGCGGTATTGCTAAGTGGCAAACCGCAAAAGCGCTTGCGCCGTGCACAAACTGTGCTGCGCAGTGGCCAGCAACTGCAGTTGCATTATGATGCTGATATATTACAGCGCAGTTGTGACGGCGCGCAGTTGATAAGTGAGCAGCAGCAATACAGTATCTGGTTCAAACCTGCCGGTATGTTGTCGCAGGGCAACGAATGGGGCGACCATTTGTCGCTGCTGCGTGCAGCAGAGCAGCATTTTGCCGCTAAACGTCAGGTATTTTTGCTACATCGTTTAGATCGTGAAGCCAGTGGCCTGGTCATGCTTGCGCACAGCAAACAGTCGGCCGGTGCACTGAGCAAACTTATTGCAGAGCATCAGATCAGTAAACAATACCTTATCCGTGTGAAGGGCCAATTATCAGCTGCGTTGCTGCAGCAGGGTACTATCACGGCGCCGCTTGATGGCAAAGCCTGCCTGACCCGGTTTTCTCTGCGCCACTACGACAGCAATACTGAGCAAAGCTGGCTGGATATAGAGCTGATAAGTGGCCGTAAACATCAGATCCGGCGTCATTTTGCCGACATAGGTCACCCGGTGATGGGTGACCCACAATATGGCAAAAATAATAAAGACGCGTCAGGCCTGGCCTTGCAGGCGGTCAGTTTGAGTTTTACCAGCCCCAGAGCGCGGAAAATGGTGCGTTACGAGTTGCCGCCAGAGCTGCTGCTGACGGCTGGTGAGGCTCTCAGGTGAGTTGATCCGCCACAGTTGGCGGCAATAACGTGTTGTTGCATGTCAGTTCAATACCGCCAAGCCGGATGGCATTGAGCAAATCCTGTCTGACCATATTACTGCGCCACTCGCACGCCCGCTGTTGCCTGCTATGCAATGCCATCAGACAAAGCTGGCTGCTGTGCGCTTCTGTATAATGCCGGCTACAAAGTGCCCAGCTTAACCACAAAGCTTCCCGCAACGCATTAATTTCTTTCGTCAGCCAGGGCGTCTCCAGCAGCTCAGATACCGGCAGGTGCAAACTGATCAAGTGTTCAGCCGCCAGAGACTCTGGCAACATCTGGCGTAATTGCTGTGCCAGTGTCTGTTGTATGACACTGTGTTCGGCGTCAGATTGGATGGCAAGCCATAGCACATCATCATACACACAACTGGCCAGCACGGGTGTGGGCTGCTGATGCTGAAACTGCTGCAAGCCTGCCAGCAGCTGTTGTTCGCCGTATTGCTGTTTTAGTTGCAGGCTATTGTCCAGACTGTAAGCAAGCACACTGATATTGGCTTTGGCGGAAAGTTGCTGCAAACGCTGACAGAAGCCGCTCCAGCTGCCTTGTTGCTGTAGCTCGCTGGGTGGTTTTTTATTGCGTCGCCTTAGTATTGCAGTTGCAACCAGTAAGGCGGCAGCCAGAAGCATGCACAGTGCCACCAGCAGATAAATATACTGCCGTTGGCGCAGATGTTGTTCTGTCAGTGTGCTGACGGCTATATCGGTTGCCGGTGCTGAGCGGGCGTGTTGCAGGCCCTGATTGATCAGATCGAGCTGCAACTTACTTTGCTCTGCCAGTTGTTCAAAGCGCAGGGTGCTGGCCTGCTGGCTGTTATTATAAGCCTGCCCCCAATCTCCCTGATGGGCAAACAGCCTGGCTGACAGATCATGAAAACGATAGCGCAGGTAAGCTGCAGCCTGTGGTATTTGCGGCGCGATTTCCAGCATTAACTGGCTAGCTTGCGCATGTTGCTGGCGTTGTAGCAGTAAATCGGCCAGCGCCAGACTGGTTTCCTGCAAATAAGTTTGTACCTGCTGTTGTCGGAATAACTGCAGTGCATCGCTGAAATACTGCAGTGCCAGCTCTTCTTGTTGCTGTACCACCGCCAGCCTGCCAAGGCCAAGCGTTACTATGCCAACCCGCAATAAATCGTTTTGTTCATGCGCCAGCTTTAGCGCTTCATCCAGATAAGCGGCGGCTTCAGCTGCCGTCTGGCTATCCTCAAGATACGTTTCCGCGATGTAAATCAGCGTATAGGTATAACTGGAGTGCCGCTGCAGCTGCTGATAGCGCTGTTTTGCTTCAAGCAAATGCTGTAATGCCTGGTTGTGATATTCAATCTTACGGTATGCCATACCGAGGCGCAGATGAATCGAGGCCAGGGCGTCGTCATCCTGCAATTGCGTCGCCAGTATCAGCGCCTGATTCAGTTGCTGATAAGCCGGGCTGTAAGCATTGTTCTGCAGCATCAGCCTGCCAAGCGTGATACGGGCCTTCAGTTCTGCCTCGGGTTGCTGTTGCCTAACCGCCAGCGCCAGACTGCGCTCGGCATAAGGCAGCGCCTGTGGAATATTACCGAGCTGATTGTAAGCCTGAGCAAAATTCTGCAGAACGTCACTGTACAACGCCAGGCTGGCTGCATCTTCAGCGTGTTGCAGCAGATGCTCTGCCCGCTCCAGCTGCGTAATGGCAATAACTGTATCTCTGTACAAAATGCCATAAATCTGTGCCTTTAAAAGGTAAGCGTACGCCTGCAGATAAGGCTGAACAGTTGCTTCAAGCACATGGCCGACGGCGTCCATAGCGGCATCTTTATTACGCAGCCGCAGCTGAGCCTCTGTCAGCACCAGCCAGTCCTCAGCGGTTAAGCTATCTGCGGGCTTTGACAATAACTGATTGCTGACCCGCTCTGCATTATCGGCTGCATCGACCATACGTGATGACAGCGATTCAGCCTGCACAGCAAAACTGCACAGCAGTAACAGTAAGATGATTAGCGGCATAATGGTGGCGTGCGCATATGAGTATTTTCTTCGCAGTGTAGCCGGTATTGCAGGCGGAGCCTATACCCGGTTTAGCTCTTTACCACTGATAAAGGCCTCAATATTCTGTTTTAACTGCACTACCATGCGCTGGCGCGCCTCAGCACTGGCCCAGGCCATATGCGGTGTAACAATCAGGTTAGGCAGGTCTGAGCGCAGCAGTAGGTGATCCGCCGGTGGTGGTTCCTGTGACAAGACATCCAGCGCTGCGCCGCCCAACTGGCCAAGTCGCAACGCTTGTAGCAGGGCGGCTTCGTCAATCAGCCCGCCACGGGCAGTATTGATCAGCAGCGCACCGGGTTTTATTGCTGCAAATACCTGCTGATTAAATAGTTTTTCTGTTTGTGCGTTCAGCGGGCAGTGTAATGAGATCACATCTGCCTGCGCTAAAGCTGTTAAAAACGGCACCCGGCCGCTACGGCAACTGGTGGCATCCGGCTGTTCGGCCACGATAATCTGCATACCAAAAGCCTTTGCCAGCTGTGCACTGGCTTGACCCAGCGCACCGTAGCCGATAACGACAAAATTTTTACCGGCCAGCTCAGTGACCGGATAATCCAGCAGGCAAAAATGTTTACTCTGGCTCCAGAGGCCGTTTGCTACGGCCTGATGATACTGCGATATTTTATTGGTCAGTTGCAACAGCAGGGCGATAACGTGTTGTGGCACTGCCGTATTGGCATAGCCCCTGACATTGCACACGCTGATGCCAAGCCGTGCTGCCGCGTCAAGGTCGACATTGTTTACGCCGGTGGCAGCAATGCAAATCAGTTTTAGTTCAGGCAACTGCTGCAGCGCTGCAGCGCTCAGCTGTACTTTGTTCACGATGGCGATACTGGCCTGAGCCAGCCGGTTTACGACGTCTTCTGCCGTGGTATGTTCAAAGCATTGTAGTGCAACATCGCCATTTGCTAACACAGATAAGTCTGTGTCGCCCATTGAACCCGCGTCCAGAAAAACGATGTTGTGCATAAAAGCTCCTGCGCTTTAAAGTATCAATGTCGAAAAATGGCGTGTTATAACAGCGCTTCGACGACAGGTAAACCGCCCCGGTATAAAACTATGCTAAAGTCGTACCCTTTTAAACCACATTATTCCCGGAGCCAGTTATGCTGCCTGCGCGTCTTCAGCCAATATTGTTTGCTTTTATTATGTCAGGCTTTATGGCATTTCTGATGTCAGGCATTCTGACATTTATTAATTTGGGTTGGTTTAGCGGCTTTTTTCAGGCCTGGCTCAGAGCCTACCTGTACGCACATTCCTGTGCATTTCCTCTGGTGTTTATTTTTGCGCCGTTAAGCCGCAAATTAAGTATGCGTTTAACCGGTCAGGTAGCTGCTATGCCGCAGCGCCAATGAGGCAATATTCACTTAGCTGTCAGCTGGTCGCTCCGGCGGCACTTTGTCCTGACAGCTGCTGCGGTAGTTGCTGTAACCAAAGTTCTAACTGCTGCGGCGTCAGTGGGCGCGAAAAGTAATAACCCTGCACTTTGTCGCAGCCGCATTGTTTCAGATATGCCAGACCGGCTTTATTCTCCAGCCCTTCTGCAGTAACAGAAAACCCCAGGCTGTGCGCAAGTTGCACCGTAGCACTGACAATTAATGCATCATTGCTGTTGTGCTCAATATCTTTGACAAAGGCGCGGTCTATTTTTACTTCATCGACCGGTAGTTGCTTTAAATAGGCCAGTGATGACTGGCCCGTGCCAAAGTCATCAATCGACAGGCTGATACCCAGTTTTCGCAGCCGGTGTAGCTGGGCTATCACTGTTTCGGCATCTTCCATCACGGCACTTTCCGTTACTTCCAATGCAAGCGCAGCAGAGGGTAATTGATACTGCTGTAACAGAGAGCTGATGTTATCTGCCAACTCGGGGTTTAGCAGATCATACACTGACAAATTAACCGCCAGTTGCATTGCTATGCCTTGCTGCCACCAGTGTGCTGCCTGTTTAATAACCTGCTGCAACATCCAGCAGCTGATCAGGCCAATATTGCCAGAGTGCTCAGCCAGGCGGATAAACTGATCCGGCGGGATAAAGCCCAATTCTGGGTGTTGCCAGCGAATAAGCGCTTCTGCCGCGTTGCAACTTTGGCGCTGAATATCCACTTTAGGTTGATAAACGGCAAAAAACTGACCGCTGTTCAGCGCTTCCGGCAGATCGCGTATCAGTGTCAGCTCGCGCTGGTGGCTTTCGTCCTGGCCCTGCTGATAAAAGGCTATGCCCTGTGCTGTTCTGCGGGCGTTGTCCAGCGCTATATCGACACGGCGTAGTGCATCATTTGCACTGAGCTGACCTGCAGTGAAGTTGTAAATACCGGTAGTCAGTTTCAGATTAATACCTGACTGCTGCAGGGTATAGCTGCTAAGCAGCGGGTGCAGCAACTGCTGCACCTCTGCAGATAACAGACACCGATCATACAACAGTAAGAATTCATCACCGCCCAGACGGGCCAGCAGTTGTGGCTCGGGTACAAGTTGGCTGAGCCGCTGTGCCAGTTGTCGCAACAACAGATCACCGTTGCTAAACCCCAGCACGTCATTAATGCTTTTAAATTGCTGAATATTGATTTGCAGCAGGCTGCCATCCACGCTGTCGAGCCAGGGTTGCAACAGACGTTCTGCCGCAAAACGGTTATAGCAGCCGGTCAGACTGTCGTGCTCGGCATTAAAACGCAGCTGTTGCTCACGCTGGGAAATATGTTGTTGCATAGTGACCAGTGCACGGCTTAAAACACCTACTTCTCCGGTCCCACCCGGTGGTGGCGCGGCAACTGCGCCCTGGCCGATACTCTGCGCAAACTGACTTAGCCTGTTAAGCGGTTGGGTAATGCTGCGGGCAAAAACAAACGCCACCAGCAGCGTTAATGATAATGCAGCGCCAAAGATCAGCAGCAGTTGCTGGCGAAACTCCTGATAACTGCTGCGCCAGCGTTGGTTCGGCAGGTGCTGTACTGCCCACAGTTGCTGCTGCTGATCAAGCGGTAGCGCCAGCGAAATATAGTCCTGGTTCCGGTCATTTAATGCTGTACCTGGTTGTAACATCAGTTGCGGTAGCAAGGTGCCGAGCAGCTGTTGCTGCGGTGTATCCAGCGTGGAGGTGAATACCGGGTAATTATCAGATTTCTGACCGACAAAGCTGATATCCAGCCCGGTTACCGCCTCGATCTGGCGGGCTAAAGGGGTATCAAGCGGAAAGCCCATCCCCACCCAGGCAATAAGCTGTGGCGCTTTTACCGGTGCCAGCACCAGCTGATAGGGTCTGCCAGCCAGTTGCTGAATATCCGATACCGGTGCTGCATCGTTGTAGTGCACCTGATTAAACAGCGGTGCAATATCCTGTGCTGTTATAGCGGCTTCTGAGCTTGCCAATAAGCTCCCATCTGTGCCGAGCAATAGCATCAGGCTGGCATTAATCCGGCTGCCGTGATTAGCGAGAACGGACTCTATTGTGTCCTGTTCAGCGGTGGCGACCGCGTTACGAAAACCGAAGTCGGTGGCTAATACCTGTGAACTGCTGCGAAGTTGTTGCGCTCTGGTACTCAGAGTCTCCAGTAAGACTTTGCCGGCAACATTCAGAATATGCCTGGCCTGCTCTTCACTGTCGCGTTTCATGGTATTCAGTGTTGCCAGGCCGGCGGCGGTAGCCAGCAGGCTGAGCATCAGCAACATAAGCAGAATTAATTTGGTTCGCAGCGAACGAAAGGCTAGCATAAGACTGCCTGTCTGGAGGCCGGTGCCGGGTTATGTTGTTGCAATGGGTCTGCTGTGGCTACAGTGCCGTAATACAGAGAAATTATGGAACCGGGTATTGTAGTCAGAGAAACAGGCATGCCAGAAGGTATCACACTGAGTATTTTGACTAACAATAGCAACAACTCAGCATCGTCTCAACGATAAGCTGTTGTAATACATCGCTGATGCGACAGGGAGAGCGTGATGAGAGCGGGAGAAGTATTACTGAAGGTGGTGCTGTCGCTGATGTTGCTGCCAAGCGCCGTGCAGGCAGACGATATCTGCCGTCAGGCGAAAGTGCAGCAGCGGCCTTGCGTTGCTTTGGTGCTAGGCGGAGGCGGCGCCCGAGGTGGTGCACACCTGGGAGTGATTGAGCAGCTTGAGCAGCAACAGATCCCTGTTGATCTGGTGGTTGGTACCAGTATAGGGGCTTTTATCGGCGGCTTGTATGCCAGTGGCTTCAGCGCCAGTGAGATCAGCGCCAAGCTTGCGGCGGCAAACTGGGCCGAAGGTTTCAGAGACAGGGTATACCGTGATGAAATGCCGATGCGGCGCAAAGAGCATAGCGATCAGTTTGCATTGAACGTTGATTTAGGCTTATCTGCCGACGGCATCAAGTTGCCGCAAGGTTTGTTGTTTGGCCAGGCGCTGGCAGATTTACTGCAGAGTATGTACGGCACAACGTCTAACAAGGCGCATTTTGACACGCTGCCGGTGCCGTTTCGCGCTATCGCTACCGACTTGCTAACCCAGCAACAGGTTGTATTGGACAGGGGGAGTCTGGTGCAGGCTGTACAGGCATCGATGACCATTCCCGGTGTCGTGGCACCGATGGAGCTGGACGACAGGTTGCTGGTCGATGGCGGTGTGGTCAACAATTTGCCGGTGAGTGTGGCAAAACAACTGGGGGCTGACCGGGTCATTGCAGTCAGTATCGACGCCCCGCTGCTGAATAAACAACAAATGATGTCGGCACTGAATGTAACACATCAATTGACCGCCTTTTTAGTCAGAGCCGGTGTACAGCAGCAACTGCAGTTACTGGACGAAGACGACCTGCTGCTTAGCCCGGTTGCCGAAGGTGTGGCTACGCTGGCATTTGAACGTATCGATGAGGCGGTAACAGCTGGTCGCGCCGCAGCGCAGGCAGCACAGCCGCAGCTGGCAAGTTTCAGTCAGCCACAATGGTATGCCGGTTGGCGTCAGGCATTTTTGCCAAGACCCGATGCGGCTATTACGATCGACAATATTGAGCTGGAAAACATCTCACGGCTGGATGACCGGTTGTTGCTGCGCCGGCTGGAATTTAACCGCGGCGACGCGTATACCCCCCGTAAGCTGCATAAAGGACTGCGGCAGCTGTATGGTGTGGATACGTTTGAGCGGGTATCACAGCAACTGATCACTGAAGCGGATGGCAGCAACACGCTGCATATTCGTGCCGAGGAAAAATCCTGGGGGCCGGGGTATCTGAATTTCCATTTTCAGCTCGAAGACGATTTCCGTAATACCCACCAGTATCAGCTGGCCGGCGCTTATACGCTGACTAACTTAACCCGCTGGGGCGCTGAATGGCATACCACGCTCGGACTGGGTAATGACAAATCGCTATACACCGAGGCTTACCTGCCTTTTGCTGACAGTGGTTTGTTTGCGTTAGCTGGGATTGGCCACCGGCGGGAAGTTCAGGTGCTGCAAAGTGACAGCGGGCTGTCTGAAGGTGAACTGCGCAACAGCCGTAATCTTGCCATAACCAAGCTGGGCTGGAATATCTCTGACCACGCCGAGCTGACGCTGGGTTGGGGCTGGCAAAATGGCCGCCTTACCATGCCCGGTTACCTGGCGGAGCAGTTTGGCAGCGCTACGCTGGATTACCGTAGCCGCGGGCCAGAGTTGCAACTGATTTGGGATACGCTGGATAGCCGCAGTTTCCCAAGCAGAGGCATCCGGCTGGCGACCAGCGTCAGGCGCAGTACAGATAATACCCTGACATTGCAGGGCGACAGCACGCGGACATCCACTGAGCTTTTGGCTGCGAAAAGCTGGCATCCGCATGTACTGAGAACACGCTGGTATTTTGATCGCCATCAAGCCGATGAAACCGCTATTTCTTTTGATCAGTTCTCACTTGGGGGCTTTTTAAACCTGTCTGGCTACCCGGCGGATCTGCTGTATGGTTCTGATATTCAGTTTGGCAGCTTCGTTTACCTGTATCAGATTAACCAGCCACAGATTTCATTTTTTAATGCGCCCTTGTATATCGGTGGCTCGCTGGAACGGGGCCGGGTAAAAGCTAACGTATTTGGCGAAGAGCAGGCAGATGACACCACTGACTGGTTGTGGGCTGGCAGTGTGTTTGTTGGCTGGGATACCCCTTTTGGCCCGTTATATCTCGGTTATGGTCACGCCGAGCGCAGTTTTATCCGGCAGAACAGCTCGGTGTATTTATCCTTTGGTAAGTCTTACTGATACATCAGTTGGTTGCTAAGGCACGCTCAACATCGATGCCGATGCTGAGTGCACCTATATGGCGCTGTTGCCCGTCGGTGACCGGCACACTCAGTTTTACCTGAAAACGTCGGGTTGACTGGTCGTATTCAACCACGTCAATAAAATACCCGGACTGTTGCTGGAAAACACCCAGAAACGGCATTTCATCGCCTTGCCAGTAGTCGGTTGTCAGCCGGCTGATAGCGACATTTGCGCCATGCTGATCCATCAGAATAACTTCGGTCACCCGTTCTGCGTGCTTGGTCTGCCATTGTTGCAACGCTTTTGATGTGGCGCTGTTAAGCATCTTCGCTGCCACACTGTCTGCTGGCTCTGCCAGCCGCTGCTGTTGCCACTGCGAGTCCAGTAATAGCAAGGCTGACAGATCCACCTCGGGCTGGTTATGTTGCTGTAGGCTTTGGCGCAGCAGTGGTGTAGCGGCCAGTTGCTGCACATCGGCTAACAGAGTGTCCAGGATCAATTGCTGCTCGGGCGCAGACAATGCAAAAGGTGCCGAGGCGCATAAATGGGTTGCGGCGTTAAACTGTGCAATAAAACCAGGCCTTTGCTGCAGGGTTTTGTCGGCAAAGTAAACGCCAAGTGGCACATAGCGGAAAAAACGCTGTTTAAATTCTGCACTGTCGATTTTAAGCCGCAGTGCTACGTCGTTAAAATCATCCAGATCGGCCAGCAGCATGTCGATACGGCCAATATTCAGCAGCTGCACCAGCTGTGCCAAATCGTTTACTTCCACCTCGGGTTTACGTTCATGCTGCGCTAACCAGTCAGCCTGATGGCTGCCCAGTATGGCACCATAGCGAATACGGTCAGTACTGTCCGGTCCGGGATGACGCGGATGCCAGAACCAGTACCAGTTTTCCAGAAACAGTGGTGCTGAAAGCTGGGCGAATTCGTTCATTTCGTCATGTGGCATGGCGGTGAAATAGCCGTCAATCCGGTCCATTTTTACTTCCTGCCGGGCCCGGCGCCATGGCATGACCTGCAGTGTATAGGGTTGGCGGATCTGCTGCATAATGCAGTTAATCTGTTGCTGGCTGCTGTTGCCATCAACCGGCGAATGGGTACCCAGCACCAGGCCCGCCGCCAACAGCTGGGGGCAAACCCCCAGCGCACTTAGCGATAATACCGTCAGTGGTAACACAAAGCGCATAGCTAAAGTCCATTGGGCGAAACTGTTGCAAGTATAGCAATCGGCAGCACAGGTGTTGAACTTCATTCGCAGCGCCCACACTAAGGCTGTATTGCCGGGCAGTTTTGTCAGGTTAAGTCTGTGCTCAGCGTCAGTGCTACAGGCTTGGTTCTGTGACGCAGCACGGTTTTATCGCATAACGTTATGCGGTAAAACCAGAATTGAGGTAGCTATGTTTTCTTCGTTTAAACAGCAAAGCAGTCAGTGGCAGCAGATGTTTGCCCGTCGTCAAAGCGCAGGGCCGCTGCAACGTATTCTGGCCTGGCTGATGTTGGGGCTGATGTTATTTGTCGGCGTCGCCGTACTGGTATTTATGCTGCTGTTAAGCTGGATCCTGATCCCGATTCTGCTGCTACGCCACCGCGCTAAAATTAAAGCCTGGCAGCAGCGCCAGCAGGGGAATGCCGGGCCATCATCCGGATCCGCTAATACCGTGATAGAAGGTGAAGTTATTCACAAGCGGGAAGATTGAACCGGTTTTTCTAACCTGAACCTGTTACGTCAACCCGCAGACCAGTTTAACCACATACCGCCAATTTGGCCTGAATATAGTCGCTGTGGCGGATAAACAGTAAATCGGCAATTTTGCGCAGCATGGCTTCTTCATTCGGGTCCAGCTCGCCGTCGGCATAGGCCTGCTGCCACAGGTTATCCAGTAACGCCAGTCTGGCGTCGTAACTTAACTGCTTTAGCCGGCTGGTAAACTGGTGCAGTGAGGTTGCGTCCTGTGCCTGTTTGTCTGCCAACGCCACCACAGCGGCAGCATCGCTGTCAGTCAGGGAAAACTCGTGTTTGACATAGCCGGTTGCCATAGCCAGCTCACTGTCACTGCTGCTGAAATCAGCATGAGCTACCATCAGCATCAGGCTGACACAGGCCAGCTCCGTCTCATTCAGGCCATAAGAGTTCGTGGTGCCTGCGGGTGCTGACAGGCCATCGTTTACTTTATCCAGCAGGGTTTTAAATAACTGAAACATCGCTTTTCCTTACTTATCACTGCAGGTTAGAGGCGTTAAGTGCCGCAGAGTTCAGCTGGCGGCATTGTCTGCTACGGGCAGCTTGAAAAACCGCCATCGTTGCCACATTAAGTTTGCAGCATACCGCTGTCATGACGCGAGGTGAAGTGTGGCAATCCTGTTTACTGTATTACTCGGCGCAGCCATTATTGCGCTGGTACTGGGCTTGCCCTACTGGCGCCGTTATCAGCGCAGCCTCATTATGGCGCGGCCGTTCCCGGCTCAGTGGCGTGACATCTTAAAGCGCCGGTTGCCGTACTTCAGGGCTTTGCCTGCTGACTTACAACTGCAGCTGAAAAAACATATACAGGTGTTTATTGCTGAGAAAGACTTTATTGGCTGCGATGGCCTAACAGTGACTGACGAAATGCGCGTGACCATCGCCGCCCAGGCCTGTTTGCTGTTGCTGAACCGGCCGGATTATTACTACCCTAAACTGAAACAAATTCTGCTGTATCCCGCCGCGTTTATTGTGCGTAACAACAGCGCCGATGCTGCGGGCGTGCTGCATGAACAGCGCCGTGTGTTATCGGGTGAATCATGGGGGCAGGGCAAGGTTATTTTAAGCTGGGCCGATACGCTTGATGGTGCCGCTAACCCCGGTGATGGCCGTAATGTGGTGATCCACGAATTTGCCCACCAACTGGATCAGGAAAAAGGCATAGCTAACGGTGCACCACTGCTGGAGCGCAGCAGCGATTATCAAAGCTGGTCCGGCGTGATGGCCTCTGAGTTTGCAACGTTGCAGCGCCAGGCAAGCCTGGGCGAGCACAGCTTGTTTGATCATTATGGCGCGACAAATCCGGCAGAGTTCTTTGCTGTAATCAGTGAAGTGTTCTTCGAACAACCCGGTTTGTTATCGCGGCAGCATCCAGGGCTGTATACAGAACTGAGCCGGTTTTACCGTTTAAATCCACTTAGCTGGTGACAGCGCCCTCAGGCTAAAGTGGTAAAAAATCAGAAAAAAGTGATCTGAAGCGTGGTTTGCGTCATACTGCCTTAACAAGAACAATTCTTATTTAGGTGGCGTATGGCTTGGCTGAGGTTGCTGTTGTTAGGATGCTGCTGCACAGTGTGGCTGCTGCAGGCGCAGGAAAGTGTGCCGGTGCGGGTGGTGATGCCGCAACAAAATGCGCTGGCGCAGCAACTGGTGCTCAGTGGCAGCCTGACAGCAAAACAGGATGCGCAGCTATCCAGCCGCACTGCCGGTTTAGTCGCCAGGGTGCTGGTGGACGCTGGCAGTATCGTTAATCAGGGCCAGCCTTTACTCAAGCTTGATACCGCTGTGGCAGAGCACGAGCTGGCGCAGCTGCAGGCGGCATTCAATGCAGCTCAGGTGCGTTATGACGAGCAGCAGCGGCTGGTCGGTGAAGCAGAGCAACTGATTTCGCAGCAGTTATTTCCGCAAAGTGAACTGAGTCTGCGCCAGGCCGCTCTGGCCGAGGCTGAGGCTGCGCGCCAGCAGGCTAAAGCCGCTGTGGCGCAACAGCAGGAAATACTGGTCCGCCACACCCTTACCGCACCTTTTGCCGGTGTTGTCGCCAAACGTTTTACCGATGTTGGCGAATGGCTGGCACTGGGTACACCGGTACTGCAACTGGTTAGCCTGTCCCCTTTGCTGCTGGATGTGCAGGTACCGCAAGAGTATTTCACCGAGCTGTCGTCGTTACGGCGTATTGACGTTAAGCCTGATTTGATCCCCGGCGTCACACTTAGTGCGTCCTTACTGGCTGCCGTGCCGGTTGGCGATAGCAATGCCCGCAGTTTTCTTGCCCGGTTACAGGTTAGCGAAGGCGGGCAGCAATTGCTGCCGGGCAGCTCAGCCAGCGCAACACTGTTCTTTGAGCGTGATGACAGCACCGTGCTGGTGGTTCCGCCCGATGCGCTGTTGCGCCACCCTGATGGTAACTTCAGCGTATTCAGCATTGAAGATAACACGGCCAAACGCCATCTGGTGAAGCTTGGCCGCAGCACCGAGCAAGGGGTAGAAATTTTATCCGGCCTGCCAAAGCAGGTACCTGTGGTGGTGCGCGGCAACGAGACGCTGCGCGATGGCCAGCGTGTGCAGGTACTGGCACAGGATAAGGAGTAACCTATGCTCGATGCCGGTATACGCCGTGGCACCATACTGACGGTTGCAGTACTGATTATCTGCGTACTGGGCATAGTGGCCGCGCTGCGTATCCCGGTACAGATGATCCCCGATTTGGAAGTGCGCACCATCAGTGTTGTCACCGGCTGGCCCGGGGCGACACCGCAGGATGTGGAAAAAGAAATTCTGATTGAACAGGAGCGCTATCTGCGCACGCTGCCTAACCTGAAACGTATGGTGTCACGCGCCAGTACCGGCTCGGCCGAAATTGAGCTGGAGTTTCCGTTTGGCGTCGATGTCAATGAAGCGCTGATCCGCGTCAGCAATGCACTGAGTCAGGTACCGTCCTACCCGGAAAATGTTGATCAGCCGAGGCTGTTCAGCAGCTCGTTTTCCAACAATGCCTTTATGTTCTTCCGCCTGATGCCACTGCGTGGTAACCCGCTGACACTGGATATGGATATGCTGCGTGACTACGCCGAAGACTATGTCCGGCCACGGATGGAGCGGGTGCCGGGTGTGTCTGAAGTTGGCGTCAGTGGTGGGGCTGAGCGTCAGGTGCAAATCCGGGTTGACCCGGCCAGGCTGGCACAGCGCGGTATCAGCCTGACACAGGTGCGTGATGCAATACGCCAGCGTAACCGTGACAGTTCAGCCGGCGATATCGACAGCGGAAAACGCCGTTATCTGCTGCGGATGGTGGGGCGCTTTGACCAGCTGACAGAGCTGGAAAACCTGATCCTGAGCCAGCAAGGTGATATGCAGGTGCGGTTAAAAGATGTTGCCAGCATTGAGCTGGACCACTTTGAAGTGCGCGATCTGGCCTACACCGACGGTGAACGCACCCTGGGGTTATCGGTACGGCGCGAACCGGGCTCTAACGTCATTGATATCAAGCGGCAGATGATGCAGGTGGTGGCACAAATCAACAGCGATATGCTGGCGTCCAATGGCCTGCAACTGACATTAATCAGTGATGATGTGCGTTACGTCGAAGACTCGGTGGCCAATGTCTGGACCAACCTGGCACTGGGCGCCATGCTGGCAACCCTGGTGCTGTTTTTGTTTTTACGCTCCGGCCGCGCCACGCTGGTGGGTGTGATGGGGGTACCCATTTGTACCATAGCGGCGTTTTTAGGCTTGCTGGCCTTTGGCCGCACCATCAATGTGATCTCGCTGGCCGGTATTGCTTTTGCCATCGGTATGACAATGGATAACACCATAGTGGTGCTGGAAAGTATCGAGCAGGCGCGTCGGCGCGGGCTGGACAGAATAGAGGGCGCTATTGCCGGTGTACGTGAGGTCTGGCCGGCGGTGCTGGCGTCAACGCTGACGACAGTGCTGGTATTTGTGCCGATATTGTTTGTCGAGCAGGAAGCCGGTCAGCTGTACTCTGATATTGCCATCGCCATCGGTGCTGCCATCATTGCCTCTATGTTGGTGGCGGTGCTGGTGGTGCCGGCGGCTATTGCCAGGCTGGGTTTTGGCAAGCGCTCGGCTATGCAGCAAACTGACGCTGCCCAGCCCCCGGGCATATTGCTTAACATGGTCAATGGCATTATCAGCAGCCGGCTGCGCCGGCGTGTGACGCTGCTGGCGACGGTACTGCTGACGCTCGGTGCTGCCTGGTTTTTGCTGCCGCCGGCCGAATATCTGCCGGAAGGGGAAGAGCCTAAAGCCTTTTCGTCGATGATAGCGCCACCGGGGTATAACCTGTCAGAAATGGCCGGTATTGCCACAGAACTGCGTGAATACTTAAGCGCGCAGGTTGAGCGCGACCCGGCCGATTTTGACCGCGGTGACACCAGTATGCCGGCACTGAAGTATTATTCACTCAGTGTGTCGGTGGGCCGCATCCGCGTGCTGAGCGAGCCGGTGCGCTCAGACGATATTGAAGCGATGATGAACGCCATGACGGCGCTGTTCCGCCAGTACCCCGGTATGCGGGCATTCTCATCACGTGGCTCCATTATCAGCAGCAACGACGGTGGCACCCGCGCCGTAGCATTGGACATTTCCGGCCCCGATTTAGCCAGCTTGTATGCCACTGCTGATGCCGCCTATGTGGCTGCTGGTCAGTTGTTTGATCAGCCGCAGCTTAACTCTGAACCGTCGTCGTTGTCGCTGGATCAGCCGCTGGTAGAGATCCTCCCGCGCTGGCAGCGTTTAGCCGAGCTTAATTTCAGCGCCGCCGATTTTGGTTTTGCGGTGTCAGCGCTCAGTGACGGTGCCTTTGTCGACGAGTTTTTTGTCAACGATGACAAAGTGGATATTTTTCTGTTCAGCAAGGCCGGTAATGAGCAAAGCCTGGCCAGGCTGGCACAAACCCCGGTACTGACGCCGGGTGGCGCAGTGCTGCCGCTGAGCAGCCTGGCAGACTTAGCCGAAGTGGCTGACAGCGATACCCTGCGCCGCGTTGATGGCCGCCGTACGGTAACGCTGTACATTATTCCGCCGCGCTCAGTCGCTTTGGAAACCGCAGTGGCGACCGTGCAGCAACAACTGGTGCCGCAGCTGCAGCGTGACGGTGCTATCGGCACCGACGTGACACTGGATATCTCCGGGGCATCAGATCAGCTGGATGAAACCCGTGCAGCACTGGGCAGTAATTTTGCGGTGGCGGTGCTGCTAATTTATTTGCTGCTGGTGGCCATTTTCAGCCACTGGGGCTACCCGCTGTTTATTCTGGCCACAGTGCCGCTGGGCCTGGCTGGCGCGCTGGTCGGTTTAACCGCCGTTAATGGCGTCAGCAGTATGCTGGCCCATGTTGGGCTGGGTGGCTTTCACCAGCCGTTTGATATGATAACCATGCTGGGGTTTTTAATTCTGCTCGGTACTGTGGTGAATAACCCGATCCTGATAGTCGATCAAAGCCGGCATAACCTGCAAAGCGGTAGGCAGTCGGTGCAGCATGCCGTAGCACAAGCGGTGGCGA
>NZ_DATCSY010000194.1:0-10608 GCF_036568245.1 Rheinheimera sp. | reverse complement strand
ACGCAGCAAAAGCTGATTAATCTGTTAAATGTCTGCCCGAACGGTGTAATGCGCATGAGTGACGAGGTTGAAGGTGTTACCGAAACCTCGCTGAACATGGGTGTTATTACCACCAAAGACAACAGCGTACAGGTACTGTGTTTAATCCGCTCGTTAATCGACAGCGGCCGTGAGCAAGTGCAAAGCATGTTAAGTTCGCTGGCACAGCTCTCTGGTGCTGAAGTGAAGTTCAGCGGTGCTTATCCGGGTTGGAAACCGGACCCGGCATCACCTGTCATGGCGGTAGTAAAAGACACTTATCAGGCCATTTACAATAAAGAGCCGGTGATTATGGTTATTCACGCCGGTTTAGAATGTGGCCTGTTTAAAAAGCCATATCCGGATATGGATATGGTGTCTATCGGCCCGACCATCCGCTTTCCGCACGGGCCGGATGAAATGGTTAATATCACCACTGTAGGGCAATACTGGGAACTGCTGCTGGCGGTATTGGAGCGTATTCCAGAGCGCAGTTAAGTAAGCTGATACAAATCAGAGCCCCGGATTCGGGGCTTTTTTATATCTGTTTATCCCTGAGACAATATAAGCAGGGGTTACTAAGTTATTGTCAGTCGCTGTCTTCCCAAGTACTGTATTAAACATTAAATTTACAAAAACAGAAATGTAGCGATAACCCGGAGAAATATACTGATGAGTGATGATTTGATTAAAACACAAGGCCAGTGTCGCTGTGGGCAGGTAACATTTGAAGTATCTGCAAAACCTATGATTACTATGGCGTGCCATTGCACCGGCTGTCAGAAAATGACAGCCAGTGCTTTTAGCCTGAGTTCGTTATTTCCCGCTGAGGCTTTCACTGTTACAGCCGGTGAGCCTGTTATTGGTGGTTTGCATGGCGCTACACGGCACTATTTTTGTGGCCATTGCCTGAGCTGGCTGTTTACACGGCCTGAAGGCATGGATGACTTTGTTAATGTGCGCTCTGCTATGTTGGACGATGCTCAGCATTATCAGCCCTTTATAGAAACCTACACCGATGAAAAATTGCAGTGGGCCGCTACCGGAGCAAAGCACAGCTTTAGCAAGTTTCCACCGCAAGAGTCATTTCCGCAACTGCTCGAAGGCTATGCTGCTTATGCAAAGTAGCTAAGCGTACTATTGCTTAGCGGCTATTGTACGATGTTTCAACGCTTTTTTATCAGTCGCCGGTTTTGCCTGGCATTACGGTGACTGACATCGGTGAATCAGCTATTTACGTCACAGGTCTGTATAGTGTTACGCTGGCGTACTAGTTTTAATAGCTGCGGCAGCGTCAGGCCCAGCAACACAACCGCCATACCGGTAACCTGAATAGATGTGACCTCTTGTCCCATCATCACAGCCGTAAGCGCAGCACATACCGGTATTAAGTTAAAAAACAACGCCGCCGGTGCTGAGCCCAACCGCTGTACTGCATTTAAAAAGAACACATAGCCCACCACAGTGCCAAACACGCCGATATAAATCACCGCCATGATGCCTTGCAGCGGCAAACTCAGCAGCTCAGTAACCGGATGAATATCACCTTGTGTGGCGTTAAATGCCAGAATAAAAGCGTCACCCGCCAGCATGCTGACCAGCGTAAAGGGCAATAAAGGTAACCAGCCCGCTACTTTTTGCGATGCCGTAGTATAGGCAGACCACAGCAACATAGCGGCAATAATTGTCAGATCACCCTGGTTAAACTGAAATTGCGCCAGCGCCTGCCAGCTGCCTTTGGTTATGACCAACAGGACGCCGGATAAGCCAATGGCCAGGCTCAGTGTCTGTGTTCTGTTTAACCATTTGCGTGACAGTGCGGCAACCATCAGTGCGGTCACCAACGGGCTTAACGCCATCACCAAAGCGCCGTTAGTCGCCGCCGTCTGTTTGACGCCGGTAAACAGCAGCAAATTAAAGCCGCCGACACCAATCAGGCTGATAAGCAACACCCAGGCATACTGCCTGATGCTGAGCTGCGGCCAGTGCTGGCGTTTAACCAGCAGACAAATCACCAGACACAGAGCCGCGATACTAAACCGCCACACCACCAGCGAGTTTTCAGTCATTTGGCCCAGTACCAGCTTGGACACCGGAAATACACTGCCCCAGCTAAAAATGCTGAGCACTAACAAAGATACTGTAACGATGGGAGTTTGATGTTTCATAAATCTGACCAGCTTGTTTTGCTTGCTTTATATTTTATTTATTTCAAAATTAAAATATATAACGATATTTAGCAGGTTAAATGCCATAAATGAAACCTAACTATTCGCTGGATGATATGCGTCTGTTCTGGTTGGTCGCACAAGCCGGTAGCTTTCGTCAGGCAGCAGAACAGGAGGGGGTGCCACCATCGACGTTAAGCCGGCGGATCAATGCGCTCGAGCAGACGTTGGGGCTGCGTTTACTGCACCGGGACGCACACCGGATTAATCTGACCGGGACCGGGCGCCAGTACTTTGAACGTTTTGGCCCATTGTTTAATGAGCTGGATGATATTTCCGGCGATTTACACGCCGAAAAGCATGAGCCTGCCGGCACGCTCAGAGTTGCAGTGCCGGTGAATACCATGTACCGCTGGCTGGCGACAGCGCTGAATCAGTTTCAGTTACGTTATCCAAAAATTGATTTAGATATCCGGATGTCAAACTGGGTCATTGATGTTGGCGAGCAGGCAATCGATTTAGCTATCCGGGTCGGCGAACCCGCGCTGCAGGGGTGGATAGCCCGGCCGCTGACCAGAGTGCAGTCACTGCTGTGTGTCAGCAGCCGGGCAGTGCAGTGGCATCAGATCACACACCCGTCCGAGCTGGTGCAGTACCCGTTAGTGGTAAGCAGCCCAATCAACGTCTGGCGGTTTGAACACCAGCACTCTGAGCAGCAATTTGAATACCGGCCGCAGGGTAATGTCCGGCTGACAGTTGATGATATGAACATTGCCATGCAAGCCGTGGCCGCCGGTGTGGGGATTGGCTATTTGCCGCGACGGGTTGTGCTTGAGCATATGCAACAGGGCGAACTGATGGCGCTGGCACCTGACTGGCTGGGGCCGCTGCGTAAAACCTATCTGTTATACCGCGATCGCGACAATCAGCCGCTGCGCCTGCGTTTGCTTATTCAGCACCTGCTGCAAGTCGCACCGGCTGAATATTAATTAACCTTGTTGCAGTAAATACTCCAGTGCGCCGGTCACCGCCGCTACCTGCGCCTGAATACATTGCTCTGGTGTCGCGCTTGGGCTGTCGGGGTAAACTTCCGTTGTGCTCACCAAAGGCGCATCAGTTACGCTGCCACATAGGCCAAGCTTAGCTTTAGCGTAGTTAATTACCCCCGGTTGCTGCATGGGCTCACCGATTAATTTGCCCTCATCATCCGGCTCGGCAATGTGGGTTACCTTTGCCACACTGTCGATAATGGCTTTTTGCAACGCCGGGCATGGGTGCTCTGCATCATCCACGGTGTAATAACCATCAGGGATATTCCAGTTTTTGTTCACAGTGCCGTCTTGCGCCGCTTTGGCTGGGCGAAACTCGCTGTTGTCAGAATCAGTGGTTTCATGCAGGTCTATATGCAGTGAAAACTGCGTATCCAGGCTGGCCAGATATTGCCTTACCTGCTGCGCTTCGCTGGCTTTGCCGCTTTCGCCGAAGCTGCGGTTTGGGTCTATCGCTTGTGGGTTCCAGCGGTTGATCGTTTCATAGCCCCAGGGGCTGATGCAGGGTAACACCAGAATGTTAACCTTTTCGCTGTACGCCAGGGCTTTGGTTTGCAAAAAACGCATTGCGCCATGTACGCCGCTGGTTTCATAGCCATGTACGCCGCCTGTTACTAAAACGGTGGGGTTATCGCTTTGCCAATTGCGGCTTTTTACCGCATACAACGGGTAGGTTTTGCCACAGACCTGCTGATAGTCCAGTTCGCCGTATTGTTCAACGTCGAAGTCGTTTTTAAGCGCGGCTATAGCCGGTAGTACGTCGTCGAAAAAACTGCGTTTTATTGTCTGCTCGCTTAGCCACTGCGCTTTTTCAGCGTCTCCCCACGGCTGGCCGACAGTGCCGATATGGTAAATTTTGTCCATTGCTCTTCCATTATAATGCTGTCATTTGTACGACTGAATAGCCGGCAACTATAACATTGACGTCGATTGAACAAAAACGGTCCTATGCAAAGAATTGTGGCAGCACTACCGAAGCCTGAATGAATTGCGCTGTTAAAATTTACAACTACTTTGTTGCTGTAAACTGATGTGCTGCTGCGGTGCGCCGGCATCCAGTACGTCAATATGCTCAATCTGCAGCAGGGGGATTTCAATGCTGTTGCTGTCCTGCTGCAACACCAAAAACTCTTGTTGTGCATTGCTGCGGGTATCGAATGCGGTGCCCTGAACGGCCGAACCGTCGAGTAGGTGTACAGCTACCGGGTAACGGCGCATGCAGATGATTTCTATATGATCATGTAAATCGCAGGCTAGAACATTGGGGGACATGTTGGCTCCGGGTAAAGGTAACAGTGAGGGCAGTAGTCATGTAATAGCGCCGAATATTGTGCTCGTCAAATTTATCACTAAATGCTTAGCTTGCTAACTATTTAAAGGTTGTGTAAAATACTTAGCATGCTAACCAAATGCTGAGTGTATGATGACTGACACCACTGATCTGAATGATATGAAAGCCATGCTGCAAGTGCCGCTGGGTAATCAGATAGGCCGTGTGCACCGCTTATGGCGCAGTGCTATTACCGCTGCCGTGCAATCACTGGATATGACCGAAGCGCGCTGGACTGCCATGCTGCACTTGCAGCTGTTAGGCGAGGGCGCAACGCAACAGGCGTTGGCGCAGGAGTTAGGGATTGAGATGCCGTCGTTAACCCGTACGCTTGGCCAACTGGTTGAACTGGATATGCTGGAGCGGCGGCCACACCCGACCGACAAAAGAGCACACTGCCTGTATTTTACGCCTGCCGGCCAACAAACACTGACGAAACTGATTGAACGCACGATGCAAATCAGGCAGGCGTTGTATCGGGATTTAACACCGGCCGCGGTGCAGCAACTGATGCAGGCGCTGGATCTGATGGAGCGCAACGCCCGCGCCTTATTGGTAACAGCGGCAGCGGAGGATAATCTATGACACCGGATCAGGTTTTTAAACGCTGGGTGCACGGTGCGATCGTCGTCTTTGTTGTCGCCTTTGTCTACTTTATTGTCGCCGATATCTGGTTACCGCTCAGTGCGCAGGCCCGTGTTATGCATCCGGTCGTCGGCATCGCCCCTGAGGTGAGCGGCCAGGTAACACAGGTGCTGGTGCAGAATAATCAGCAGGTTAAAACCGGTGATATTTTGTTTAGCTTGGACAAGCAAAGCTACCAGCTGGCAGTCGATAAAGCAGAACTGGCGCTGGAAGCCGCACAGCAGGAAAATACTCAGCTTGATGCCGCAATTGCCTCGGCTCAGGCTAGCGTCGCGGCGTATCAGGCTCAGGCAGACGAACTCGGGCTGGAAGTTAAACGGCTGCAGCAGCTGATAGGTTCGCGCAGCGTGTCGCAGCAACAGCTGGATAAAGCGGCTGCTAATTATCAGGCGGCACTGGCACAGGTTGAGGCGGCCAAAGCGCAGGCCCATGAACTGGTGGTACGCCGTGGTGAGCCGGGAGAGGCTAACTTATTGTTACGCCAGGCCGCTAATGCACTGGCAAATGCGCGGTTAAACCTGCAGTACACTGATGTGCGCGCTAAGGTAGATGGTGTGATGACCAACCTGCAACTGGTACCGGGCAATTATGCTACGGCCGGTAAAACACTGGCGGCGCTGGTGGCAAATGATGCCGATATTATTGCTGATTTTCGGGAAAAGTCGTTAACCAAAGTCAAGGCCGGCACAGCAGCCAGTGTGATGTTTGATGGTTTGCCGGGACAGGTATTTGCCGCCACGGTGCGCGCTATCGATGCCGGTGTCAAAGATGGTCAGCTTAACGCGGATGGCAGCCTGGCAAACCCGGAAAGCTCTGATCGCTGGGTGCGTGATGCGCAGTATCTGCGCTTACACCTGACTCTGGATGATAACGATGCGGTGCTGGCAGCGTTGCCTACCGGTGCCCGCGCGACTGTACAGCTTTACCCTGCCGCAGGCCCGGCGCGTTGGTTGGGGCAGGCACAGGCACGCTTTATCAGCCTGCTGCATTATATCTATTAAGGGGGCAAAGCATGTCTTCGCCCGCCAGTGTTACTCACCCCAAACTGCAGCTGAGCAGCAATGATGTCAGGCAGTGTCTGCGTATCGCCTTTGGCGGCACACTGGGCTTTGTTGTTTGCAAGCTGATGGACTGGAACTACGGTACCTTTTTTGCGGTTAACCCTATGTTGCTACTGGGGTTGGTGCCGGTATTAAATGCGCATGTGGTTCGACAGTTTATCGCCGGTATTTTATTTGTCAGTGTCAGTGTGTTGCTGGTGCAGGGCCTGTTTGGTGACAAGCCCGGCCTGATGACATTGCTGGTGATCCTGCAGTTTGGTTTTTTATTCCGTTGTATGACACGCGGCGTGCATTTTTTATTTGGCGCCACCACCCTGGTAGGCTTGTCGATGCAGTTGCATTTTTCCAGTTACCCGGCACCGCTGACACATGTCAGTGATATCGTGATGTCGAACCTGATGGCCGGTGTCTTTACGTTGTTTGTCACGTTTTTAATGTACACGCTGTTTCCGGACACCTCACCGCGTGCAGCGCGCCAGATGCCGGCTAAGCCGCTGAGTAATCAGCGGCATGAGGTGATCCTGGCAACAACGGTGGCAACCCTGTCATTTATCGTGTTTCAGAGCTTTGATCTAATTGATTCGCTGTCGGCGCAGGTAGCATCAGTGCTGGTGTTGTTTCCGCTAAACTGGCATGGTGCTGGCAAAGCCGGTTGGAACCGGGCTATTGGCACGCTGGTGGGGTGTAATGTCGGGCTGGCCATTCAGCTGCTGCTGTACAGCCACTCGAATATTTTGCTGTTTGTCACCCTGGCGATGTGGGTCAGCATCATGCTGTTTGCCCGTCATCATATGTTTGAAGGCGGCCAGTCGGGCGCTGGTTTTGGCGCCATGACAACAATGGGGATTTTATTCGGCCAGTACCTGACACCGCAAAGCGATCTGGTGTACAGCGCCCTGTATCGCTTCAGTTCAGTGGCCATTTCGGTGATCTGCACGCTTATTGCGGTGTATCTGATGCATCAGCTGTTAAACCGTTTCGCTGCCACACGCTTACAGTTGCCTTAGCCAGCTCTGAAACCGTCCAGGGGAGCTACGGCGTTTTCTGCCCTGTTGTGCTATTACTGTTGCTACGTTGCCGGTGTTTTTTGCCCGGGCAAAGCAGTGCAAAGGACAGTAAGATGACAAAAACAACCTTGTCGATTGACAGTGAGTTTGTGGTGTTAAACCCGAACCAGCAGGCGTCCGTTGAGTTGGCTGACGGTGGTTTATATCAGCGGCTGGATTCAGCCTATAACGGCTTTGCCGGCCATCAGCTGGTGTCGTGTTACGCGTTCAGTGCTAACTGGCCAAGCTGGGAGAGGCACCCGAACGGTGATGAAATCGTGATCCTGTTAAGCGGCCAGACGGAGTTTATTCTGCAAACCGACGATGGCGATGTCAGTATTAAGCTAAGCCGGCAGGGCGAATATGTGTTGGTGCCGCGTAGCGTCTGGCATACCGCCAGAACCCTAAACCGTTGCAAACTGTTGTTTATCACCCCGGGTGAAGGTACAGAACACCGGCCTGTTTAAATACGGCAACAGCGACATAATAATAAAGCCCCTTAAAGGGGCTTTATCTGACTTGAGGGTTTATTGCAGGTGGTCTTTTAACTCACGACCAGCCTGGTCTAATGCGTCTTGCACTGCCGGTACATCGCTTAGCACGTTCAGCAAACCAAAGTCATGGATCATGCCGTTATAGCGTACTGTAGTCACTGTCACACCTGCATCGCTCAGATGGCGGCCATAGGCTTCACCCTCATCACGCAGCACGTCCATTTCAGCAGTCTGAATTAATGCCGGTGGCAAGCCCTGCAACTGGGCTTTGGTCGCACGCAGTGGTGAGGCATAAATCTCGTTACGCTGCTCCTGTGACGTGGTGTAGTTATCCCAGAACCACTGCATCATATTGCGGGTTAAAAAGTGGCCATCGGCATAAGTATGGTACGACGTATTGTTAAAGCTGGCATCGGTGACCGGCCACAGCAACAGCTGGAATTTCAGCTTCGGTGTGCCTGCTTCTTTCGCTTTCAATGCCACTACCGCCGCCATGTTACCACCGACGCTGTTACCTGCCACGGCTAAGCGGCTGCCATCCACACCAATTTTCTGACCATTTTCGGCAACCCATTGGGTGGCGGCATACGCCTGGTTGATTGCGGTTGGGTATTTCGCTTCCGGTGATGGGGTGTAATCAACGTACACTGCCGCTGCACCAGAGCGCTGCACCAAATCACGGATTAAACGCTCATGCGTTGGGAAATCCCCCAGTACCCAGCCACCACCGTGGAAGAACATAAAAGCCGGTAAGGTGCCGGTGCTGCCTTGTGGTTTAACGATAACCAGTTTAATGCTCTGGCCATCTACTTTGATAATTTTTTCGCTGACATCAGCAGCCGGTAAGATGGCACCTTGTTGTGCGCCGGTTAATACCGCACGGGCATCTTTAGGTGATAACTGCTCCAGCGGTTTACCGCCGCCCTGGGCTAAGGCATTTAAGAAGCCCTGTGTTTTCGTTTCAACGCCCGGTGAGCCTGCGGCAACGGCATTGCCGATACTTAATGCTAACAGGCTGGCAGTGATTACAGTGTTTAATGTTTTCATGGTGGTTTCCTCAATAATTCAGTTAATTTAGCTTCAGTTGGGTTTGCTGTTTACACAGCTGTTATTTGTTAGTCGCAGTTGCGGCTTCGGCAATTAGTGCGGCGACTTTGTCCGGGTGTGATGTCATCACCACATGGGAAGCGCCGGGTACTTCAACGATTTTTTTCGCTTTAGCACGCTGTGCCATAAACTTCATCGCAGCAGGCGGAATGTTCTTGTCTGCAGTACCATAAATTGACCATGACGGTACGGCATGCCAGGCAGGCAGGCCAGCTGGCTCAGTTAAAGCCAGCTCAGTGACCGGGCGTTGTGACGCGGCCATCAGCGAGGCTTCTGCGGCGGGTACATCGGCTGCAAACTGTTCGCCGAATTTGTCTTGTTGGATATACAGGTCTTTATTGCCGTCTTTTAATATCACCGGCGTGGCCAGTGTCGGGCCTAAAGTGCTGCCCGGGTAACGGCCAGATAATTCCAGCACTGTCTCACCCTGTTCCGGTGCGAATGCGGCAACATAAACCAAAGCGGTAACATTAGTGTTGTTCTGCACGGCATTGCTGATTACCGCGCCTCCGTAGGAATGGCCTACCAGTACAACCGGGCCGCTGGTATGTTGTACGACACTGGCAACATAGTCAGCATCGGCGCTTAAACTGCGAAGTGGGTTGGCAACCGCTACAACCGGGTAACCCTGTTGCTGCAGGTTAGCTACTACGCCGTTCCAGCTGGATGATTCGGCGAAAGCACCATGTACCAGCACCACTGTTGGTTTTTCAGCAGCAAAAACAGCGCTGCTTAACGTTAATGCTGTGGTAGCAACAGCAGCGGCGATATGGCGAAATTTGAACTTAGTCATGTTGTATTCCTTTTCTGTTGATAAAAATGTTCGTTAGTTAACGTTATGCCCAGAGTGGCGTACTACTCAGCTGCAGTTCAGTTGCAAGCGTTGGGAGTATATTAGGGGGTCTGGTTTGACTTTTGGCGTCAAACTGTCTAAATTTTGATGCAGATAGTCTAATTGAGGTGGTTATGGACAGGCTTTCAACATTACTGGCGCAGTTTGGTATGCACGCCACTACCTTTTACGCTGGCTTGTTCAGTGGTGAACTGGCGTATGATTCACAAGAGCGCAGTGGCAGGCTTTATCTGCTCAATACCGGCAAAGCCAGGTTGCATATAGCACGGCAGGAAATAGTCATTAGTCAGCCCAGCCTGCTATTTATTCCCCGGCCTTACAAGCACAGTTTGACTGCCATCCCAACGGACAATACTCAGCTGGTCAGTGCGACGGTAAGCTTTGATGGCGGACAGGATAATCCGTTAACCACGGCCTTGCCCGATTACATGTTAGTGCCAGTCAGTGAGTTACCTATTCTGGGCGATAGTGTTTTGTGGTTATTCAGCGAAGCTGCAGAGCAGAACTGTGGTAGAAATGCGGTGTTAAATCGATTGCTGGAACTGGTGATGATCCAGCTATTGCGGCATATCATGGCGAATAGCAGTTTATCTTCCGGTATGATGGCCGGGCTGGCCGATTTGCGCCTGGCGCGTGCCGTAACGCTAATGCATGACCAGCCGCAAAAAAGCTGGTCGGTGGCCGAGCTTGCCAGTGCTGCCAGTATGTCGCGGGCCAGTTTCGCCGCGCAGTTTCATAAAGTGGTGGGTAAAACACCGGCGGATTACTTGCTGAGCTGGCGTGTCAGCCTGACGCAAAAGCGTTTACGCGAAGGCCGGCCTATTGCGCTGATCGCTG
>NZ_DATCSY010000193.1:0-5754 GCF_036568245.1 Rheinheimera sp. | reverse complement strand
AACGCCCGGCCATGCCGGGCGGGGACATGTTACATCACACTGTTTATTGCTTCGCGTGCAGTGCGATACAAAGCTCCCAAGGTGGCGTCAAACACCCAGCGAATAAATTTAAATGATAATTCGGCTACTGTAGTTACCGCTTGTCGGGCGAATACTAGCATATGGCCAAGCAAGCCTTTGGTCTGCTCTGCCAATTTGGTTGATGCTTTGGCAACCGCTTCCAGCGTTCTGGCCAGCATATCGTAAAAGGTTAAGCCTGTACCAATAGCGGCTTGTGCCATTACCGCGGTGTAGTAGCCAGCATCTTTTAATAATGTAATTAAACCAGAGCTGATCTTTTCTGCCCAGTAGCTGCTAAAAGAAGCCTGATGACGGTTCTCATACTTAAATCGCACGGCAATGTGGTTTAACGATGACTTCGTTTGCAGACTACGCCAGCTGTCGTTATTTGCAGTATTCAGATAGCCAGGAGTAGCTTCCACTGCCATTTTATGTGCGGCGAAACTAATTCCTTGTCCTTGGGCCAGCAATACTTCCTCGCCTTGATATGGCGCATGCACGAAAGGCCACAGTGGCACCATTGGCACAGGGTCGGCAGCATGTGTGCAGCGGAAAATCCGGTCTATATTGTTTGACGTTTTCATCGCGAAACCGTCAAGCCCTACCCGTGGTGCGCCAAAGGTATAAAGAAACACTTTGTTCTTATAACGTCTTTTAACCCAATCGGCGGTTAGGTGTGCCAAAGCGCCACCAAGACTATGACCAACACAGTGTACAGTGCCGGTAGAACTACGAGCCAGCATGGGCGTTAAGGTTTGCTCTAAAGCCGGTTTCATGCTTTGAAAAGTTTTATTAAAACCGGCATGGATCATAGAGTTATTGTCGCCACCGGTTAAACCAATGTGAGCATCTGTTATGCCATCACTCAGGCTTGCAGTGCCTCGGATCGCAATGACATGATCACCATCATAGGTTCCTTTGCCTTTGCCGACAGCAGCGAAACCAGTAGAGCGTTTTAACATTCTCGCTAGAATGCTGCCGGATACACCCTGAATAGGGCCGTTCGACAAATCAAATTGAAATGCTTTTTCTACTTCAGGCGCAGACTTACCAAAGCGGTATAATCCGGACGAACTTGGTTTTTGTATGTCATATGCGACGGAAGCCAGTTGTACTGCCAGTTTTGGTGTTAACGTAGCCATTAGATAATCCTTTCGATGGTAATTTAGTCCAGACTGCAGACACCTGTCACACCATGTGGGTGCTCAGGAAACTCTTGGTTAGGGAGTTCGTACGTTTTTTCCGGCTGCGTTAATTCACATTGCAACCGTTGCATCTTCTCTGTCAGCGTTTTTGCTTCAGAGGCGTTAAGTGTCGTGTAGTACCACAACAAATAACGTTGATCGTTATGGTCAATATAAAGAACTTGGCGTTTGGAGGTGTCAAAGGCGCTACCGGGCCGGCGTGAGCGGATATTTTTTTCGTCAAAAGAAAACGAGCCATCAGCATTGGTTGTCGCGTAGTCCAGATACTCTTTATCGTAGGTGAGTTCGCGAAACACTTTGGTGTTAGCAACCGGGTTGCCGTTAAAGGTTATTTTACCCCGCACCTCAGGTGATAAATGCACATCGTATTTTTTAAACCAAGCAAACATATCTGCTGTAACCTGTTGTGAAAAAACAATAAATACTAGAAAACTCAGTGCTGCCATTAGCAGCGCAAAAGGCTTTTGCCTGAACATACCAGTCGTCATCCGATGGTTGGCTGAAATGGACGTTGCCGAAAGATAACCAAATAATAATTTTTTGTAAATTAATTATTTGTTAAAAGTGCGAAAAAGCGGCTGAAATGCGCTGTAACGGGTGCTACAGCGCGAAAATACTTAGTAGTCGAATTTGTAGCGGCTGAATAGCTGTTGCACCTGCAGCCAGACATCACCAACTAAACCATCGCCTACCGGTTTATCGTTAACAAACAACACTGGTGCAATTTCTTTGCTGGAGCTGGTCAGCCAGATTTCGTCAGCCGCCAGCACTTCGGCTTCACTGATATCGCGCTCTTCCACTTTCAATGAGCTGTGCGCTGCCAATATTGCCAGCAAAATGTGGCGGGTAATGCCAGGCAGTAATTTATGGCTCAGCGGCGGGGTGGCGATAACGCCGTCTTTGACCACGAACACATTCACTGCCGCGCCTTCGGTTAAGTTACCGTCTTTATCGAATAGCAGAATTTCCTGCGCGCCCTGGCTGTAGCCTTGCTGATAGTGCAACACGTTACCCAGCAGCGATGTCGATTTAATATGGCAACGCTGCCAGCGTAAATCCTGCCCGGTCACAACGGCATAGGTTGTGGCTTTGGCTTTATCGGCTACCGGTTCTGGCGGAATAGCAAAGGCAAAGCCAAATACGGTCGGGGTAATATTGGCCGGGAAGGCATGACCACGTTTGGTGTCGGTTCCGCGGCTTACCTGGAAATACACGCCAATGTTGTCTCCCAGCTCTGCGCGGTTGTCTGCCAGCAGTTGGTCGGCGATCTGTTGCCAGTCTGCCTGGCTGAGCTTGGGGTCAATTGACAGTTGTGCCAGGCCGCTGTGCATGCGGTCGATATGCGGGCCAAAACCGACAAAGCGTCCGGCATAGCTTGGGATCACTTCATAGATGCCATCGCCAAATAAGAAGCCGCGATCCATCGGCGATATTTTGGCTTCACTGGCCGGTACAAAGGCACCGTTTAAATATACTGTTGTCATTGCGGTTCTCTTCTTAGTGCCACTTAATATCTCTTCGAACCGGATTAGCCACACCGACACGCCGTAAATACATCCCTGTAGGCTCGTTTCCGCCCATCCAGGGCTCCAACGGTCGGTTTAGGCTAATCCGATTCTCACTTTATCAGTAACTTCAAGTCAGTTATTAATTGCAGGCCCTCGGTATGAGGCAGGCCGTCTTCAGTTAGCGTATTTAGCCGGGTAACACCATCCACGCTGCCTTTGGCCGATAAATACTGCAAAATGGCCAGTGGGTCAGCACTTGCTAACAGGTCTTCACCTCGTAGTGCCGACACCATGGCGGCAAGACCCCAGGCTGCCCAATTTGATACATCAGCCACTATCAGTTCATCGCATTGTGTTACTGATGGCGTAATGTTTAATTGGCTGACCTGTTGGTACAGGTTGCCCATACCAATTTCATTGCCGCCATCGCCTATACCAATGCTGGGGCAGGCCGCCAATGTCAGAAAATAATCAAAGCTGGCGCAGCGCAGTGATATATCTTCACCACGCATATTGGCGTAGCGGTGCTGGGCATTAAACCCTGGGCGTTCAATAGAGATCACCAGTTGCGGTTGCAATTCGGCCAGCGCTTTACTGGCTACTGCTGGCAGGGCGTCATACTGATTAACGGTGATCTGGTAGCATTGGTAATCTGCTTTTAATGCGCTGTATAACGGGTCGCCACAGACGATAATTGGTCTGGCGCCAAGCTGTTTCAGCAGCTGGTAAAGGCCGATAGCGCCGACAGGGCCATCGGTTTCAAAAGTGTCTAATACCGGGAAGCCGGTGCCAATCAGCACAGTGCCACGGCACTGGTTAAGCAGTCGTGCCGCACGCAGAATATAACCGGGCCGTAAATGTGGCTTAAGCGTCGCCATGCCGCGCAGGTTTTGCCGCACTAACAACTGTTCTATCTGCTGGCTGATGGCCAGAAAATCAGTATTTAATGTATTCATCTATAGGGTTACCAACTGACTGGTGATGGCATCGGTGCGCACTTTGGCCAGACACAGGGCATTGTGGGCCTGCTCAGCGCTGATGGGGGTAAAGTATACTTCTACTCCTGCACCGGCCTGCGACAGCAGTGCGCAGTCAAGCGACAGCATTGAACCGATTTTCGGGTAACCGCCGAGCGTTTGCCGGTCATTCAAAAGTACTATGGGCTGGCCATCAGGCGGGATTTGCACGGCGCCATAACAAATGCCCTCTGACAACAGCTGGCTTTGCTGGCAACTGATGGCACTGCCTTTTAGCTTGTAGCCCATTCGATCTGCCTGTGGCGTAACCTGATAACTGTGCAGATAAAAACGCTGGCGCTCGGTGCTGATAAAGCTGCTGACCTGGTAGCCTTCAATCAGGCGCAAGGTCAGAATACGGTTAAACTGAGGCCGGTATTGCACAGGCAGTTGTAATCTGGGCAGGCTTGTTATCTCTGCGGCCGGCAGGTTGTCGCCAGCTTGCAGTTTATTCCCATTCAGGCCGCCAATGCCCTCGCGCAGCACTGTCGCAGTGCTGCCAAATTGCGGCTTAACCTTAAAACCGCCGGCTATCGCAACATAGCAGCGCAGGCCCTGACTTGCCATAGCCAGCTCGATAATATCGCCGTTACGAACCTGCAATGTTGTCCAAAGCTCAGCGGCATTGCCATTAATCGTTAGTGCCGCGTTGGCCCCGGTAACGGCAATATAGCTGTTGCAATTGGCTTTTAGCTGTAAACCACCCACGCTGCACTCAATAAGGGTTGCGTCTTGTGAATTGGAAAGCAGCCGGTTTGCCCAGTAAGCTGATTGTGGGTCCATTGGCCCGCCGGTCGTCAGGCCCAGAGCACTCTGGCCAAAACGGCCCTGGTCCTGTAGCAGGCTGAGTACGCCAGGCGCTATCACACTAAAGCCGCTCATAATTCACCTCCCAGACGCAGAAACTCGGCTTTGTCGATTGCAACAAAGCGAACTTCGTCCCCGACAGCAACCGGCATAACCGGGCTGGCGTCCGGTGTAAACATCGGCGTAGGGCAAAGGCCAATCAGGTTCCAGCCACCAGGTGATTGCGCCGGGTATACCGCTGTTTGCCGGTCGGCTATTGCGACTGCACCACGCGGCACCTTTGCCCGTGGTGTACTAAGACGCGGCATTTGCAGTAACGGGTCTACTTCACCCAGGTAAGCAAAACCCGGCGCAAAACCAATGGCATAAACGCGGTAGCTTAGCGCCTGATGGCGCTCTATGACTTCTGCAACGCTGATCGCTTTTGCACTGGCAATCCGTGTTAAATCCGGGCCGCTTTCTTCACTGTAATATACCGGCAGTTCGATCTGCCTGCCGCTTGTGCTGTCGCCGCTGTGCAGCTGCTGCAGGCAATGCTGTAGCTGACTGCGAACCCGGAACAAATCAGTACTGAGCGGGTTAAATACCACCAGTACTGACGCGTAAGATGGCAATAAATCAAGCAGATGTTCTGACAATTCAGTACGGATAAGCTCGCTGGCCTGTTGCACCAGCGCTGATATGGCCGGGTCAATACGCTGGTCGAAATACAGCATCAAGGCATTTTCACCGGCAGTGCACAGTTGATATTGCACCTGACTCATGCCAGCAAAGCCTTAATTTTTTCTACCTGAGCGATGGCCGCCTGATTATCGCCGTGTACGCACATCGTATCGGCGCTCAGTGGCAGAGCTTTGCCAGAGGCTGTTGTTACCGTGCCCTGGGTCACCAGTTGCGACACCTGCGCCAGCATCTCGGCTTCATGCAACACAGCGCCTGCCTCGGCACGTGGTGTCAGCTTGCCATCGTCGGTATAACGCCTGTCGGCAAAGGCCTCAAATAACAGCTCAACGCCTTTGGCGCTGGCCAGGTCGCGGTAGTGCTGTTGCTCTGCTGTGGCCAGAATCATTAATTTGAGCGGTCGGTAGTAGCCGGCTACCGCTTGCAGCACGGCATCAAAAACGGCGGCTTTGCTCATCATGTCGTTATACAAAGCCC
>NZ_DATCSY010000192.1:0-14711 GCF_036568245.1 Rheinheimera sp. | reverse complement strand
GTTTATTGGTACCTAGCACCACATGCGGTGGCAAGCCGGCAGTTAGCAATGCTGGCACTGTAAGCAGGCCGCCACCACCGGCTATCGCATCGATAAAACCCGCGCTGAAAGCGACGGCGCACAACAACAACCAGATTGAAGGTTCTAAAACCAGTTCTGTGGCCAAAATGTCTTCCTGTTAATACTCTATCTGACGACGAAACGGCGGCAGCGCATTCAGCATAGCCTGACCGTAAGACTTGGTGACCAGTCGCCGGTCTAAAATGATAATTCTGCCTTCGTCCTGTTCCTGGCGCAGCAGTCTACCACAGGCCTGCACCAGTTTCTTTGCAGTAGCCGGAATAGTTAACTGTACAAAGGCATTACCACCTTTTCGGCTTATTGCCTCTGCCAGGGCTTCTTCCAGTGGTGAGGTGGGTACGGCAAAGGGTAGCTTCGTGATGACCAGATTGGTCAGCAATTTACCCGGTAAGTCGAGCCCCTCGGAAAAGCTCTGAGTGCCAAATAAGATGCTTTGCTTATCGTGTTTACAGTTTTCAGCATGCAATTGCAGCAGCGCTTGCCTGGATGCTTCGCCCTGCACTAACAGTGAGAAGCCTTTTTTCCTTAGCATTTCTGCAACCTGCTGCATTTGCCAGTAGGAGGCAAACAGCACCAGGCTGCCCTGATTATCCGGCAGATAGCGAGGTAACAACTTAGCCAGTTCATCGGTATAGGCTTTCTCTGTTGGCTCAGTGTTCATTTTAGGAATAATAATCTGGCCTTTTTCGGCATAGGCGAAAGGAGAGCTTACCTGTAATGTTTTTACCCCTTCAAACTGGCTCAGACCCAAATCGTATCTGATGTACTGAAATGAATTCAGGGCGGTCAGTGTGGCTGAACACAGAATAACCGCAAACGCATCATTAAACAGCAATTGTTCCAGCTTGCTGGCGACACCAAGCGGGCAGGCATGGCCTATAACGTGTTGCCCTGGTGTATGCAGCGCTATCCAGCGGGCCTGCTGCACATGTTTCTGCTGCGCTACGGCATAAAGCTGCCACAGCGCCTGTTGCTGCTCAATTTTCTGCCGTAAGTAGCTAAACTCCTGCAGTACTAGCAGACTTTGCTTCATAGAAAGCTGCTGCTCTGAACTGTTCTCCTGGATTTGCTGCTGAATTTTATCCAGTTGTTGCAGTGCTTTCTGGCTAACCTGAGACAACTGTTCCGCCTGCTGCTGAAACAGCTTAGGTAAAGCGGCATCACTAAAGCGATACTCGGTTTTGTCACTGAACCAGCGTGGAGTAAATTCAGTCACGCATCTTTCAATCGGTTTGAGCAGGCTGTTCAGTTCATTGCAACTGTCGTCAAAACGCAATAACTCTTTCATCACGGTTGCCGGTAAAACAGCGATTAACTGTTGCACCAGTTTCCCCGCTTTTTCCAGCCAGACACTGTTATGAGTCAGCTGCGCCTGCGCGGCAAAATAGTCGCGGGCAATATCCGGCAGATGATGTGCTTCGTCGATGATATAAAGTGTGTCGTCCGGTGAGGGCAGTACGCTGTTACCACTGGCCAGATCCGCCAGCAGTAAAGCATGATTCACAACCAATACATCAGCATGCTCGATTTCAGCACGTGCCAGATGAAAAGGGCAGTTCAGGTGGCGTCGGTCATGTTTGTGGCAATGTAGTGGGTCGGCAACAATGCGCTGCCACATGTTATCCGACAGTGGGGCTGGCAATGTGTCTCTGTCGCCAAGCCAGAAGCGTTGTTGCCAGTTATCTGCAAGTTTATGCCAGTCAACCACATCATCATTTACTGCCGCAAACAGCTCTGGGTGTTTTTGCTGCTGGCGCAAGCGCTCCATGCAAGCATAGCGTTGACGGCCTTTAACCAGGCAAAATTCAAATAACAGTTTGCTGTGTTGCTGAAAAAACGGCAGGTCTTTATTTACCAGTTGCTCCTGCAGTGCAACAGTCGCTGTGGCGATGACTACTTTTTTCTTCTGCGACAGCGCATAGGGTATCGCAGCCAGCATATATGCCAGCGACTTGCCAGTGCCGGTACCGGCTTCAATCAGACCAATGCGCTCATGCCGGTGATAGGTACCTGCCAATATTTTGGCAATCTCCGCTACCAGTTGATTTTGCCCGGCTCGCGCCTGGTAATTGGGCAGGCTGCTTTTTATCCGGTTATGGATAGCACGGATCTGGCTTTTTAACTGATCGCTAAGCATGTCTGATGTGTGTTTATATACAGTGGTCTTGAGTTATACAGTAAACTGCCAGCCAGAAAAATAGTTGAGTCGAGACTCAAATTGTCATCACCAGTAGTTTTAACACTTTAGATGTAATGAAAAGCATACACTGGTACTTATATCATTGCAGAGTTACATAAATGTACTTTTTCAAGTATTTTTTTAAGTTTTTGATTTTTATGTATTTGATTTTTATTTGCTCACTTATTTTTGCGATGACCTGCACTGTTTCTGAGATAGAAACGGCAAAGGACAATTTAATTCGATTGGAGTTCCCTAAAAGCTATTGACCCTGCTGAAAACTTACGTTTATCATCAGCCGGCGATGAGCAGGATGCTTTCAACGATGAACGGAGTGCCAATCGCCGTGAAAGGTTGGTAATTATTGAAAAATATAATCACTACAGTGATCCAGGGAGAAATACATGTACGCTAATAATAAATTAAGCAAGGCCGTGCGCTTAGCTGTTGCTTTTGGAGCAGCATCTACGTTGTCTGGTGTGGCCTTAGCTCAGCAAGAAACCGAGGAAACCGCAAAAATCGAGCGGATTGACGTAACTGGTTCACGTATCCGTTCTACGGATATCGAGACATCTCAGCCTGTATTCACCATGACGCGGATGGATATTGCAAACCAAGGTTTTACGTCTATCAACGACCTGTTGCAGAATATGTCTACTACCGGTGCGCCTCCAATCAGCCGTTCAGCGCCGTTAAGCTCTGGTGAGAACGTAGGCGGTAGTTACGTAGACTTACGTAACCTTGGCACTACCCGCACACTAATTCTGGTTAATGGTAAACGTTTAGGTATTACCACCAGCGGCTATCAAGACATCTCGGCTATTCCGATGTCAATGGTAGAGCGTATTGACGTACTGAAAGATGGTGCTTCGACGCTGTATGGTTCTGACGCTATGGCCGGTGTGGTAAATATTATTACCCGTAAAGACTTCGAAGGCTTGGAACTGAGTATTTACGGTGGTGAATACGATGAAGGTGATGGCGCTAAGAAAAACGTCAGTTTAGTTGGTGGTTTCGCATCTGACCGCGGTTCTGTAACCTTCGGACTTGAATGGCGTGACGAAGAGGATGTTTGGGCTAAAGATCGCGAATTCTCTGCAGTTACCTATCCTGGCTATGACATTAATAATAACCGTACTCTAGTTGGTCAGTATGGCCGTTTTAACTATGATGGCAAATGGTGGGTAGCGAAACGCCCGGGTGATGCTCTGTCATTCCCTGATGATTTTGAACAGCAAACCTATGCTAACGGTTCAAGCAATGCCAGTGAGCAGATGCATTTATCTTCTCCATTGAGTGCCCGTTCTTTATATATTAACGGTAACTACAGCCTGTCTGATAATGTACGTTTTACAACCGATGTTGGTTATACAGATCGTAGTGCGACACGTCAAATTGCTGGTTATCCACTGCAATCTACGTCAACTTTTGGTACAGTAAGCGGCTGGTACCTGGACGCTGACAGCTACTTTAACCCTGTCGGTGAAGATGTACGTTTTACGCGTCGAGGTTGGGAAGTGCCTCGGGTAACAACCAGTGATCAGAATACATTCCGTTTTACTGCTGCGCTGGAAGGCTCTTTCGATATTGGTGACCGTTTCTTCGACTGGGATGTTGGTGGCGTATACAGCCAAAGCGAAACAGTGATAGTGGGTCGTGGTGATTATTACATTCCGGCAGTGGTTGAAGCTACTGGCCCGTCTTTCTTAAACAGCCAGGGCATAGTGCAGTGTGGTACTGAAGCTAACCCAATTGCATTAACCCAGTGTGTGCCTTGGAACCCGTTTGCAGGTTTCGGTGCAGGCTCAGTTGAAAACTCATTAAGCGATCCGGATATTCAAGCCAAATTTTACCCGACGTCGCATGCACGTGGTGAAACCACAACAAGCATCTACTTTGCTAATATCAGTGGTTTGTTATTTACGCTGCCAGCTGGTGATTTGACATTCGCTGTAGGTGGTGAGCATCGTAAAGAAGAAGGTGCTTATGCACCGGATGCACTAGCGCAAGCAGGTCTAACATCTACTTTAGCAGCCGGACCGACCCGCGGTGAGTACGATTTAACAGAGTACTACGCAGAATTAAATGTACCGGTTCTAGCTGATATGACTGGTGCAAAAGAGTTAAGCCTGAGCTTGGCGTCGCGTTACTCTGACTACAGCACTTTCGGTGATACCACTAACAGTAAAGTTGGTATCAAGTGGAAACCAGTAGATGCATTGCTGGTACGTGCTACATGGTCAGAAGGTTTCCGTGCGCCGACAATCAATAACCTGTATGGTGGTGGTTCACAATCGTTTGTAACAGGTTTTATTGACCCTTGTGACTCTGTATACGGTGTTGCTAAAGGTACTGCCCGTTGTTTACAAGACGTGCCAGCTGATTACCGTCAGTTGCAGCAAGGTTTTGTTCCAACGACTGGCCCGGCTGCGCAAACTCCGGTACCGTTTAACAGTGGTTCTAACCCTCTGTTACAACCAGAAACGTCAGAAACTAAGACAGTGGGCTTTGTCTATAACCCAGAGTTCCTGACTGACCTGACAGTAATCGTTGACTACTGGAATATCACTATCGAAGATACCATGGTCACAGACAGTGCTAACCGTATTGTGGACGATTGCTATGTAGGTTTAGAAGAAGCTCGTTGTGCTATGTTCTCGCGTGACCCTGTTACTCATATCGTGAGCGAGCTGACTTATGGTCTGCGTAACGCTGGTGTAACAAAAACAGCAGGTTACGATATCGGTCTAACGTATAAGCTGGATACAGAAGTCGGTACTTTCCGTACTAACTGGAATACAACATACACTCTTCGTTACGACAGTAAGTCTACCAACGACCCTGAAGCACGGATGACGCCTGACGTAGGTTTTGAGACGTTCAGAGTGCGTTCTACTCTTGGCTTGAACTGGAGCCTGGGTGACTTTAGCGCTAACTGGAACGTGCGTTACTATTCTTCAATGAAAGAAGATTGTTACTTCGATGACAGATGTAACATGCCTGATTTCAGTGCTGATTGGACGAATGATCTGGTAACGCCACTGGATAAAAAAGGTTCTACTACGTTCCACGATATTATGTTGAGTTACAACACACCTTGGAACTCTAAGTTCTCAATTGGTGCAAACAACGTGTTCGAGAAACAAGGTCCGATCATGTTCTCGCAACCAAGTGCTAACTTCTCGTACTATGGTGGCTTCGACATCGGTCGTTTCTGGTACTTCCGTTATGAACAAACGTTCTAACAGTTTGTTAATATTAAGTTGAGTATTTAACTTAAGTACACTAGGTACTTAGTTTTAAAAAGCCTGGGGCAGCAATGCCCCAGGCTTTTTTAATGTCATGATCTTTTCATATATAAATCCTTTCTGAATAATTCTTTTTCCTCATTCAGGTACCTAGTCTGTATAAAAACCCGGTGCTGACCATGATTAACGTAAATTGTTCCGTAAAACAGTTGACCCTGCAGAAATATTGCGTTTATAGTCGTAAGGGATGAAGCGGGTAAAATCTGCGACAGGCGGAGGTTCAGCTGCCACAAAGGGTTGGAATTGTGAACAATTAGAATCACTAACCATAGTGATCCAGGGAGAAATACATGTATACGAATAATAAATTAAGCAAGGCCGTGCGTTTAGCAATTGCTTTTGGTGCAGCTTCAACGACAGCGTTTACAGCTTCTGTAAACGCTGCGGAAGAAGAAGAAGTTGCCAAGGTTGAGCGTATTGAAGTAACCGGGTCTCGTATTAAACGTACCGATCTTGAAACATCAAGTCCTATACAAATCACTTCTGCCGAAGAAATTAAACTGTCAGGCTTTACTCGTATTGAAGACCTAATGAACAGCCTGCCGCAGGTTGAAGCTGCAGAAACTTCATTCCTGGCCAATGGTGCAGCGGGTACTGCGACACTGGATTTGCGTGGTATGGGTGCGCAGCGTACATTGGTGTTGGTAAACGGTCGCCGATTACAACCTGGCGGTATTTATACGCAGTCTGCTGACGTTAACCAAATCCCAGCCTCTTTGGTGCAACGCGTTGAAGTGTTAACTGGTGGCGGTTCAGCTACATATGGTGCTGACGCCGTAGCCGGTGTTGTTAACTTTGTCATGAATGACGACTTTGAAGGCTTTGAGGTGACTGTTGGTGGTTCAGGTTACCAACACGACAATGATAATAAGTACATTCAGGGGTTGATGGACCAGCGCGATTACGACTATCCAACCGGAAGCTCAGGTATTGATGGTAAAACAATCAATATTGATTTAACCATGGGTGGTGATTTCGCAAACGGTAAAGGTCATGCGACTGCCTACGCAACCTGGCGTCAGGTTGATGAATTGCGTCAAGGTGCGCGCGATTATTCATCTTGTGCATTAAATGCAGCCGGTACCGCTTGTGGTGGTTCGCCGACCACACCGATCCCTAACTTCTACTTTTATTCTTCAGAAGACGGTACACCAGATTTTGGTAGTGAAGTTAACTGGACGCTTGATCCAAACGGCGGCTTTGATACTTCAGGTGGGCCAACTCCTTACAACTATGCGCCGGTAAACCATTTTATGCGACCGGACGAGCGTTATACCTTTGGTGCTTTTGTTGACTATGAAATTAACGAGCATGCCCGTCCTTACATGGAAGTGGGTTATATGCACGACCGTACGGTAGCGCAAATCGCTGAGTCAGGTATCTTCTTCGACTTCTTTACATTTGATATAAACAATGAACTGTTTAGTGATTTGCAGCGCCAACAGTTACGTGATGCTTTCGGAGCAGACATTACGGAAGTTGGTGCTTATATCGGTAAACGTAACGTCGAAGGTGGGGGCCGTCAGGATACGTTAGAGCACAGCTCTTATCGTATTGTTGCAGGTGTCGAAGGTGATATTAACGACAGCTGGAGTTACGATGTGTCATTCCAGTATGGTTCAACTGCATCTAATTCGGTTTACAAAAACGATTTCTATAAGCCGCGTATTGCTTCTGCCGTAGGCGCAATTGGTGCTGCGCCTTGTGAAGCAGGCTGTGTTCCTTACCCGGTGTTTACTTATCAGGGGATTTCTCCTGAAGCCGCGGCATCAATGGGTGGTACAGCAATCCTGACAGGCAATACTTCTCAGACGATAGTCAACGCTTTCGTTTCTGGTGAATTAGATATGACGTTGCCAACGTCATCCATGCCACTTGCAGCAGTATTTGGTGTGGAAAACCGTGAAGTAGATTTCGAGCGTTTAGCTGATGAAGTATTCGCGCTGGGCGATCTGGCCGGGCAAGGTGGCCCTACGCCAAGCCTGGTAGGCGGCTACAATGTTCGTGAAATATTTGGTGAACTAAGTGTACCTTTACTGGACGATGCTCCGGCAGTAGAGAACCTGATCCTGGATTTAGGCTATCGCTATTCAGATTACAATACATCAGGTGGCGAATCGACCTATAAAGTGGCTCTTGACTGGTCAGTAACGACAGACTGGAAACTGCGTGCCAGTTATAACCGCGCAGTACGTGCGCCAAACGTTGCTGAGCTGTTCGCCAACCAGAACCTGGGTTTATGGCAAGGTGCAGACCCATGTGCCGGTGCAACACCGGAATATACTGCTGCACAGTGTGCGAACACTGGCGTGACAGCTGATCAGTACGGTAATATCACGGCGAACCCGGCCAGTCAGTACAACGGCTTTTTTGGTGGTAACCCAGAGCTACAGCCAGAAATTGCAGATACCATGTCATTTGGTGTAGTAGCCAACCCGTTTGAAGGCTTTAATTTCAGTGTGGATTACTGGGATATCCAGCTGGATGAAGTTATCGGTACTATTGGTTCTGAATTAACATTGCGTCAGTGTGCTGAAACAGGCTTGGATTCTTTCTGTAATAATATTACCCGTGCACCAGGTACTGGTAGTTTATGGCGAGGTGAGGAAGGTTTTGTTACAGCGACAAATATTAACCTGGCAAGCCGCCACTGGCGTGGAGTTGATGTAAGTTCAAACTATGAAACAGACTTAGGCGAAGGTAAGCTGACAGTTAAGTTAATTGGTACTTACAACTTGAAAAAAGAGTATGAACCTTTACCTGGCGTAGCATCTGCAACTTATGATTGCTCTGGCGAAATCAACGCAGACTGTTTTGCTCAGCCAAAATGGCGTCACTCTATGACGGTCAGCTACACTACCGGTGATTTCTGGACGGCGTCTGCAAAATGGCGTTACTTCGGTAAGGTAGATTATGATGGCGCGACAGATGTTCTGGTTGGTGACGGTATTAGTTCACAAAGCTACCTGGATCTGACAGCGGCATTCGATGTTAATGATCATTTAGCTTTGCTGGTCGGTGTTAACAACGTATTGGATAAAGAACCTCCGATGGTCGGCGGTGGCTTAGCGTCTAACGCTAACACTGTTGCAGGTTTCTACGATACTTTAGGTCGTTATATCCACGCTAGCGTGACCATGCGTTTCTAATTAATAACGCAAGTAAAACGGCGGCTTAATGCCGCCGTTTTTGTTTATAACTGACTTTATTTGTAGTTGTCAGGAGAGTTTTAGTGAATACGCAACAATTATCACTGCCCCCTCAGTCAGATAGTAGTAAAGCTGCGATGCAGGAGGTATTTACGCTAAAGCGCAGAGGAGAGCATGAGCTAGCAAGAAATAAAGCCAACCAGTTACTTACGCAGTTTCCTCAATGCATAGCGAGCTTGCATCTGAATTATCAATTGGCAATGGCAGAGAGTAACCTCATTGAGGCAGAAAGTTATCTCAGGGCAGCCTTAAAGCTATTACCGGAACATCCAGTTTTGTTATTGAATCAGGCACAGCTTTCGTTAAGCCGTTATCAGTATGCAGCGGCTGTAAAACTTGCAGACAAAGCCTTAGCTATTTATGCCGGTAACAATACAGCGTTTCTGGCGGCAATTAGTAAAGTCGTTATGCAAGCTGAGCAACCTGCGCTAGCTATACCGGTATACCAACGCATGCTTGCTGTTGAACCGGACAATACTCATGTTAAACACCAACTGGCTCTTTGTCACTTCTTTACCAATCAGCCTCAAAAGGCCTATACCCTGCTTGATGAAGTGATAACTAAGACCCCTAACAATGCTGGTGCTATTCATTTGCGCTCTGCGCTGCAAACTTATACTGACAAACATAACCATATTGACAATTTAAAACGGCTTGTCACAGATGCCTCTGGCCAACACCCCGCAATCTATTATGCCTTAGCAAAAGAGTTGGAAGATATTGCTGACTATAAAGAGTCGTTTGCTATGTTGAAGCAGGGGGCCGCTTTGATGCGCAAGCAACTCAGTTATAACGAAGCGGCTGAGCTGAAGTCGATTGCTGATATTATTAAGTCAACGGCCAATATCACTGTAGATAGCGTGGCACAGGATAATTCTGGCCCTATTTTTATAGTAGGCATGCCTAGAACAGGAACAACTTTGGTTGAGCGGGTTTTAACGCAACACGAAGATGTATATTCCGTTGGTGAATTATCATTGTTTCCGCAGCTACTTGCGTCGATGGCGCAGCAGTATATGTCGCAGCACAACAGTGTCGGCAGTTTACATGAAGCGGCATTGCAACTTGATTTTGCAGAGCTGGGGCGGCGTTATACCGCTGCAGTTGCCGAAATATCAGGTGGGAAAACCTTTACGCTAGATAAATTACCTGTCAACTTTCTGTACTGCGGTTTTATTAAAAAAGCGCTGCCAAATGCTCGGATAGTCCATTTAAGCAGAAATGCTATGGATAGTTGCTATGCAATATTTAAAACATTGTTTATCAACGCCTATTCATTTTCTTATGATCTGGATGAACTGGCGAATTATTATATCACCTACAAGAATATTATGGCGCACTGGCACAGCGTCATGCCAGGAGCAATTCTGGATGTCCACTATGAAGATATGGTCAATGATGCTGCAGAAACCACAAAGCGCCTGGTGCAATGGTGTGGTCTGACATATACGCCTGAGTTATTGGAGTTTCATAAAGCTGACTCAGTCAGTACTACAGCAAGTGCTGCGCAAGTGAGAAAGCCAATTTACACATCATCTGTTGAAAAGTGGCGGAATGTTGAAACGGAGCTTGCAGCATTGCAGTTTAAATTAAAGCAAGCCGGAGTAGTCGTTTAGCATGCAAGCTAAAGTCAACCCAGGTAAACCTGGTGTAATGCAAACACAGACGTTGGAAAGTCTCGTTATGAGGTCAGCCGCAGAGCCGGAAAACTATAATCTGCAGTTACAGCTTGCTTATTTCTATAGCGAGAATGGCGATGCAGATCATGCTTTAAGTTGTTTCAGGCGGGTGATGCAACTTACCGAACATCATCTGAAACATCTGGCTCCTTTCTGTGCGGTGCTACATAAATACGGCTTTTCGCAGCAAGCGGCGAGTTTATATGCAGATTACTGCTGTCTTTTCCCAACGAAGGCGTCACTGTTTTACAATCACGCATTTTACTTACGTTTTGCCGGACAGTACTCGGCAGCTATTGCGCAATATCAGCACGCACTCCAACTTAACATATCGGAGCCAGAGGAGGTTTTACTGAACATTGCCGTAATTTATAGTGATCACCTGCGTCAGGAAGAAAATGCCAGACAAACACTGATGTCAGCGCTGCAGTTGAAGCCGGATTATGTACCCGCTTTGTATAACCTGGCGAATCTTGCAGAGGAACGTGGAGACAAGGCTGAAGCCGAAGCTATGTTTCGCAGAGTACTGGATGCTGATCCTAAATATTATCAGGCATACGCGCGGTTGGCGGATGTTGTAACGTTTAACAGTAAGGACGATTTATTGCTTACTCAGTTGAAACGTGTGCTTAATGAACCTTCCGTTGCTCAGGACTCCAGAATTAATCTACATTATGCGCTTGGCAAAGCATTTGATGAATGTGGTGCTTACGCTGAAGCTTTCGAACAATTTAACGCAGCTAATAAGCTAAATAGTTTAACCATGCCACCTTACGTTCCGTCGGAGACCGAACGTCAGATACAACAGATAATACATACTCTAGATCGCGATTGGCTGGATAAACATATGCAGCGTAATGATGCCTCACCAATATTTATCTGTGGCATGTTCCGCTCTGGTTCTACGTTAGCTGAACAGATCCTGGCACAACACAGCCAGATAACTGCCGGCGGAGAAATTGATTTTTTCCATAAACATCTGAGAAATATTTATCCGCAGCAATTCACTACCGTCTCGGCTGCAGATTTAACTCAGCTGGCAAGCCGGTATTTAGAATACTGTGAGCAATGTTTCCCAGCGGCAATTAGGCTAACGGATAAAAGACCTGATAATTATCTGTATATGGGCTTATTAAAAGCACTGTTTCCACGTGCTAAGTTTATTTATACCAAGAGAAATAAGATAGATAACTGCCTGTCAGTATTTTTTTTACGGTTGGGTTCTGCGATGAACTACGCTAACAGTCTTCAGGATACGATACATTATTATCAACAGCATGAGATTTTGATGTCACACTGGCAGCAGATGTTCGGGCAAGATATCTACACTCTCGATTATGATCAGTTGGTTATGCACCCTGAAACAACTTTGAAACCACTGCTGGGCTTTCTTGGTTTAGAGTATCAGGCAGAATTATTGCATTTCCACACTGCAAAAAATGCCGTCAAAACGGCCAGTGTGTGGCAGGTAAGAAAACCATTGTATAAAAGTGCGTCAGGGCGGCGTCACAATTACTCTGATATCTTACCTGTGTCGCCTGAAAGTGATGCTTAGTTTGTTATATCAGGCCCAACCTTTCTAGATGTCCGGTACAATATCGCAGGGAAGCGTAATACGTTCATCGTCGCTATTAAAAGGTGACGTTCCGTGCCAGATATAGCTTGGAAAGATGACACAAAGCCCTTCTTCCGGGCATACTGATAGTGCGGTCTCCTCCCGGTCATCTAAGTGCAGTGAAGTTTCACCCAATTTAAGCCAGCCCTGGCGCTCTGGATCAGTAGCAGTAATTGCTGCTGGTACGTTCAGGTATGTACACACAGACAGCCATCCCTGTTTGTGTACGTGATTGGTATGGAAACCATCACTCTTTAATTTTACTGACCAGGCGCCAGAGAAACGGAAACTGCCGGTATTACGTCGTAGCAATGGATGTGACATATCCTCGGGCAGAGTTGCTAAGTATTGCTGCAAATGAGAGGTTAACAGTTCGCGGTAAACCTGAATGACCTTCTGTGGGCTGTTGAACAGATAACCGACTGTTTGACTTCCATTACGTACACTTTGATCTAGTGGCTGATGCTCTGTTACGTGCAATTGGGTTACGGCAATTTTTAGCTCCCGCCAAAATGCTGAAAAGCTGTCATAACCTGGCGGTGTTGGTAGTTTCTTTACGCTAATAAAGCGACGGTAGTCGTTTAACCAATGATGATTTGAGTCATGCATTACACGCCAGCATAATCCCAGATATGCCCATACTTCCTGGTTATCCGGCTGAGTAAGTCGGGCTTTTTCTAATAATTCCACAGCTGAACTATAATCTTTTTTCTTAATTAGAATACTAGCGGCATCCAGAAGATATCTGACATTTTCGGGAGCTTGTGTTAACGCTTGTAAATAGAGGTTTTCTGCTTGCGTTGTATCACCTTGTTTATAATGGATTGTACCCAAAGCATGGAGTAGCGCATGATGTTGGCCGCAACGGAGCAGTGCCTGTGTAGCCACGTAAAACGCGTCAGAGAGCTGCTCTGCCATTAGCAAATGTGAAATATAGCTAATATAAAGAGCTACAGAATCAGGTATTTTCAGCAACGCTCGGGTATAAGATTCTAGAAATTCGGGCTTGTTATCGTGCTCCCAATAGAGCTTGTTCAACGCTTCATGTGCATCGATATAGTCTGGTTGTATAGCCAGTACCTGAAGTAATTTTTGTTCAGCTTCGGAGTACTGTTTCAGGTCATAATGTATACAACCTGATAAATATAAATTGACAGGGGTGTCAGGCATTTGTTGTAAACAATCCTGAGCTTGTTGCAGCTGTTGTAACTGACGCAGCGCCAGTACTTTAGTTTGTAATAAGCTGGCATCCTCAGGCTGTCTTTGCAACGCGGAGTTTAATAGTTGTAATGCCTCATTCGCCTCATCCAACTCGAGTAAGGCTCTTGCACTAAGCTGAAGCCATTTGGTTTGCTCGCTTGGTTGTATAGTTGCTTTTTTAATCATATCCAAAGCCGCACGATAATGACGCTGTTGGAAATGGATGAAAGCAATGCCATAAGTAATATCAGAGTCACCCGGGAGCACCGCATGAAGCTGCTCATAATGAGGTAGAGCATCGCTATAACGGCTTCTTGCTAACAGAAAGTTAGCATAATTTTTGTTTGCTGCTTTATGGGTTGGTTGCAGTGTAATGGCTTGTTTGAAATAACGCTCTGCTAATTCAGGTGTATCATTAGAACAGCATAACGCCATGAGATGCAGTGTATCTACTGAGGTTGGAGCCAATTGTAATAAGCGGCTACACAGTTGCTTTGCTTCTTGAAATTGTCGTTTCTGATAGCAATTCAAAGCCAACTGAAAAAGTCTGGCTGGTTCATTTTGCTGCATTGGTAATCAAGTATTATGCTGGGTTATAAAGCCAGAATATCCGGCGGGTTGGCTAAAAACAAGTTTTCAGAGATGATGTAACCAGAAGCACAAAAATATTATTTGAAATATTTTTGGCGATATCAGGTCTACTGGTTTGAGTTAACAAACACAACAGGTGAAAAAATGAAAGCAATGAAACATTCAGGTGTAGCTATGACCGTTGGCGCTTTAGTATTGGGCTCACTGGCCTCTGTTGCGGGCAGTGCCAACGCCAATCCATTTACAGCAGTCGAGCTTGCGTCAGGTTATGAAATGGTCGCTGGTGAAGGCAAGTGCGGTGAGGGCAAATGTGGTGAGGATAAAGCTAAAGCCAAAGAAGGCAAATGTGGCGAGGGTAAGTGCGGCGAAGATAAAATGAAGGCTAAAGCCGAGAAAATGAAAGAAGGCAAATGCGGCGAAGGTAAATGCGGCGAAGACAACATGAAAGCCAACGCCGAGAAGATGAAAGAAGGTAAATGTGGCGAAGGCAAATGCGGTGAAAGCAAAGGCAAAGAGAAATCGAAAGAAGCCAAATGCGGTGGTCACGTTTAAGCAAGCCGGATAAAGCCTGCAGTTAGCAGGCTTTTGTTTGATGGGGATGTATATGAGTAAACTGAGCCCACAGGTATTGCAGGGGGCAGGGTTGGGGCTGCGCCGGGAAATGCTTGATGACATGCTTGCGGCTAAACCTGCTGTCATTGATTTTTTTGAAGTGGCGCCGGAAAACTGGATCCCATTCGGTGGCAGCCTGCAGCGAAAATTCAGCCAGTTAACCGAGCAGCATCGCTTTATCTGCCATGGCCTTTCTCTTTCAATTGGCAGCCCCGATCCACTTGACGTGATATTTAT
>NZ_DATCSY010000191.1:0-9242 GCF_036568245.1 Rheinheimera sp. | reverse complement strand
TAAGTAACTATAAAACGTAGCTGTTTATTTACTTTGCTACAGTACGTTCCGGTTCGAAGCCGTCATAACGCGGCAAAGCGCAGTCTAAGTCTTCCCAGTTTGCTCTGGAAGTATAAAAGTTATGTGATACCGGGCGCTCAGTGATGTCAGAATTTAATATACCAAGGCGCAAACGCACCCGCGCAGGATCAGCCGCATTGCTGCTATACACCGGTGACCCACAGTTACGGCAAAAGTGCCGCAATCGCCCAGGCTTAAACGCAAACTGGCTTAATTTATCGGCGCCTTTTACTACTGCAAAATCTGAAGATTGCACAAAACCATTAGTTGCGAAGGCGGTACCGCTAGATTTCCGGCAAAGTGAGCAGTGGCAGTGAATAATACTGCTGATAGGCCCGCGGATTTCAACCTCTACTTCCCCACACAAACAAGCACCCTGATACATAAATATTCCTTTTTACCGCGTGATTAACGCCAGCATATCTTCATTGTCCTCATCCAACCCTTGCTCAACAAAACCAAAGCTGGCGTAAAAGTTTTTTGCTACCGGATTATTGGGGTTATAACAAATCTCAATCTGCTTAATGTCAGTGTCTTGCTCAATCTCAGCTAACGCCAGCGCCATTGCCTGCCGGCCTATCCCCTGCTGTTGGTACTGCTTATCAACCATAAAACGCCAGATAGATATTAGCTGCGCAGTCTCTTTTACCCACATAAAAAAACCGACCGGCTGCTGAGCAAAATAAATGGCCCTGCAGGTATGGCCGTCGTTATAGGCAGCTTCAACCAGAGACCACATATTACAAGCTACATAAGGCTCTTGCTCGGTAGTAACCTCAAGGTCGCACACCGCTTCATAGTTTTCCTGACTGACTTCACGTAGTGAAATGTTCACTGTTGCTCCTTGTAAAATAAGCGATAATAGAACTCAAAACCGCCAGACAATTTCGTTGCGCAGCGCTTCAACCGCCTTTTTCTGTCTGCCGGCAACGGCAACATACAGAAAACTGCCGTTATCAAGCGGTACACATTTAACCGCTGCTCGGTTTTGCTGATGGTTGCCGTAAACATAGTTACCGTTTTGCATCACAGAGCCAAACTGCATGGTTTCGAGCACCACTTTTCCTTTAGCCGCACATTGTTCTGCAGACAATGTAAGGACTTTATGACCCGACCATAACTGCGGTGTATAAGGCTGCCCTGTGTATACTGTTTTGCTGAGAATCTTCGCTGGCGCAGGAGATGTTGCAACTTTTTGCTCTTCTGGCTCTGGTGCTCCCGGCTTAGTAGCACAAGCCGACAACAATAATACGCTGGTTAGTAGCAGGGCTTTACACATTACATCTGGCACGTTATTCACTCCTTTGTTTTTTTATATGCAAATGAAGGCAATCAATAAACGCCTGCGGTTTATAGTTTCCTGAAAAAGATAATTACCCAATATAAAGGGGGCTTAAGCTGATGCTAGTAAACTTTACCAGTAAAGTGAACAACTTATTTACATCAGCAGACACAAAAAAACCACCCGCAGGTGGCTTTTTACAATTCAAGCGTTACTTTAACGTAACGCTTAGCTTGCTGATTACATTCAGCGCTTTTTGCGTTGCGGCTTCAACGCTGTCATTCAGTGCCAATGCTACGCCCATGCGGCGCTCGCCCTGCACTTCTGGTTTGCCGAATATACGCAGTTCAGTATCAGGTTCGGCTAATGCCGCAGCTAAACCATGGTACTGAATATCGGCACTGTTGCCAGGTACCAACAGCACGGCAGAGGCTGCCGGGCCGTATTGTTTAATTTGTGGTATAGGCAAGCCTAAAATAGCGCGGGCATGCAACGCAAATTCGCTCAGTTGCTGCGATATTAACGTTACCATGCCAGTGTCATGCGGCCGTGGTGATACTTCAGAGAAGTAAACCTCGTCACCTTTGATAAACAACTCAACACCAAACAGGCCACGGCCCCCCAATGCTTCTACTGCGGCTTTAGCATAAGTCTTAGCGGTACTTAGTGCTTTTTCACTCATCACTTGCGGCTGCCAGCTTTCGCGGTAATCACCTTTTTCCTGACGATGACCAATAGGCGCACAGTATTGAATACCGGACACCGAATTGACTGTAAGCAGCGTAATTTCATAGTCAAAATCAATGAAGCCTTCAACTATCACCCGGCCTTTACCGGCACGGCCACCTTCCTGTGCATACAACCAGGCTTTATCCAGATCGGTAGCGCAGCGTAATACACTCTGGCCTTTGCCACTGGATGACATAATAGGCTTAACTACGCACGGATAACCTATGGCATTTACAGCAGCAATGAAGCTGTCTTTATCGCTGGCAAACTGAAACGGTGATGTGGCCAACTTTAGCTCTTCTGCGGCTAACCGGCGGATCCCTTCGCGGTTCATCGTCAGGTTTACCGCTTTAGCGCTAGGCACCACATTAAAGCCGCAGTCTTCCAGTTCAATCAGCACTGAGGTTGCTATGGCTTCTAATTCAGGCACGATAAGTGCCGGTTTTTCGCTGATAACCAGCTGGCGCAGCGCCGCATTATCCAGCATTGACATGACAACTGCTTTATCAGCCACCTGCATCGCAGGCGCATTGGGGTAGCGGTCAACCGCTACTACTTCACAACCATAACGCTTAAGCTCAATGCACAGCTCTTTACCCAGTTCACCCGCACCGAGTAACAGTACTTTGGTGCTGCTGGTAGTGCCCACAGTCCCTATTACAGTGTTCGTCATTTTATTTTCACCATTGGCCGGGCCGGGTTGCTCCAGTCAACATGGAACATACGGCCTTTAGCTTTATCAGTACGCTCGAACGTATGAGCACCAAAATAGTCACGCTGACCTTGCAGTAAATTTGCCGGTAAAACTGCCGTACGGTATGAATCGTAGTAACTTAACGCAGAGCTAAGCGCAGCCACCGGAATACCGGCCAGAGTGGCATTAGCTACAGCCTTACGCCAGTTTTGCTGATAGACAGAGATTTGTTTCGCGAAGAACGGGTCAAGCAGCAGGTTTTCCAGCTCATCATTGCGCTCATAAGCTTCGGTAATAGATTGCAAAAATACCGCCCTGATAATACAACCTGCACGCCATATTTTGGCAATTTCAGCAAAGTTCAGCTGCCAGCCATGCTCGTCTGCCGCGGTTTTCATTAAGTGGAAGCCCTGCGCATAAACACAGATTTTTGCGCAGTACAGTGCATCATGCAGTGCCTGAATAATGTCCTGCTTTTGCTCATTCGAAATCAGGTTTTGTGCCGGGCCGGCCAGTACTGTTGCCGCTTTCACCCGTTCATGTTTCAGCGCTGACAATGAGCGGGCATATACTGCTTCAGCAATAGTGGGTGACGGGCTACCAAGCTGCAGGCTGCTGACGGCTGTCCACAGCCCGGTACCTTTTTGTCCGGCTTTATCCATAATGACATCCACCAGCGGTAAACCGGTCTCTGAGTCCTTAGTCGCCAGCACATCAGCACTGATACCGATTAAATAGCTGTGCAGTTTGCCTTCGTTCCACTGCTTGAACACTTCGGCAATCTCTGCCGCCGGCATGCCTAAAATATCGCGCATTACCTGATAGGCTTCGCAAATCAGCTGCATATCTGCATATTCGATACCGTTGTGCACCATTTTGACATAATGACCAGAGCCGCTTGGGCCGATATAAGTGGCACATGGCTCACCTTCGGTAACCGGGTTGCCGGGCTCGAACCGTTCTATCGGCTTGCCGGTAGCGGGGTCAACTTTAGCAGCAATGGCTTGCCATAAAGGTTTAATACGGGTCCAGGCGTAGGGATCGCCGCTTGGCATTAATGATGGACCAAACCGGGCACCCACTTCACCGCCAGATACCGCAGTAGAGAAGAAGATAAACTTCCCTTCAAAGTCTTTTTCACGCGCAACGGTATCTGTCCACAGGCTGTTACCGGTATCGACGATAATGTCATCCGCCTGAATGCCGGCATCAATTAACTTATGACACACATCATCTACCGGTTTACCGGCCGGTACCGACAGCACGATTAAATGCGGTGCAGACAACCGGGATAATAATTCAGTGTAAGAGCTGCAAGCGATAACGCGGGCGGGCTTGTCGCCCCGCTCAGCTTTGTCCTGTGCCAGCACAGCTTCCAGTTTCTGGTGGTCCAAATCGAACGCGGCAACGCGGTAGCCATTATCCGCCAGGTTCAGAATAAGGTTTTTGCCCATTACACCGGCGCCGACAAAACCGATATCACAAAGTGCAGCTGTGTCTGTCATCTGACATTCCTTCATTATTTTCATTTTTGCCAGCCCGTGCGCAAACACCGGGCAGCACATAAACGGCGCGCATTATACTGAAAACGAGACAATAAACCTACAGCCATACTGACATACTGTGCGCATTCTGCTGGTATTGTTGGGTTGTCCGGCCAGCAGCTTGCAGTAAACCTTTATCAACGCTGGTGTCAAACAGTAACCGGCGCGCTTTGCCGGGCAATGTCAGTTGCAGCGCGTGGCGGTCGGCATTTAACACGCACAGCAGACTGACCTGATTGGTTTTATTGATGATCTGAAAAATACAGCTTAACCGCTCAGGATCATGCCAGTCGTGGGGCTGTTTTTTTTCGCCATCCGGCAGGTACCATTGAATATGATGCTTATCACCGTGTAACTGATAACTGTCATCTAGCAGTGATAATTGCTGTAAACAGCTGTATTTGCGCCGAAATGTCAACATCTGACGGACAAACTGCAGGAAATCCTCTTCATCGCTATCCAGATGCCAATCCAGCCAGCTGATATCGTTATCCTGACAGTAAGCATTATTATTGCCGCGCTGACTGTGGCTTAGCTCATCCCCACCCAGCCAGTGGATCATGCCCTGGCTAAGCAGTAAGGTCGCCACCAGATTGCGCTTGTGTAAATATCGGTTGGCTTTAACTGACGGGTCTTTACTTGGACCTTCGATACCATGGTTACAGCTCAGGTTATGATTGTGGCCGTCGCGGTTTTCCTCACCGTTCAGCCAGTTATGTTTGTCTTTATAGCTAACCAGATCCTGCAGCGTAAAACCGTCGTGGTAGGTCAGATAATTTACGCTGCAGCATGCCGGCTTATGGTGTTTCTGAAAAATATCGCGAGAGCCAAGCAAGCGGGTGGTAAATTCTGGTAGCACACCTTTGTCACCACGCCAGAACGCTCTGAAAGTATCACGGCACTTGTCATTCAATTCAGACCAGTTTGCTGGAAACTGCCCCAGCTGATACCCCATAGGGCCAACATCCCAGGGCTCAGCAATCAGTTTTACAGCCGATAACACAGGGTCTTGTGCGATGATCTGAAAAAAAGCCGCATAAGGGTTAAACCTTTTATGCTCTCTTGCCAGGGTGGTTGCCAGGTCAAAACGAAAGCCATCCACCTGCATTTCGGTTACCCAATAACGCAAAGCATCCATCACCAGCTTTTGTACGGCGGGATGTGCAACGTTCAGTGTATTCCCGCAACCGGTATAATTACATGGTTGGGTAAAATCAGTGATATCTGCATGGCTTTCAAACAGATAATAGTGTTTATTGGCCAGGCCGCGAAAACTCAGCAACGGGCCATCATCCCCCGCCTCCGCAGTATGGTTAAAGACGACATCCAGAATGACTTCAATACCGGCCTGATGATAAGTACGCACCAGGGTTTTGAATTCTGTCACCGCGTCCTGATACTGATAACGCGGATCAGGTGCAAAAAAGCTCACCGGGTTATAGCCCCAGTAGTTTGTTAGCTGCAGTTTAGACAGCCTTGGCTCACTCATAAAGGCCGCCACTGGCAACAGTTGCAACGTGGTAATGCCAAGTTGTTGTAAATGAGCAATGACGGCCGGATGGCACAGCCCAAGATAGGTTCCGCGTAACTCCTCAGGGACGTCAGGGTGCAACATTGTCATCCCTTTAACATGGGCCTCGTATACTACGGTTTTTTCGCGTGCGATCTCTGGTTTAATACTACCTTGCCAGTCAAAATGCTGTGCTTTCAGGATACCTTTAGCCAGCATGTAATGGCTTTTAGTGATATATAACCGTTCGTTAAAGCTGATACTGCGGTTTAACTGGCGCACATAAGGGTCCAGCAGCAAGCGGTCTGCTTCAAACACTAAGCCGTTGTCGCTGTCATAGGGCCCATCAGCTTTCAGGCCATAAAGGGTCCCTTCTTCAATACCGCTTACCTGCAAATGCCAGATTTCACCGGTGCGGGCACTGAAAGCCAGCTCGCCCAACAGCTCTTCGGTGTCAGGCTGATACAAACACAGCGTCAGCGCCGTCGCATCCGGGGCAAATACAGCAAAATTCCATACGCCTGCTTCTGCTTGTTGCTGTTGGAAACTGGCGCCGAGCGGTGAGGCTCTTCCGGCGGATAACTTTAATAGCGGTATATGGTTACTCATAACAAACGGCTTCCCGGCTATCAGCTTTGATGTTTTTTGCGAATATATAAGGTTGCCAGAGGTGGCAGTTGCAGACAAATATGCTGCATTTTACCGTGATAAGGCATCGCGATGCTGTGAAGCGCACTGCCCACTGCATAATTACTGCCCCAGTAATACTCACTGTCGGTGTTTAGAATAACTTCGTAATCACCCTGTTGTTCAACCCCCAACAAAAAATCCGTACGCGGCACTGGTGTAAAATTACTGATCACATAAATCGTATTACCCCGACTGTCGCGGCGCAAAAAACTCAGCGTGCTGTTATCAGCATCCTGATGATCGAGCCAACTGAAACCATCGTGTTGATAGTCCAGCTCGTACAGTGGCGCACAGCGGCGGTACGTTTGGTTCAAATCGCGAAACAGTTGCTGTATGCCCCTGTGCTTATCATACCCGAGCAGGTGCCAGTCCAGACTTTGGGTGTGGCTCCATTCGCGCCCCTGAGCAAACTCATTCCCCATAAAATTCAGCTTCTTTCCCGGGTGAGCAAACATAAAGGCATAATAAGCCCTTAAATTTGCCGCTTGTTGCCATTCATCACCTGGCATTTTATTCAGTAAACTGCCTTTGCCATGCACAACCTCATCATGCGATAGCGGCAAAATAAAATTCTCGTTATAGGCATATACCATCGAAAACGTCAGATCATTGTGATGATAACGCCGGTATGCCGGGTCTTTACTGATGTAACGCAAGCTGTCATTCATCCAGCCCATGTTCCATTTAAAGCCAAAACCCAAGCCACCCATATCTACCGGGCGCGACACCATAGGAAAGGATGTCGATTCCTCGGCGATAGTCATTGCCTTTGGATACTTACTGTAAACTTCGCTATTAAACCAGCGGAAGAAACTTATGGCTTCATAGTTATGATTGCCACCATCAATATTCGGGATCCACTCGCCTTCTTTACGCGAGTAGTCCCAGTACAGCATTGACGCTACAGCATCTACGCGCAACCCATCGATATGAAAATGCTCCAGCCAGTACAAAGCACTGGCAACCAGAAACTGGCGCACATAATCCTTGCCGTAATCATAAATACAGGAGTTCCAGTCAGGATGCCAACCTCTGCGCGGGTCTTCGTATTCATAAAGATGGCTGCCATCAAAGCGGGCCAGACCATGACTATCTTCAGGGAAATGCGCAGGTACCCAGTCAAGAATAACGCCAATACCTGCCTGATGGCATTTATCAACGAAGTACTTAAAGTCATCCGGGTTGCCAAAACGTGATGTCGGCGCGAACAGGCCAAGCGGCTGATAGCCCCAGGAACCATCGAACGGATGCTCCATCACCGGTAACAACTCGATGTGGGTGTAGCCCATATCAAGCACATAAGGGATAAGCTGTTCTGCCAGCTCGCGGTAACTGAGCGGTAGATTATCATCTTGCCGTTTCCAGCTGCCGGCTTGCAGCTCATAAATACTGATAGGGCTGTGTAACGGATTGACCGCTTCGCGGTTACGCCAATCGCTGTCCTGCCATTGGTAGTGATGATGATCAAACACTAACGATGCATGCGATGGATATTGCTCAGCATAAAACGCCATAGGGTCAGCTTTATGCGGCAGCAAGTGGCCATGCTGGTCTTTTATTTCGTATTTGTAACGTACGCCTTGGGCCACTTGTGGCAGCACCAGTACCCAATGCCCGCACTCGGTGCGCTGCATCGGGTGTACCCTGCCATCCCAGCTATTCATATCACCAATGACGCTGACGGCGCTGGCATTAGGCGCATACACGGCAAAACGTGTTGCCGGTATTTTTTTTGTACCCACATCCAGTTCAATCAACTGCGCACCGAGCTGCCGATACAGATTTTCAGGCTGGCTGGCAACATAATGTACCGCATAATACGCTTCATCTTTAAACTGGTATGGATCAAACAGCTGATAATGATAATTGCCTGCCTGCACCTGCAGAATATAGGCTTCAGCTTTGCGTTTTCTACTCAGTTTCAACTCAAACACGCCGTCAAAACCACTGACAGCGGTCAGCTCGCCCAGTATCTTTTTACCATCTGCACTCAACGCCGTGACTGCAGTAGCCTGGGGCAAATACACCCGCAGCAGTAAACCTGTAGCTTTACCCTGCTCTAACGGCTGCCAGCTCAGTAACGAAAATGGCGAGGCGCAGTTGACCTGTTGTAATAACGCTAAACTCATGTCCGATCCTTTCTTATTGTTGTACGTTAAATTACTGCGCTTTACGGATGCGGCTGATGTCGCAAAACAACTGCCGGATGTCCTCGCGCTGGCTCCACTGCTCAAGTGGTTGCGACAGTTTACGCCGCCAGTTTGGGTACTCGGAGCTGGTACCGGGTACATTTACCGGCTGCGTCATTTCCAAAGCATCTTCCAGTTGCAGACAGAGCAGTTGGCTCGACGTTGCTGCCAGATGTCGCTGCAGCGCGTAGTTCAGCGTTTTATCCATACCAAGATGCTCGGTACTGCGCGGATAATCGTGCGGTAAAACCGTGTCTTCGCCAATGCGGTGAGCATGCAACGAATCAAGAATACGCTGTTTATTCGCATGACGCTCACCGTACAGTTGCTGTAACTGTGCCTCATCCTGATATAACCCCAGCTCTTTGCCTAAACGCAAATCGTCACAGTGCCAGAAGCCAATTAATGTCGGCAAATCATGCGTGGTCAGTGTCGACATAGCCTGCTGCGGATAATGCTGCGGCGAGATATAGCCGCCGTCAGCCGCGGTTTCAAAAAAGAACACCCGGTAAGAATACACGCCATAGTCGGACAACAGTTCACG
>NZ_DATCSY010000190.1:0-6511 GCF_036568245.1 Rheinheimera sp. | reverse complement strand
GGATAGGAGCGGATAACCCCTTCCTGAATTGTAGAAGCAACTAAGGTGCCGGCACGGTTAAAAAACTGGCCGCGCACCAACCCTCGCCCGCCAGAGGCGCTGGGGCTGTCTACGGCATACAGTAACCAGTCATCAAAACGGAAATCCTGATGAAACCACATCGCATGGTCAATCGTCGCGACCTGCATATTCGGCGCCATAAATGACTTGCCATGAGGCTGCAGCGCTGTCGGTAAAAAGTTAAAGTCGGATGCATAGGCCAGCATATATTTGTGCACACGCAAGTCATCCGGCATGGGGCCATTGGCTTTAAACCAAACATAGCGCCGCGCCGGGCTGACTTCCTGCTTGAACGGATTCTGAAAGTCCACCGGCCGCATTTCTATCGGCTTTTCACAGATAAACTTACTACGCAAGCTCTCAGGAATTAACTGCGCGTGCTGCTGATAAAATTCCAGATCAGACACGAGCTGCTCAGGCTCAGGCACTTTCGGCATAGCATCCTGATGTTCAAAACCTTTTTCGTCAGCCTGAAATGAGGCTGTCATATAAAAAATGGGTTTGCCGTACTGAATAGCACTGACACGCCGCGTGCTGAAGCTTTTACCATCACGGATGTTTTCTACTTCATAAACAATAGCTTTCGCAGCATCACCCGGGCGCAGAAAGTAGGAGTGAAACGAATGTACTTTTCGATCTTCAGCGATAGTTTCTTTTGCCGCGGATAAGGCCTGTCCCATTACCTGGCCACCGAATACCGCTTTAAAGCCCAAGTCCTGGCTCTGGCCGCGATACAGGCCTTGCTCTATGGTTTCCAGCTTTAATAATGCCAGCAAATTCTGTAATACCTGACTCATGGCTGTCCCTTTTATTCTGTTTGGCTGAAGTATAATGATATTCTGCCGCAAACGAAGGAGATCAGCAAAGGTGAGCTACTGGTTATTTAAAACTGAACCATCAGAATGCAGTATTGATGACTTTGCCAGGGCGCCGGATACGCCGATAGTCTGGGAAGGCGTGCGCAACTATCAGGCCCGTAATATGCTGCGTGATGACGTAAAAAAAGATGATCTGGTTTTTATCTATCACTCCAGTTGCAAACTGATCGGAGTAGCGGGTATTGCCCGCGTAGTGAAAGCCGGTTATCCGGATCCGAGTCAATTTAATACGGCAAGTACTTATTTTGATGGGAAATCCGACCCTGAGTCGCCCCGCTGGTTTGCCGTCGACCTGATTTTCGCAGAAAAACTGCCGGTTATTATTCCACTGGACAAACTTAAAAGCTTGGCTAAGCTAAGTGAACTGCCTTTAGTTCAGCGAGGCAGCAGACTGTCTGTTATGCCGGTAACACCTGAGCAGTGGCAGAGTATTTTACAGCAGCGTTAACGGCATAGTGATTGAGCCTGAAACCTGTTATCCCTGATGGTTGGAGCCTGTTATGTCACATGAAAGGCGCCAGATGGATAAGGATATACATTTTTTCTGGGACGATCTGAATCTGGCACAAAAATTTTCCGTTGCTGAGCTGCAACGGTTTGGTTATGACTTACTCTTCGTTCGCCACATCGCTAATGGCAGCATGGCAGTATTAGCATCGGGTAGCAAAGTGGCGGCAATTGATATCGAAGGCCAAATTGATATTGAGCCTAAGGTAGTCTTACGGCATTGACAGCAGCCTACAGGCTGCTGACTTTTGCCTGTTTCTCTTCCTGAGCGAGCAGCGCGACAACTGTACACAGCTGCAGATGAGACATCAGGCTGTTATTGCGCCACAGCGATGTCAGCCGGCTGTGTTTTTGCACCATTCTCTCCAACTGACTAACGCTCAATGTGCTGTGTTTTTTCAACTGCCCAGCCACCACCTGATGGGGCGTCAGCGACTTACTGCAACACTCTTTAACGACCACAGGTAAACTGATACACAGTAAGCGTGCCAGCTGAAGTTCATCAGCCGACAACACCGGATTAGCTGGCAAATGAGATACCTGCTGCTCCAGTACTGCTTTTTGTTGCTCAGCCAGCTGATAAGTCGCTTGCTGCAGTTTTAGTAGCTCCTGCTCCCGTGCGTTCAGTTTTTGCTGCAGTCCCTTATTGGTTTTACCAATCTGCTCCATTTGCCAAAGGATGTACAACATCGCGACAACTAACACACCGATAAACAACATCCAGACCATACTGCCTTTGTTCCCTGCTAGCTGCACCCGGGCACAGTCAGTGCCCCTTTCTAATACCGGGACATATTATCCTTTTTCTGCCGCGATGTAACGCTGAACCTGCTGTTCCAGCACGGCCAGTGGCAGGCTGCCATTGCCCAGAACGACATCATGAAATTCCCTGATATTAAACCGCTCACCCAATGCCTGCTCGGCCTCAGCCCGCAGACGTTTAATGGTTATTTCACCCAGCTTATAAGACAGCGCCTGAGCAGGCCAACTAATGTAACGGTCAATTTCTGTGGTGACATTATGCATGGATAACGCTGTATTACTGGCAAGAAAATCAATAGCTTGCTGCCTACTCCACCCCATGCTGTGCATGCCGGTATCAACCACTAAGCGGGCAGCTCGCCACATTTCATAAGTTAAACGGCCAAAATTGCTGTATGGATCCTGATAAAATCCCATTTCCAATCCCAGATACTCAGAATACAGCCCCCAGCCTTCGCCAAAAGCAGAGGTATAGAAACTGCGACGGTAATCAGGTAGTGCCTTCTGCTCCCGGGCCAGCGCAACTTGCAAATGATGCCCCGGCACTGCTTCATGTAACGTCAGCGCCTCCATTTCGTATAGCGGACGCCGGTCTAACCGATAGGTATTAACCCAGTAAAAGCCAGCCTGATCATCGCGCGATGGGCCTGAATAGCGGCCTGTGGTATATTTAGGCGCAATTTCCGCCGGAACCGGTACCACGCCATAAGGGGTACGCGGCAAGGTTTTAAATAATTTAGGTAACTGGGCATCTGATTTCTTCGCCAAAAAAGCGGCATAGCGCATTAACTCGTCCGGTGTTTTTGGGTAAAACTGTGGGTCTGTGCGCAGAAACTGAATAAAGTCAGCAAAGCTGCCTTCAAACCCTGTGTCTGCAATAACCTGCTGCATTTCAGAACGAATGCGTTTAACTTCGTCCAGGCCAATCTGATGTACCTGCGCAGGTGTCATGTTAAGCGTAGTGTAATGCTGCAGGCGGTTCTGGTAGTACTCCTGCCCCTGCGGTAGTGCACCGGCAGCAATAGTATCGCGCGCAGCCGGGATATACTGCTGTACCATAAAGTCATAAAACGCCTGATAAGCCGGGTTTACCGCTGTACGGATTTGCTTTGCAGCATCGTTTTGCAGCAGTTGCCATTGTTCGGCACTAATGTAAGCCGGCTTGGTTTTAAATGGCTGAAAAAAGACACTTTGTTCAGGTTCAGTGATATACGAAATAATACTTTGCTCAAAGCCTTTCAGCACCGCTTTAGGTTGGGTCATTCCGCTCGCTAACCCTTGCTGCATCCAAGCAGTTTGCTGTTGCATATAGCGTGGAATGGCTGAAAGCTGCTGAATATACAGCTGGTAGTCATTCAGGCTGCGAAACGTTGCACGTTGTGGTAAAAACCCCAGACTGGTATGAAAGCCCGACTCTGACGTCAGCGGCATCAGGTGCGCCCCGTAACGATATTCATCAATATCGTCCGCCAGACGGTAGCTCAAAATGGCGTGATTAATCTGGTTCTGCTCTGACAGCCTGGCTACATCCACCTGCTGCAGTTTCTTTTGCCAGCCCAGCCGTTGTTTATTCCGCGTAGCCAGTGCCTCAGGCGACATATCAGTCAGCCGGCCCGGCTCCGCTTTGTTAAGTTGCTGTTCTGCCTGCCACAATTGTGAAGCCAATTCAGAGAAAGCAGCATCTGGCTGTTGTTGCGTGGCGGCACAACCTGCCAACATCATTACCAGGCCAATGTTAAGCAGCAACACTTTAATAGTAGGGGTGATTGTCATTCTGGTTTTCCCACCGTAGATAAAAGACAGACCGATTGTAACGACTTTATACCGACATTACAGTTAGCTTAACTGACGACAGCCGCCTTTAGTCGTTTTCGTAAAATTAACTACGTACTGCTTATAAATAAGCCAAAGTGCTTTTATTTTCTGCGCACTGCTCAACGATAACGCCAGAGCTGTTGCCAGTTAATTAAATTCGCGTACTATGGCTTTGGGATTTTTTGCGTTAACATCAATCTGGCATCGGATTAATAATAACAATAACCGGAGTTTTGTGTGATCTCATGAAGTATCACGATTCAATACAACAGGCTGGCGAAAAAGCAGCGCAGGTTAAATTATTCCTGCAACGCGCTAATCTTGCCGCTCATCCTGTGAATTACGCGGTATGTTATGAGTATATCAGCGGACACAACTCTCAGCTGTGCCAGATTATTGAACAAAAGCTGTCAGCCAGAGCGCCGCTGGACGATTTTATTATGGCGGATCTGTACAGCCGCTTCCTGGCGCCGGCCAACCCGCAGCAGGAACTGATGCTGCAAGAGGCTTCTGGCATGGTAAGCAGGATGGCTGCCTACACCGATGTCGCCGCAGAACAGCTGGATGACTATCTGCTGCAATTGGATCATAGCATGCAGCAAATACAACAAACCAAACCAGACCCGGTATTACAACCTATTATCAGTCAGCTACAACACACGACAGCCGAATTCAGAGTGAGCCAGCAACAAATGCAGCAGCAGTTGCTATTGGCAAATCAGCAAAGCCATCAGCTGCGCCATGAGTTGGAACAACTGAAACAGCAACGCTTACTTGATCCTCTTACCGGCTTATATAACCGTCTTGCAATGCAAAATCAGCTGGATATCTGGTTTAGTGAACAGCCAGGCCGGCGTATTGCTGCCATAGCGGTCAATCTGGATCATTTCAGTCGTTTTAATCAGGAATACGGCAATACGATAGGCGACGTTATCCTGTCGAAAGTCGCTCGGAAGATCAGCAGCTACGTTCAAAGCAGTGGCTTGCCCGTTCGCTCCGGTGGCGAAGAGTTTTTAATCCTACTGCCGGACGTTGACCTGCGCAGTGCCAGCGAAATAGCAGAGCAGGTGCGGCGTGGCGTTGAAAAGCTGCGATTCGTCTCGTCACGCAGTAAGAAAACACTGCCTAAAGTCACAATATCTCTGGGCGTGTCTTTATATCAACAGAGTGAAAACTGGTACCAGTTTCTTGGCCGCACGGCAGAAGTACTGTTACTGGCGAAAAAGCGTGGCCGCAACCAGGTTGCCAGCGAATTAATGCTCGCCGAAGGCGCCCTTGCATAAAAGCCAACAGATAAGTTGGCCTTGGCAGCGTTATCTTTTACACTAGCCGCATTTAGTTGCCGACAGGTGCGCCGCATGACAGATCAAAACTCCAACACCACTCACTTTGGCTATAAAACGGTTGCCGCCGAGCAAAAAGTGTCGATGGTCGCTAACGTATTCCATTCGGTTGCCGCCAAATACGACTTGATGAATGACCTGATGTCGCTGGGGATCCACCGTCTGTGGAAACGCTTTACCATTGACTGCAGCGGCGTGCGGGCCGGACAACAGGTATTGGACCTGGCGGGTGGTACCGGTGACATTACTGCGTTGTTCTCAAAGCGGGTTGGCCATACCGGCAAAGTGGTACTGGCTGATATTAATGCGTCGATGCTGAATGTAGGCCGTGACAAACTGCGTGATCTCGGCTTAGTAAACAACATTGAGTATGTGCAGGCCAACGCAGAAGCTTTACCTTTTGCCGACAACAGCTTTGACATCGTCAGCATTGGGTTTGGCTTACGCAACGTTACTGACAAAGATGCCGCATTGCGCTCCATTTTCCGGGTATTGAAGCCTGGCGGCCGTCTGCTGGTGCTGGAGTTTTCCAAACCCGAGCATGACTGGTTGAGCAAAGCCTATGATTTATATTCATTTAAGCTGTTACCCGCTATGGGGCAACTGGTGGCAAACGATAAAGAAAGCTATCAGTATCTGGCAGAGTCTATCCGGATGCATCCTGATCAGGAAACCCTGAAAGGCATGATGCAGGCGGCAGGCTTTGCAGAGGTGAGCTACCACAATCTTACCGGTGGTATTGTCGCCCTGCACCGCGGTTATAAGTTCTGATGTTACCCTTACTGCCTCAGTTATTCTGTGCTGTAGCAGAGAAAGTGCTGGCCAGATTGATTGCTATGGATCCACAGGCCAAAGCCCGGTTAACGCGGCTTAGCGACAAGCAATTGTCCTTTCGTCTGCGTGAATGGCCTACAACACTGGTGATGACAGTTAGTGGCGGGACCATCTTGTTTAACCAGCATGATAACCCGGTAGACTGTGCAATACAGACCGACCTGGCCAGCCTGCGCTTACTGCGAGACCCGAGCCAATTGACCCGGCTGATAAAAGCCGACGCTTTACAAATTGATGGTGATATTCAGGTAGCACAACAGTACAGCCACTTTTTTCAGCAGCTAAGCCCAGACTGGCAACAAGCCCTGTCTG
>NZ_DATCSY010000189.1:0-7656 GCF_036568245.1 Rheinheimera sp. | reverse complement strand
AGTGAGGGTCGTCACCTTGCCTTAACCAGCTGAGGCTGCCGCCATCTGCGATATAACCTTCAAATTCGTCAGAAAACCAGAACAAATTTTCATCAAGCTGATGACTTAAGACGTCTGCACGTCTTTTTTGCTTGCGAGGTGTGGCGCTTGGCGGTATCTTGTCCTGCGCAATGGGCCTTGCCCCCGTTATCGACTCGCGAAACAGCTGACTGTCTTCGGCACTGATACCGGGTGATGTTACACTGACTTTCTTTTGCATGGCGCAAGTCTACTCAAACTTACCGGTTAATACAAAAAGAGCTTAACTTCATCATGTCCGACACTGGCGAACTGCTGTTTACCCCTGAATTATTAAGCGATGCTGTTGCTGAGCTTCATACTGTGCATGACTGGCTGCGTTTCGCGGTCAGTAAACTTAATCAATCCGGTGTTTATCTGGGGCATGGCACTGATAATCCATGGGATGAAGCTGCCGGATTATTGTGCTTTGTACTGCATTTGCCTCCGTTGACGGACGATAAGCTATTACATGTCAGACTAACCCGCGATGAGCGGCAGCAATTTTTAAGCTTGTTGCGTCAGCGAATAGAACAGCGGATCCCTGCGGCATATATCACGCAACAGGCATACTTTGCCGGTTTACCGTTTTATGTTGATGAGCGGGTGCTGGTACCGCGCTCACCTATTGCCGAGCTGATTAACTGTAAATTTATCCGTCAGTTAAACGGCAAACCGGTGCAACAGGTACTGGATTTATGCACCGGCTCCGGTTGTATTGCCATTGCCTGCGCTTATGCCTTTAAAGATGCGCAGGTTGATGCGGTGGATATCAGTGAAGATGCCCTTGATGTGGCGCAGTATAACATTGAACAGCATGGCCTTGAGCAGCGTGTATTTCCCATATTATCAGATGGTTACAGTGCGCTTGGCGGTGCTAGGTATGACTTAATCGTGACCAATCCGCCGTATGTTGATGCCGACGATATGGCCGATTTGCCGGACGAGTACCGGCATGAGCCTGAGCTGGGGCTGGCGTCCGGTGAGGATGGGCTGGCGCTGACACGACACATTTTACGCGGTGCAGCTGAGCATCTTACCGATGGCGGCGTGCTGGTATGTGAAGTGGGGAACAGCATGGTGCAACTGCAGCAGGATTATCCGGATGTTGCCTTTGACTGGCTGCAGTTTGAGCATGGTGGCATTGGCGTGTTTGCTATCAGCAAAGCTGAGCTGGAGCGTTGTCAGCATTTGTTTCAGGATTAATCAGTATTAAAACCTATTAGCGTTAGGAGTCGTTATGGCCGGTAACAGCATCGGGCAATTGTTTAAAGTCACAACTTTCGGTGAAAGCCATGGCCCGGCCATTGGGGGGATTGTTGATGGTTGCCCGCCGGGAATGACGCTGACAGCGGAAGATCTGCAGCTTGACTTAGACCGGCGAAAGCCTGGTACATCACGTTACACGACGGCGCGGCGTGAAGATGATGCGGTAAAAATTCTGTCCGGTGTATTTGAAGACACCACGACCGGAGCCAGCATAGGTTTACTGATAGAAAATACCGATCAGCGCTCGCAGGATTATTCTAATATCAAAGATTTGTTCCGGCCCGGTCACGCCGATTACACCTACTGGCATAAGTACGGCATCCGTGACTACCGGGGTGGTGGCCGCTCTTCAGCGCGCGAAACAGCGGTACGCGTTGCTGCCGGTGCTATTGCCAAAAAATACCTGCGCGAGAATTGTGGTATAGAGATCCGTGGTTATCTGGCACAGCTTGGGCCGGTAAAAGCTGAGCTGGTAAGTTGGGACGAAGTCGAAAATAACCCGTTTTTTTGCCCCGACCCGTCAAAGCTGGATGCACTGGATGATTATATGCGCCAGCTGAAAAAAGACGGCGATTCAGTCGGTGCCCGGGTTAACGTAGTGGCCAGCAACATGCCGGTCGGCTGGGGCGAACCGGTATTTGACCGACTGGATGCGGATATTGCCCATGCAATGATGAGCATCAATGCCGTGAAGGCCGTCGAAATTGGTGACGGTTTTGCGGTGGTTGAGCAGCGTGGTTCAACCCACCGTGATGAGCTGACACCGCAGGGTTTCAGTGCCAATCATGCCGGTGGTGTGCTGGGTGGTATTTCATCCGGCCAGGATTTACTGGTGAGCATGGCGTTAAAGCCAACGTCCAGCATTAGCATCCCGGGCAAAAGTATTAATACCTCGGGTGAGGTAGTGGATATTGTTACCAAAGGCCGGCACGACCCTTGCGTTGGCATTCGTGCCGTGCCGATTGCTGAGGCGATGCTGGCGATAGTGCTGATGGATCATTATCTGCGTCACCGTGCGCAAAATCTGCATGTGCAGGTGACAACCCCTGATATCGCCCGCGTTAACCGCGATTAATCCAGCGTGATGATGCAAATGTCTGCCAGGCCAGCCTTAGTGCTGGCTTACTTTACCTATTTTGGTGTGCTGGGCATCTTCGTGCCTTACTTTGGCCTGTTCTTAGATGGCCGCGGGCTGAGCTCAGCTGATATAGGTTTATTACTGGCCATTGTTACCGCCAGCCGCATTGTTGGCCCTTCGGTGTGGGCACTGGTTGCCGAGCGTACCGGCAAACCGCTGCAGGTAATGCGTTATGGTGCCATACTTGCCAGTCTGGGCTGGCTGAGCAGCTTTGCCGATTATGGCTTCTGGCCGCTATTATGTGGTTTTGCGTTATTCAGTTTTTTCTGGACGGCTATTTTGCCGCAGTTAGAAGTATCAGCCTTTGCTTTTTTAAATGATGATACCCAGGCCTACGGCCGTATTCGTACGTCTGGCAGCGTCGGGTACATTGTGCTGGTTATGCTGGGCGGCTGGCTGTTTGAGCGCTACGGCAGTGAGTTTTTACCGTTGTCGGCGTTGTTGTTTCTATTGCTGCTGTTATGCAGTTTATTCTTATTACCCACAGTCACTGTCAATGCAGAGCTTAGCAGCGAGCATGTCAGTTTTACGAAACTTATTAAAAACACCGTATTAGTGCGGTTTATGCTGGCGGCGTTGTTATTACAGATGAGTTTTGCCCCTTTTTATGGGTTTTTCACGCTGTACAGCCGGGATTTGGGCTATAGCGGTACCCAAACCGGTCTGTTTATTGGCCTGGCTATTCTGGCTGAAATCGTCGCATTTTATTTTGCCGGCAGTTTAATGCGTAACCGCAGCTACCGGCTGCTGCTGAGCGTCTGCTACGGTGTGACGGTATTACGCTGGTACATGCTGGCGACAGTGGCGGATAACGTTTGGCTGTTATGTTTTAGTATGTTACTACATGCTGGTAGCTTCGCGATTGCCCACAGCTGTGCCATGCAGTTTATTCAGCAATTTTTTCCAAGGAAGCTGCGTAGCCGTGGTCAGGCTATGTATGCCGGCGTTATTTTCGGTGGCGGTGGAGCCATCGGTGCCTATTTCTCTGGCCTGTTATGGCAGAACGGCGCTGGTGCCAGCCTGACATTTACTGCTGCGGCGTTATTGGCTTTAGCGGCTACTTTGCTGGCGCTGACGCTGCCCGGTGGAAAAGGGGCCGGCAAGACATTACAATAGCGGCCGTTTTCACAGCAGCAAAGGTATATGCAGTATGGCTAATCTGTTCCGGCTGGGGCTTATTATTAACCCGTTAGCGGGGCTTGGCGGCAGCGTTGGTTTAAAAGGTTCAGATGGTCAGGCGCAAAAAGCACTGGCGCTTGGCGCAAAGCCGCAGGCAATGCAGCGGGTTAAAACAGCGTTGACAGAGCTGCTGGCGCAAAAAGACAAATTTGAAATACTAACCGTCGCCGGCGATATGGGCCACAGCGTCTGTGAAGAGCTTGGTTTGCAAAGCCAGGTCATTTATACACCACCTTCATGGCCCTCCAGCGCAAGCGATACAGAAAATGCAGCCAGGCTGTTAGCACAGCAGGGGGTGGATATTCTGCTGTTTGCCGGTGGCGATGGTACTGCACGTAATATCTGCGTCGCTGTGGCTGATAATACTACTGTGCTGGGTATTCCGGCAGGCGTGAAGATTCACTCTGGCGTTTATGCTATATCACCGCAGGCGGCCGGTAAGCTGGTGGCTAAGCTGGTCGCCGGTGAGTTGGTATCACTTAGTGAAGCACCGGTAATGGACATTGATGAGCAGGCGTTCAGGACCGGCGTGGTAAAAGCTCGCCGCTTTGGCGAGATGCGTATACCTGCGCTGCTGCGTTATGTGCAAAGCGTAAAAATGGGCGGGCGCGAGTCTGAAGAGCTGGTACTGGCCGATCTAGCCGCTTATGTCGCCAGCCAGCTTGAAGATGATGTGCGCTATGTAATGGGCTCCGGCTCTACTGTGGCGGCGGTGATGGCTGAGCTTGGCGTTGATAATACCCTGCTGGGCGTCGATGTCGTTGAAAACGGGCAGCTGATTGCCAAAGATGTTACCGCCGCACAGCTGTTAGAGCTGGTGCAGGGCAGGCCGAGTAAGCTTATCATTACGTTGATTGGTGGTCAGGGCCATGTGTTTGGCCGCGGTAATCAGCAGTTGTCTCCCGCGGTTATCCGCGCCATTGGCCGCGATAACATTTTACTTATTGCCAGCAAAACCAAACTGCAGCAGCTTGATGGCAGGCCGTTACTTGCCGACAGCGGTGATGCGACATTGGACAAGCAGCTGACCGGATTAATTAATATTCTGACCGGCTACAACGATTATGTGATGTACCGCTTGGGCTATGAAGACGAGGAATAACATGACAACAGCAGTACCAGAGCAATTTATTGATGCGGTAACCGAGCTTTTTGATGCATTGGTGCCGGTTGCGACTGACGATGAGCTGTTTGCATCAGGTTATCTGCGCGGTCACTTCGACCTTGCCGTAGGCACACTGCAGGTAGAAGGCGCGCCTTTCGCGGCATCTGATGTAATAAGCCAGGTCAGTGGTACTTTACAGCAGGCCATAACAGCAGGTGAGTTGAATGAGCAGGATCAGCATCACGTCAACGCGATCTGGCTGCGTGTTCAGCAGCTGGCAGCCTGAGCTGACAAGACATTCGCGCGCTTATGCGCTACCATAAGCGCACTTTTAACCAAAAGCCGTTTGGCTTTTCCAGCATAAGTGGAACTCATGTCAAAATATACAACGCTTGAACAGCACGCCAGCTATGGTATCGGTTTACAGATGGGCCAGCAGCTGGCCGACAACCCGTTTGAAGGTCTGGATATCGACGCGGTAGCAGCCGGTGTGATTGCGGCCTTCACTGAACAGACTCCAGAGGTAAGCGACGAGCAAATTCGTGCTGCCTTTACTGTGATCAGCGAGCGTATGCAGGCTGAGCAGGCAGAAAAAGCAGAACTACTGGCCGAGGCCGGTGAAGCTTTCCTGGCTGAAAACGCCAAGCGTCCTGAAATCACCGTAACTGACTCTGGCTTACAATACGAAGTCCTGGTAGCGGCAGAAGGCGAAAAGCCAACGCGCAATTCAACAGTACGTACGCACTACCACGGAACTTTGATTGACGGCACAGTGTTTGACAGCTCTTATCAGCGTGGCGAGCCGGCAGAATTCCCGGTATCAGGCGTTATCGCTGGCTGGACGGAAGCACTGCAGCTGATGGCACCTGGCAGCAAACTGCGTTTATACATTCCGCACAACCTGGCTTACGGCGAGCGTGGTGCAGGTAATGCTATCGCACCTTTTAGCGCACTGATTTTCGATGTAGAACTGTTAGCTATTCTGTAATAGCGCTCAGTATGCTAAAAAGCCCTGCTAAGCAGGGCTTTGTTGTTTTCAGGTGTAGCAAAACATAATCAGCAGGTAAGTATGTATCACATCCGCCCTTATCAGATTGGTGAAGAGCCGCTTTTACGCGAACTGTTTTATCACACTGTACATAACGTAAATCAGCGCGACTATACGCTTGAGCAGCGTAATGCCTGGGCGCCGGATCGCTTCGATGCAAACACCTGGGCACTGCGTATTATGCAAAGTGAGCCCTTTGTCGCGCTGGATAATGACACTATTGTAGGGTTTGCCGATGTACAACATGATGGCTATATCGACTTCTTCTTTTGTCATCACGCTTATCAGGGTAAAGGTGTAGGTAAAGCGCTGATGCAGCACATCATAAAAACCGGTCGTCGCTATGGTCTGAAACGCTTTTACGCCGACGTCAGTATAACGGCAAAGCCATTTTTTCAGCATTATGGCTTTGTTGTAGTGCGCCAACAGCAAAAAGAAGTGCGGGGTGTGGTACTAACCAATTTTTTAATGGAAAAGCGCCAGGCCTAAATAACGGCGAGTAACAGCCACACCCGCAGCAATTTTCCCCTAATTAAAAACTCCTTCTATAGTTAAACACGGACAAAACATGCTGAAGGAGGCGGGCTATGCTGTTAATAAAAAGATTCTCTGCGGTTTTTGCTATCTGTGTTTCTGGCATTCTGACAACAACCTCCGCTATGGCGGCAGATAGCGGCAGTCAATATGATGTTATCGGCATTACACTTGGTATGACTGTTGAAGATGCAAAGCAAAAACTGCGGGACTTCGGCATTGAAGAGCAGTCAATATACGAAACCCGTATGTCGTACAGTTATAGCGATGGCGTAAATCACAATTTTAAAACGGATGATTTTGTATACCGGATTATTGGCGCGAATGAAGCTCGCTATAAAGATGGTAAGCAATACAGTGACTCTATTACGCTGTATTTTTCGCCGCCTCCAGAGGGGGGACGGCTGGTTGGTTTGCAACGTCTGATGCTAAATGGCATTGATCCAGTTACGGGTGGCCAGTTTAAGCAAGCGGTTATTGATAAATATGGCGAGCCGACTGCCGCAAACAGCAACACATTGAATTGGAAGTTTGGTAGCGGCAATAAAAACTGCCTGTCCGCCAGCCAGGATGGTACAGGGGTAGCGTTGCCTGACAGCAGTAAAAATAAAAGCATCCTGGATATGGTTTTTGTAAAAAGATCAGGTCAGTACCGGCTGGATTTGTTCAGGGTAAGCCGGGTCAAAAATCTTGATGAGTGTGCCAATATGCTGGAATTCAAGCTTACCGCTACAGATACCAAGCCAGCAAACAGTGTGACAACCACAATGATTGATATTCCATCTTGGGTGAGTGCTGAATTGGCCGCCGGAGCAGAAGTAGAAAGATTACGAAAAGCCGCTGTTGAAAAACGTGAAGGCAAGGGCAAAGTGCCTGCGCTGTGAACGGTTTGTCTTTCAGTTGGCTGTTATCTGTATTGCTTAATAATAAACATATTTTCTGCGACCTAATTTGACATCGCCAGAAGGAATAGCTGTTGCGTCTTTTAAACGTATATCTCTGCTGGCGGCATGGAGCTATGGAATGAATCAGTTAATCAGAAATATCAGCTTATCTAAAAAACTGGTGCTGTTATTGCTATTACCGGTTTTGGCTGTCGTGTGGTTTGCTTCGGGGTTTATGGTTCAAAACGCTACAACAGTGCGCCAAATGCATAGTTTAGTGCAAGCTGCACAGCTTGTAGATCATATTAGTATTCTGGTTAATTTTCTGCAGCAAGAACGCGGTGCCAGCGGTATTTATCTCAGCAGTAAAGGCAACAAGATGCGCCAGGAAGTAAGCCAGATACGTAAGGAAACGGACGCAGCCGCCCGCTCTTTTTTACCT
>NZ_DATCSY010000188.1:0-4022 GCF_036568245.1 Rheinheimera sp. | reverse complement strand
GGCCCTATTTAGTCGAGGGCAATACCATGCCACTGGCAACAGGCATGTGTTTTAGTAATGAACCCATGCTGGTGTTGCCGGGGGAGTTTGGTGTGCGGCTGGAAGATCATTTCTATATGACCGACACTGGGCCGCGCTGGTTTACTGAGCCAGCTGAAGATGTTGAGCAGCCATTTAGCTAAGGCTGGTGGCATTTAGTCTGAACTTGTCAGTAGCAACGTACTCTTATCGTTAACAGGGCGTTAAAGCTTATCGCTCTGTTGCCGATAAGGGGAAGTAACTGCAGGAGAGTGTGATGGATGCTTTTATGCCCTTTGTTCAGCGTGTGCCCGGTTCGCCGGTGGAACCTGACCCGAAACAGGTTGTGCCGGTATTTAAAGAAGCCCGCCTGAGCCCGGTTAAACCGCACGAGCAGAAATACCTGATTTTGCAGCGGCCACAGCGTAAGCGTGATCGTCGTCAGGATGAATACCCGGATGCCCCCTACACTACGCCCGAAGATGAGCAGCATGTCGATAAAGACGGTCATCTGGATATTTTTGTCTGAAATTCGCCGTTGTTGAGGCATAATAGCGGCCTGTTTTTTCTGCCGGTTGTGATCTGTTGTCTTTCTTATTTATCACTGCTTTTAACTGCCGTTGCCTGAGTCATTATGCTTAAGCAGGTAACGAGTGCCTTTGCCGCGGGTGGCGCCTTAGCAAAACATATTGCCGGCTTTAATGCCCGTGATGCCCAGTTGCAAATGGCGCAGGCGGTAGCTGATGTGATTGAACACCCCGGGGCTTTGGTGGTTGAAGCCGGTACCGGTACCGGTAAAACCTACGCTTATCTGGTACCGGCGCTGCTGAGCGGCAAAAAAGTCGTACTATCGACAGGCACCAAAAACCTGCAGGAACAGCTGTATTTTCGCGATCTGCCCAAGGTGGTTAAAGCGTTGGCCAGCCCATTGCAACTGGCACTGTTAAAAGGTCGCAGCAACTATCTATGTTTGTTTCGGCTTGAGCAGCACTATAACCACGTGCCGGTGCAGGATGAGCAACTGATCCAGGATCTGAGCCTGATTAAAAAGTGGTCTGCCGAGACTCAAAGCGGTGATATCGGTGAGCTGACCTACATTGCTGAAGACTCTAAAGCACTACCTTATGTCACCAGTACCACTGACAATTGTCTGGGTAAAGACTGCCCGGTGTATGAAGAGTGCCATTTACTGAAAGCGCGTAAAAAGGCACAGGCGGCCGATTTGGTGGTGGTTAATCATCATTTATTCTTCGCCGATTTAGCATTAAAAGACACCGGCTTTGGCGAATTGCTGCCGCAAATGGATGTGATTATTTTTGATGAAGCTCATCAGCTGCCAGATATCGCCAGTGACTATTTTGGCGAGAATGTCTCAAGCCGCCTATTACTTGACCTGTGCCGTGATATCGATATTGCCTGCAAGAGCGAACTACGTGATCATCCGCAACTGGCAAAAACAGCAGATAAAGTAGCGCAACTGGTAAAAGACTGGCGCCTGCAGTTTGCCACTGAGCCGTCACGCGGTAACTGGCGCGAAGCCTATCAGCAGGCCGCAATGCAAACTGCGCTGAACCGTGTCAGTGAAGCAATAGACATGCTGTATCTGGTCATGAAAAGCAGCCTTGGACGCAGCGATCTGATTGACAACGCTTTTGAGCGTCTGGCGTTGTGTAAGGCCCGGCTGCTAAAACTTATGGACATGCAGCAAAGCGGCGTCAGCCTGTGGTATGAAACAACCCGCCTGCACGTTAACCTGCATCTGACCCCTTTGAGTATCGCAGATAAATTCAGCAACATTGTCGCTGAAAATGAGCGCAGCTGGATATTTACGTCTGCTACCTTGTCAGTCAATAACGGCTTTACACATTACACTGCGCAAATGGGCTTAACTGCTGCCAAAACCTTGCTGTTGCAAAGCCCGTTTAATTACAGTGAACAAGCCATGTTATGTGTGCCAAGGTACATGAGCGAGCCACACGAGCAGGGCATGGCACACCAGTTGCTGCAAATTGCCGTACGCTTGGTTGAGGCCAACAATGGCCGCTGTTTTTTCCTGTTCACCAGCCACCGTATGCTACAAATGGTCGCGAAACAATTACCTGAACTGGTACGCCAGCCGGTGCTGGTGCAGGGTTCGACGGGCAAGCGCTTGTTGCTGGAACAGTTTGTCACGCTGGATAATGCGGTACTGTTGGGAACCGGCAGTTTCTGGGAGGGGGTAGATGTACGTGGTGATGCACTCAGTTGTGTCATTATCGACAAGTTGCCTTTTGCCTCGCCGGATGAACCTTTACTGCAGGCTCGCAGTGAGGACTGCGCCTTGCGTGGTGAAGACCCTTTTGCCAAAGTACAGTTGCCGCAGGCGGTGATCACATTAAAGCAGGGGGTTGGGCGTTTAATCCGCGATGTTACCGATCGTGGCGTTATGGTGATCTGTGACAACCGGTTGGTCACCAAACCTTATGGCGAAGTATTTTTAACCAGTTTACCGCCCATGCGTCGCACCCGGTCGCTTGACGAGGCAGTAGATTTTTTAACCCAGCTAAAACAGGACAACCAACGTGACTAAAAGCGTAGTGATGCAATCTGGCCCCAAGCTATTAGCTCTTGATACCTCAACAGAAGCGTGCTCTGCAGCCTTACAGCTGGGCAGCGAAATACTGACGCTGGATGAGGTCTGCCCGCAGCAACACAGTAAACGTATTTTGCCGATGGTCCAGCAGTTACTCAGTAACGCCGGCGTTAGCCTGGCTCAGCTAGATGGTATAGTCTTTGGCCGTGGCCCCGGCAGTTTTACCGGCGTGCGTATTGGTGTTGGGGTTACCCAGGGGCTGGCATTCGGTGCTGACATTCCGGTGTATGGTGTTTCTACCCTGGCTGCGATGGCACAGGCCGCCAGGCGGCTGTATAACGCAGAGCAGGTTGTTGCGGCAATTGATGCACGCATGGCTGAAGTTTACATTGGCAGCTTTCGCGCAGAACAAGCCCTGATGCAGGCAATAAGTGACGAAATTGCGGTTAAACCTGCGGAATTAAAGGATTTTGCACTAAGCGGTAAAGTGTATGCGGTGGGAACCGGCTGGCAAACGTATCAGCAGCAACTGCTTGAGCTGCAACAGGCCGATATTCTGGCGGATATTTTATACCCGTCTGCACAGGACATGCTGGCACTGGCCATACCGGCTCTAGCTGCCAACGCTTTTGTTGGCGCCGATCAGGCTGAACCTGTATACGTGCGTGATGAAGTAACCTGGCAAAAGTTGCCAGGCCGATAACTGAAAAACACTTGGCTTGTTGGCGCGACGGGTTATAATTAGCGCTAAGTTTGTTCGGATATTGTGCTATGACACTGAATATCAATTCTGCTGCTAATGCTACGCAAAGTATCAGTACCGTTTTTAATGGCACTGAGCCGCGCCGTGCCCAACCGCGCAACGAGCAAACCACTGAACTGCCGCAAGGTCGCGGCGTTCGTGCCAGTGCAGCTGTCATCGACCGGTTGGACGATGAACGGCGCCAGCAAGCTAATTTCCGCAGTGCGACTGACCGGCGCAGCCAACAGGCAATAGATGCCTATCAAAGCCAGGCCAATGAGCAGCGTCGCAGTGAAGTACAATCTTTGCTGGGTGTAGATCTTTACGCCTGAATAAATCCAATCTGCTGTTGCAGCCGTAACCTTAACAACGTCATATTGTTAAGGGGCTATTATGAATCCCACCTGCTTAATTACCGGTGCAAGTTCCGGCATTGGCCGAGAGCTGGCGCTGTATTATGCCGCGAAAGGCTGGACAGTATATGCTGTAGCACGCTCAAAAGATAAGCTGGATGAACTGAGCCGGCAGGCTGGTATTAATGCTGTTTCGCTGGATCTGACTGATGATGGCGCTGTGAAAGCTGCTGCAGAGCAATTACAGACGGACGGCGTAGTGCTGGATCTGCTGCTGTTAAACGCTGGTACCTGCGAATATGTTGATGTTGCAGATCTGGATCTGGCGTCCTTTGAC
>NZ_DATCSY010000187.1:0-2087 GCF_036568245.1 Rheinheimera sp. | reverse complement strand
CTTTTGTTCAAACAGGGCAGGGCCACCGAGCCAGCCGGATAAAAACTCAAAAAACTTCTGCCGGACGTTATCCAGTGGCAGGGGATGAATTGCATAGAGTTCTGCGGCCTGCGGCGCGGTTGCCATGATGTCGTAAAACCGGTTAGCCAAGCGATGCACCGTCTCTTCGCCACCCATGATCTGGTACGGTGTTTGTTCAGGTGTCGGGTGTTCCTTGCTATTTGAAGTGGTTTTATTAACAATCATCTGCACTAACTTCTTAATGGGCATGTTCTGTGGACCGCTATGCTGTGTTCGGTAACCCGATAAATCACTCTAAGTCACCTTTTATTCATCGGCTGTTTGCTGCATCGCTCGGCGAGCAACTGGAATACGAGGCTATTTTAGCACCGCTTGATGGCTTTGCCGACAGCTGGCAGCAGTTTGTCGTCGACGGCGGCAAAGGCGGCAATGTTACTGTGCCATTTAAAGAGCAGGCTTATCGTATGGCGCAGACGTTGTCAGCTCGGGCGCAGCAGGCAGGGGCTGTAAATACGCTTTACATTGATGAAGCAGGCAAACTCTGTGGTGATAATACCGACGGTATTGGCCTGGTGACTGATTTAATCAGGCTCGGTGCCAGTTTAAGTGCAAGCAATATTCTGTTACTGGGGGCAGGAGGCGCCAGTCGCGGGGCGATAGGGCCTTTGTTGGACGCAGGCGTAAAACAAATCGTATTGGCCAACCGTACACTGAGCAAAGCGCAGGCAATAGCAGAGAGCTTTGATCAGCGGGTAGTGGCTTGTGGTTATGCTGATATTCCATCCATCCCTTTTCAGATAGTGATCAATGCCACCTCATCTGGTCTAACCGGCGAGCGACCCGAGATCGCAGCGGAACATATGCAATACTGTCAATTGGCGTACGACATGTTATATGGTGCTAAACCTACACCGTTTTTGCAGTGGGCCAAATTACAAGGGGTGGCACAGCAAGCAGATGGTCTTGGCATGTTAGCAGCACAAGCTGCAGAAGCGTTTTATATCTGGCGTGGTAAACGGCCTGACATCAATGAGGTATTAAAAGCACTGCAGGAACAATTAACGGCGTGAACCAGCAAATTATTTTCAATAACGACTTTGATTACTGTGCGGATAAGCAGGCGGTGAGGTTCAGCTGCCTGGTCAGCGGCCTTAAAGTTAACTGCTATATAAAGGTTGGCGCAGAGCAGTGTGAAACAGCACTGCTCCAGGTCAAGCAAGATGCTTTTAATTGGGAAGATAAGGCAGAGCAAGCCATCGCAGCCGATGAAATCAACAACGATGGCGAGGTCTGGCTTTAGCGCTCCAGCAGATACTCATTTTTCAGCACAACATAGTTTGCTGCTGACTCACTCAGAAAATGGCGCTCTGCTTCGGTTAAAGGTCGAGCCTGTTTAGCCGGGCTGCCGACATATAAGTAACCACTGTGCAGATGTTTGCCCGGCGGTACCAGGCTGCCGGCACCGATAATCACATCGTCTTCTACGACGACATCGTCCATCACGATAGCGCCCATGCCAATAAGAATGCGATTTCCTATTCTGCAGCCATGTAGCATAACTTTATGGCCGACGGTAACATCTTCACCAATAACAAGCGGCGAGCCAGCCGGTTTTCCTTTGCTGGGCCTGGATAAATGCAGCACGGTACCGTCTTGCACATTAGTGCGGGCACCAATGCGGATATAGTTCACATCGCCGCGGGCAGCAACTAATGGCCAGATACTGACGTCTTCTGCTAATTCAATATCACCGACCAGCACACTGGATTCATCTACATAAACCCCTTTTGCCAGTTTCGGCGAAACACCTTTATAAGCTCTTATTGTCATAATTCCCTCCAATGCTGAGTTATTATGCAGTAAATGTACTAAAAAAGCGCTTTTCGTGCGTTTTTTCTTCGAACGATCCTAAAAAGCCAACTTTTCTCAATTTACCTGTTGCGTGTGTTCAAAAACGCCCTATAATGCGCGCCATGCCACGGGGTGCTGCGGTTCGGGTGCGTCGGGTGAGTTAAAAAGTCTCTCAAAAATCTTTTAAAAAGGCGCTTGACAGACGGGTTTAAATC
>NZ_DATCSY010000186.1:0-6549 GCF_036568245.1 Rheinheimera sp. | reverse complement strand
CCGCACCTGCCAATGACGGCGGCACGGCCATTACCACTTATACCGCAACTGCCAGCACAGGTGGGGCTACAGGCAGTTGTGCTGGCCCGGCAGCCTGCAATATTACGGTTAACGGCTTAACCAATGGTACGGCATATACTTTTACTGTCACAGCGACGAATGCTAAAGGCACCAGTGTTGCTTCTGCAGCCTCTAATGCTGTAACACCCAAGGCAGCCCAGACCATTACTTTCGCCAACCCGGGGGCGCAAAACTTTGGTACTACACCTACGTTAACCGCAACATCAGACTCTGGTTTAACCGTAACCTTTAGTTCATCCACAACCGGGGTTTGTACTATCAGTGTCGGCGGAACATTAACCTTTGTGACAGCTGGCAGCTGTACTATTAATGCTGACCAGCCGGGGGATGCTGCCACTAATGCTGCGACAACGGTTTCTCAAACCTTTACGGTCAATGCGGTAGCGCCGGGCGCGCCAACGATAGGTACGGCCACTGCGGGTAGTACCCAGGCATCTGTGACCTTTGCGGCACCGGCCAGTAGTGGCGGCGCGACGATTACCAGCTATACCGTTACGTCAAACCCCGATGGCTTCACCGGCACAGGTGCAGGCTCGCCCATTATAGTAACAGGCTTAAATAATGGTACCGCCTATACCTTTACCGTAACCGCCACTAACACGGCAGGTACCGGCGCGGCATCAGCAGCCTCAAACTCCATTACACCGGCAGCGCCACAAACCATTACCTTTGCCAATCCGGGCGCACAGAATTTCGGCACTACGCCAACACTGACGGCAACATCTGACTCAGGATTAACGCCAACCTTTACTTCATCAACCACAGGAGTTTGTACGATCACAACTGGCGGAGTGTTAACCTTCGTCACGGCAGGTACCTGCACTATTAATGCTGATCAAGCGGGTAATACATCTTATCTTCCTGCTACTCAGGTTAGCAGATCTTTCACCGTTAACCCTGTAGTTCCCGCGGCACCAACCAGCCCGGTAGCAACGGCGGGCGATACTCAGGCCAGCGTTGCCTTTGTGGCGCCGGTGAATACCGGCGGCTCCGCGATTACCAGCTACACAGTAACAACAAACCCGGCGGACGTAGCACCAGTAAATGGCGCTGCATCGCCGATAGTGGTAACCGGCTTAACCAATGGCCAGGCCTATACCTTTACTGTCACAGCAAATAATGCGGCCGGCACTGGCCCTGCGTCGGCAGCATCCAACTCAATTACACCGGCAGCTATCCAGACTATTAGCTTTGCGAATCCGGGAGCACAGAACTTTGGCAGCAGCCCAACCCTGACGGCAACCTCGGATTCAGGTTTGACACCAACCTTTACCTCGTCCACTACTGCTGTTTGTACCATTACCAGCGGTGGCGCTTTAACGTTTGTAACAGCAGGTAGCTGTACCATTAATGCCGATCAAGCCGGCAATGCGAGCTATTTGCCGGCAACCCAGGTTAGCCGGACCTTTGCCGTTAATGCGGTTCTACCGGGCGCACCGATCATAGGTTCTGCGACTGAGGGCAACACCCAGGCGACGGTTAACTTTGCTGCACCTGCCTCTAATGGTGGTGCCGCCATCAGCAGCTATACCGTGACGTCGAACCCGGGCAACTTTACTGCCTCCGGGGCCAGTGCGCCATTAACCGTTACCGGCTTAACCAATGGTACGGCTTATACCTTTACCGTTACCGCTACCAACTCTGCCGGTACCAGTGCTGCATCAGGTTCATCAAACAGTGTGACACCGCAACAGTCGAATCGCGCACCCACTATTGGCGGGGCACCGGCAACAACAGTATTGCAAGGCAATGCCTACAGCTTTGTGCCAACGGCAAGTGATGCCGATAACGACACGCTGAGCTTTAGCATTACTAACCTGCCGGTTTGGGCACAGTTTAATACCAGCACCGGCGCGTTAAGCGGCACACCCACGGCTGAGCATATCGGCACCACTGCCGGTATCGTTATTACGGTCACTGACGGTGAAGCCAGCGCCTCGCTGCAAGCGTTCAGCATTACGGTAGCCAATGTGAATGAAGCGCCAGAAATTGGCGGCACACCTGCTACCTCAGTTAACGAAGGCGAAGCCTACAGCTTTGTGCCAACGGCCAGCGATGCCGATAACGACACGCTGAGCTTTAGCATTACTAACCTGCCGGTCTGGGCCAGTTTTAATCCTGATAACGGCGCTTTAACCGGTACACCGACTGCTGAGCATGTCGGCACTACCGCAGGTATTGTGATTAGCGTGTCTGATGGTAAAACCAGTGCTTCACTGCCTGCCTTTAGCCTGCAAGTGATCAATGTAAATGCAGCGCCAACGGCGGAAGATGACACTATCACGCTATCGTTTAACAACGACGGCATCTACCTGCTGGATGTTCTCGGCAACGATACCGACCCTGATGGTGATAACCTGACAATCAGTTTTGCCAGCGCCAGTATTGGCACAGTAACCGCAGAAGACGGCTTGCTACAGTATACTGCACCACAGAACTTTAGTGGCACAGTGGCCATGAGCTACAGCGTTAGCGATGGCGAATTCAGTGACACGGCCTCGGTGAATCTGAGCATAGACGGCAGCAATCCGAACGCGCCGGTGATTACTGTACCGGATGATCTGACGGTGAATGCTACCGGTCTGTTTACAAAGGTGGATGTAGGCGTTGCCACAGCGCACGACAGCGACGATCAGCCTATTGCCGTTAAGCTGGATAAAAATACGCTGCAGTTTGCACCAGGCTTACATCAGCTGTACTGGTCAGCGACGGATAAAAATGGTGTCAGCAGTACAGCAACACAGCTGCTGCAAGTACAGCCGCTGGTATCGATGAGCAAAGCACAAACGGTTAAAAACAACAGCTCTGTCACCGTTAATGTGTTACTTAACGGTGAGTCTCCGGTCTATCCGGTTGATATCACTTATAGCGTCAGCGGTTCTGCCAACGCAGCTGATCACAATCTTACTGACGGCAGTGTGCAGATAACCTCGGGGTTAAGCGCCAACATCAGCTTTGATGTCTATGCCGATTTAACCGACTCGCCGGTGAAAGACATTGTCATCAGCCTTGATAGCGCACTGAATCCGGCTGCCGACGCCAGTGTTACAGTTAGCGTGACTGAGGGTAATTTACCCCCCACAGTCAGGTTGACGGTGATGCAGCAGGGCATTGCTACGTCGCTGGTTACGCCAAACGCAGGCCCGGTAACACTGCTAGCAGAGGTAAGTGACGCCAACCCAGAGGATAGCCATAGCTTTATCTGGACGGCAGCCGGGGTGGATGCAACCAGTACAGACGCTGCCAGCATCTCTTTGGATCCAAGCGGCTTGGTTGGCGTGCAGCGTGTTCAGGTGTCCGTTACTGACTCCGCTAATGCTAACGTGGTGGCATCAGCGTATTTCCGCGTCATTGATGCTCTGCCTGTGTTGGGCTCAAACAAAGACAGCGATAAAGATGGTATCAACGACCTGTTAGAAGGCAGCGGCGATAACGACGACAACGGCATTCCGGATTATCTGGACAATATGCCATCGAGCAATATTTTGCCGCAGCAAGGTAACAGCACTAACGCCTATCTGATTGAGTGTGATCCGGGCGTACGTTGTGGTCTGGGCTTGTTTGCCCGCAGCAGTAACTCAGGCGGCGTACAAATTCTTGACGAAGAACTTGGCACTTTGGACGACCTGATCGTTGACCCGGCCTTTGAACCTGTTGGCGGGATTTTCGATTTCACCGTCCGCGATCTGCCTACGCCGGGTCAATCAGTGCGTATAGCTCTGCCACAACGCTCAGCTATTCCGGCCAATGCGGTGTACCGCAAATTCCAGCGCGGCCAATGGATAACCTTTACCCAAGATGACGCCAATGTGTTGCATTCCGCAGCAGGCTCGCCTGGTTATTGCCCACCACCTGGCTCTGCTGAATGGCAGCCTGGCTTAATTGCTGGCAGTTGGTGCGTACGGTTAACTATTGAAGATGGCGGCCCTAACGACGACGATGGCGTAGTCAACTCCGCCGTAGTTGACCCGGGTACTGTCGCTATGCCGATTACCGTCAACAGCAGGCCACAGGCTGCAGCTGACAGCTTTAGCGGACAATGGAACCAGGTACTGCAGCTAACCGTACTGGACAACGATTCCGATGCTGATGGCGATGCGTTAAATATCAGTCAGGCCATTGCAACCTTTGGTACTGTTGCAATAAGCGAAGATGGCCAAAGCCTATGGTATACACCGCCGCAGAACTTCATTGGTGAGGATACGCTCAGCTACACCATCAATGACGGCAATAATGCCAGCGCCAACGCCGCAGTAACAGTTAACGTGGTGTTCAACTCAGCACCGGTGCTGGCTGACAGCAGTGCCAGTACCGACGATAAAACGCCGATTGATATCAATGTGTTACAACATGCCAGCGATGCCGACGGTGATACGTTAAGCATCAGTAGTGCCACAGCACAAACCGGTACTGTAGCTATAACAGCCGCTCAAACGCTGCGTTATACACCTAAGGCCGGGTTTAGCGGTACTGACGAGATCAGTGTGCAAATCAGTGACGGCCGCGGCGGCACAGCGCAAGCCAAAGTAAGTGTCACTGTACAGGCAGTGCCGCCGGTAGTGACACCGCCAGAGAAATCTTCAGGCGGTGCGTTCAACCCGTGGCTGCTGGCATTGTTGGCGTTGTCAGTCCTGCGCCGCAGCAGATACAACCGCCGCCGTTAAAGGCAGCGTAACAGGCTAAGTAAAGGCACCTTCTGGTGCCTTTGCTTTATCTGTACGGCAATATCGTTAATACTGGGCTCAGATAGCTGATCTACACTCTTGCGTCTGAGTGTCTAAGTCACCACTGATGGAGGCCTGCATGAAATATATCCGCCAGCTCAGCCCTACCCGGCGGCTGTTTGTCGTATTGCTGGCGATATTGGCGCTGGCTGCGGCGCTGTACAGTGGTATTTTACAGCAGCGCGTGGTTAACCCGGCATTGGCGCCGCTGGATAATAAAGCTCATTCGGTGTTGCAGCACAGCCTGCTACTGAGCAGCGCCTCTTTCGCTACCGCCCGGCTGATAGACCGCGGCATTGCTTTTGTATCAGAAGCTGAAGTCGGTGTCGGTGTTGCCAGTGTCAAACCGGGCCAGTTACTCAAGCCGCTGCAGGATATGGCGGTAAGGTATTCTGATTTAATGGTTATCGCCATGACATCTATTGGCTTACAGCTATTCTTACTCGAGTTTGCCAAGCTGGCGGCATTGCCCCTGTTTGGCAGCGGCATTTTGGTATCTACTCTGCTGGTATTAGTGGGGCCTGCCAGCTGGCGGGCCAGCAGCACCTATTTACTGCGGATTTTTATCGCTGCGCTATTGGTGATCCGTATTGGCGTGCCGCTGGCCGCTTTTGGCGTGGCTGAGTTGTCAGACTGGGTGCTGGAGCCGCAGCGTATTGCGGCAGAGGCGGCGTTAACCGGTGAAACGGCTGCGTTGCAGCGGGTTGAACAACCCGTTACCAGTGCAGACGATGGCTCACTGAGCTGGCTGCGGCAAATGGCGGCCAAAGCCAATGACATGTTCTCAGCGATGAAAAGCTTTTCCGACACCATGGTGGAAAAGCTTATTCAGCTGATAGTGGTGTACAGCCTGCAGACGCTGGTATTTCCGCTGTTGTCGCTGTGGCTGCTGTGGCATCTCGGCCGCTGGTTTGTCCGCCGCCCACTGCCACAGCCATTAATACAAGCCATTACACCTTAAAGCGCTGAACCAAAGCACTCAGCCGTCGCTCCAACTCGGTCAGCTCTCCGGTTGAACTTGCCAGCTGCGAGGCATTATTCGCCGCCTGATCGGCCAGTTGGGCAATTTCATGGATACTGCGGCTGATATCACCCGCTACCGCGGTTTGCTCTTCAGCTGCAGTTGCAATCTGGATATTCATCTGGGTAATAGTGCTGACCGATTTGGTAATGGTTTGCAGCGACTCACGGGCCTGATCAGCCTGCGCCACAGTCTGGATAGACTGTTCACGGCCGCGCTGCATTACCTGCACGGCATCTTTGGTACCCTGCTGAAACAGGTTGATCATTTGCTGAATTTCATTAGTGCTTTGTTGGGTGCGGGTCGCCAGTGTGCGGACCTCATCAGCCACTACTGCAAAACCACGGCCCTGCTCGCCGGCGCGGGCAGCTTCAATGGCAGCATTTAAGGCCAGTAAGTTGGTTTGTTCGGCGATACCACGGATCACGTTAACAACAGAACCTATCTGGTCGGCATTGGCGCCGAGCTTTTCAATCGCATCACCGGCGGTGTTAACTTCTTCGGCTAATTTATTTATCGAGCTAATAGTCTGGGCCACACTTTGCTGCCCGCCGACGGCCTCTTTATCAGCATCCTGTGCCGCACTGGCGGCCAAACCAGCGCTACTGGCCACTTCCTGCACGGCAGTAGACATTTGATAAACCGCAGCGGCGACTTGTGTGGTTTCCGCCTTTTGCGTACCGGCGTCCTGATCAGTCAGACTGACAATTTGCTGCATCGTTG
>NZ_DATCSY010000185.1:0-12990 GCF_036568245.1 Rheinheimera sp. | reverse complement strand
CGCTGCCACGTGAATAGCTTTATCTTACATTTTTATGCAATTAAGCCAAGCCCTGGCGGCATTTATCTGACGATAGCGAAAATGCCGCACAGCTTAAGGGGTAAAACTGAACCTTTACTGAAAAAGTTCGCGCCAGTAAATTTGCCGTGGATTACCGCGAAAACGACCAAACATAAATTCGGCAGTAGGGTTTTCATCAAAGCCACCATCAGCATCCCAGTCGTATTGCAGCCAGGGATGATCATTCAGTTGATACTCAACATTACCAGTACCACGCAGAACTGGATCTGGCTCGTTAAGCCAAAGTTGACTAGCTCCGTTTATAACACTACTGCCTTGGTTTACATTTGGCCATAACGGATTGGAGTCGGCAGTGATAGTGGTACTACCGCTATCTTGCGGGTTAAATGTAATCGGTGACACAATTAGGCTATCATTTAGCGGGCTGCAATTATCCTGCGGGTTAGTGACAAAAGCAGCGCCGTTCCAGTATTCTGCACGGGCTACCAGCGGCAGGTTTTCATTTTCCGGGCCATAGGCGTTGTCCAGCACCATGCGGCCAAAGCGAACTCGTAATGGTTCCTCTGCTGCATTTAATGCTACAGCATCCGTGCCAAGTGTGAATGCTGAGAAATTACGATTATCCCGCTCAGAGCCTGACAAGATTTGCAGGCCAAGTTGCAAAGCAGCATAAGGGCCATCAGGTGTTGTTGCGCGCTTAAAAGCGGCGTCAGTCTGCGCTACGGTGTAAACTCCATACTCCCACTTTGCTGTATTAATCGCCAGCCGGGCAGCATCTAATCGAATCAAGTTATTCTCTGCAACAACCAGCATTTCTGCTGTATCGGTATAAACGTCAGAATGGTAATTCAGCAATGTATTGCCCGCAAAGCCTGTCGCCAACAGCTTATAATTTACCGTTAGCTTATCTTCCGACATATAACTGAAATGATTGTTAACATCGGCATGCAGACGGCAGCTATTCAACACACTGGAAGACTCCAGTCTGAACATATTTGGATAAAACCGGCCAATAATGCCACTGACCGGTTTAGCCGAAACGTCGGCCACACCTAAATAACTGTCATTATTAAGCTTAGCATGTAACCTGATGCTCCCCGCCTCATTCCAGCTGGCATCGGTTACAGTTTGGCGGCCATTCTGAGCGGGCTGATTGATATTTATCACTCCGGCACTAAGAATGCCATCACTGCCGTCAGCAGGGTATTCCAGCATGCTAAATGCCGGCTGCACTAACTGGCGCGACATCTCACGACCAAAATTAGGCGTTGCTGCACCATGGGCATTTTGCGCTTCTATCACTACGTTAAAGGGCTCTCCGGCGGCAATAAAGCCATCGCCCGTGTTTGTGGTACCCGGGTTGGCACTGCCATCTGCACGTGTCGCCTGCACCACCGCCAAGGTATGTGGCCGCACCACAAAAGCGTTGCTGCTGGTTTGCAAGGTTATCGCCGGGTCAGGCAGTTGCTCCGGCAGAGTCAGGCGGGCGTGTAATCTAAGCTGTCCCACATCGCTATAGTTCATCGTCAAAAGCGCAGAGCCTGTCGTATCAAAGTTCAACATTAGCGTAGTTCGGCTGACAACTGTACCAGCATCGTTGGCGTCAATTGCCGTATCATTTACTGAAAACTGCTGTCCGGAAATGCAAGTACCAGGATTTTCACAACTAAAACCTAACTCTACAGGTTGAGGGTCTTTTATCCGCGCTTCACATGACAAGTCATCTGGATCGGTTTTAATAGCTCTCAGCACACCAGAAAAACCAACACCTGCTGTTTGATGATCTAATGGCAGCTCGCCGTCTGGTGCAGTAAATAAAATCCCGCTATCAACAAAACGGACTTCACATGATGTACCATCTGGCCCGGTCAGGCATCTATTGCGCTCGCGGAAAAAAGCTTTGGCCGCAGGTACGCTGCTTACGGCGTCGATACTCACCTGCGGATTAGCACCAATAACCGGATTTCTCAGATAAGCGGTCCCGATGCCATTGCTCAGCGTAATCGTATTACCACCTACCCAGTTGGCATTACCATCGGCGCTTAATGTTACTGCTACCGGATCAGTGTAGATATCTGCACCATCTAAGCAGCGCTCATTTAAACAAGCTTTTATCTGCACCGGCGCCGCCAGACAACTGACCATTTCTGCCGGATGGCTTAATTGAAAATGATCGATTAATACGCCAACCGGCTCTGAACGCAATGCACAGATACTCAGGTTGTCCAGTTCATGGTTATTGTTCGAACCACCGGTTGAACCGGTGAAAGACAGGAAGAAATTTTCCGGCACCGGTGACTGGCCATTGAATGCCAGAGCATTAAAAGGAGCAATCAGGGTGGTAAAACCACTACCGCTATCACGCTGCACTGATACCAGAGCCTGATCTGCCTGACGCGAATCAATGGTTATACGATAACGATGACCTGGCGCTGCGGTTGAAGTACTGCGCACATCAATACGTGGATTAAGATTGGCCGCCGTGCCAGTGAGATACTGATAATTACCGGCAGCCGCCCCACGCACAGACACTGATTGCGGCCGAAATCCAGGCCCACCATTACGCCCTTCAGTCGGGTTAGAGAAATTACCGTACTCGTCCAGTGCTATACCCAACCAACCGCCGGCAAACCCTGCACAATTAGGGCAATCAGTACCGGCACCTTTCTGCGCATAGCCAAGGGATCCACCAAAAGCTCCGGGCTGTGGCGCAACATTAGCATCCGATAAGATCACAGCCACACCATCAGCACCGGTACCACTCTGGGATGACCAGGCATAGTAATCAAACTCTATTATCAGCAGATTATTTGCCGCCGGATACAAGCGCTGAAAAGTGGCTGAAGTAGATTGATTTGCAACTGCCTGCGTCAGCCGCAAACGGCTATCGACAACCGAAGGTGTAAAGTTGCCACTGCTACGAGCCGTGACCCAGCTGTCTGTCAGGCTGGCTGTATTAAAATCATCTGCCAAACATTGCACTGGCTGCTGCGAACACAGTGTCGCCGGAGTGATTGCGCCATATGTACATTGGCCATATATGGCACTATTGCCCTCACCTACAATTCGTTGCCATGATGTACCAACGGTAACTGAGCCATAAACCTCTGCATTTATAAGCCTGGTTTCTTGCAAAACATAACCATCTTCACCAATGATATCACCACGGACAGTACTGCCATTCAATAGAACGTTATATCTGGCCTGAATATTCCCATTGAACTCAGCTCCATCTCTTATGACAACATTATTAGCACCACCAACAATATTCGCCGTTATACTGCCCCCAACAATTTCGACCCTGTCAGCACCGCACCCCGTACCCAGTTCAGGAGTTGTTTTAATATCACCGGACAGCATAGTGATATTGTTAAGCACAACATTATTGCAAACTGATTGGATGTCACCACTTAAAGTACCACCGGAAATCTGCACACCACTGCTGCCTGAAACACCATTTTGCAAAGTGCTGTTTGTAGCCGTTACTTTATTAGAACTACTGGTTACCTTACCCGCTATGCTACTCCCGGTTAGATTCACATCACTATTTGCGGTAACTGTACCAGATACAGTTACACTGGTCAGCACAACCCCATTAGTTGCATTGATGTTGCCATTTACTACCCCACCATTATGGTTATAAGTTGAGTTAGTCTGGACTGAACCTTGTAGCGTCGCAGAGTTCACGGTAATCGCACCACTGCTAGTTTGCACACTGCCCCAGATAATGCTATTCGCAGAAATTTCTACAGTGCCATACGTTGCCTGCAAGTTCACCTTATTACTATTTCCACCCAGCGTTACTCTGCTTCCAAGCCGAAAACCATTGGCCGCAACAAGTGTAATAGCATTAGCGGAGGCAGCGATAACATCATTATTGTTCAGCGTTATCCTGCCATTTCCGGTACAGGTATAGGTGGTGCCGCTGACACTCCAACTGGTGCTACAAGGCGGTCGGCTATTCGATGCCATAGTGTAAGTTGCTGCCTGGATCGGTAAAGCTAGCACTAACAACAGCAGTAATAACCTCATCTGCGTACCTCTATCTGCACGCTGCGGCTGGTGGTAAATTCATTCGCAATGCACTCGCTGCGGCTGCTAAGCCGAAATACTTCTGCTACTTCTGGCTCTTCAGGAAAGGCTTCACACATCACAACAACTTTACAACCATTCAATGCCGTATCACTGAAACTAATTGGGTCACTGATGTTAGCCGGGCAAGTAGTTACTTTGGTCGACCCCAGTGGAAACAACTTAGGTAGGGCAATTTCCAGCCCGCTTTGAGCAGCAAACAGCGCACGGCTGCCCTGCACCTCATACACTATGGTTTCGCTGCTACTGGTAAGCAGCCGCGACAAGCCCAGCACCAGCGCCAGCATCACTACAATGATAAAAACAGCAATCACCAAAGCGCTGCCCCGCTGCTTATTCTGTTCAGGGTACATTGGGGATATGCACCTCGTAATTTAAAAACATATCTGCGTTATCTTCATAGCCAAACCGTAACAGGATATGCACTACCGCATTACGGGTTAGCACAGGCTGGCTGATGTCAAATACTTTCCATTTAGTCAGCCCATCAGCCATCAGAACACCATTGCGTTCAATTTTGACGTTCTTGCCTATAGAAATGGCACAATACTCCACTTCATCATCAGCAATATAAAAACGCTGTTCGGGAGACTCATGTGAGAATTGAAAATTACTAAACTCGAGTTTAATAGGATTGGAGTCAAAATCTACTTTATTGATTACTGTGGCTTTACCGGTTCCCGACCCGCTTAAAGCAAAATCTGCAGGTTTGGTCGGGTAAACAATCAGCAATTTGCCTTCCGCTTTGTCAGTTAGGCTCGGGCTGATTACCTCCATAGTAGTGCTACTTTCTGTATGGGGTAACTTTGTATAGATACCACTGAATAATATTGGCCGAAATTTTAGGCAGTCTCTTAAGGCTGTGGGCATAAACCTATTGTTAATACTATTCGGCACCGCATTACGCAGCTCACGCACTAAGCGCTCGGCAACAAAGCGGCTTTGACCCAGCACCTGTTCACGCAATGCCGCATCGGCATACATGCGCGAGCCAATACCCAAATAGCTGGTAACACCCAGCGCCAGTATCGCCAACACCACCAGCGTAATCACCAGTTCAACCAATGTGAAGCCCCGGCAACGCATTACCAGTTACCCTTGTAGGCGGCAAAATCTATGACATCACCGGTGGGTGTTGTTACTGATACGGTGATTCGTTTGACTAAACGATTGGCTTCGTTGCTGCCTCCCATGCCAACTTCAGTACCAGCATAATCAACCTGTACGCCAACCGTATACTCACGGTAGGCATCAGCTAATCCTGAACCAAATATATTCGAAATATCAGCGCCACTTTGTGTAAGACCGTGATAGTCATCTACATCATTAAACTGGCTACGTATTTCACTATTAGGTCCAAAAGCAGAATAATTAGAACCGGCTGTGCAGCGAGAAAATGCAAGTACCACCTCGGTTGCAGTACAGCTACAATTTTCAGCACCATCTTCATCACAACGCAACAGCCCGCCACTGCGGTTGCTGTTTTCATCAAAAGCCTTACCAAGTATCTCATTCATCAGGCTATGTCCAAGCTCGGCAGCGCGTACCTGATGCCAGGGATCGACAGATCTGATATACAACGGTCCCAAGACAGAAGTAATAAGGCTTAAGCTAATCCCAAGCACGACTATGCCGATAATCAGTTCAATTAAGGTAACACCGCGGCTTGGTTTTAACATGGATGGATATAACCTTCCGTTTCGATACAGATACGAAGTGTGGTTTCGCTTTCAACTGCAATAGTACAGCTCGTAGTGCAAGTGGGCTGGCCGAGACTATTAAAACTGATTGTACCTGCAGGAGAAAAACTTACTGCTTCACGTGCAGCAACACATACAGTTGTCGCCATACTGGTATCTGCATTTTCGCAACTTGCAGTGCCAAGCCGAGCTTCTTTCTCTGAAAGACTAACGGATGGAACTACGCAATCGGTACATTGCATGGCCTGCATCTGCGCCCGGCGCAGCAGGTTTAAGATCTGATCCTGGTATAGATATTCTGATGTTCCGGACATGGTAAAAAAACGCGAGGCTAGGGAAACACCCAGAACGGAAAGTACCACCAACACAACTATCAGCTCTATTAAAGTGAAACCTTTCTTCTTTAGCAAAGCATGCATTGGGTTATCCGATGAACCACTAAATAAAAAAGTAACGCTGCCAGTTAGGCAGCGTCGAGTACTCAAACATTAATCATCACAACCACTTACAGTTGTTGCTATTGTCGGCGGGTTTTCAGCGCTTGCAGCATTCGTATATCTTATATAACAGTTTTTAGCGGTAATACCTGCTGCATCTGCTGAAGCCGGTGTACCTACTACAGAACTTTGCGCCAGGTAAATATCATTCGCTGCGCCAATAAAATATACCCAATCTGTTGATGCTGCAGTCGTTGTAATAGCCGAGGCATCCAACGTAGCAGCGGCAATAATTCCTGATGCAGTAGCATCTGGATAACCATACACGATAGTTATTCCGCTTGGGTTTAATGTATTTGGCCCAGCACCTAGCTGCCCCTCAATTGCAGCCTTGGCATATACGGTTTGCGTTGCACCCTGCACTGAGCCTTTTAATCCGGTAAGCACACTAACACGGGCATCACCTGCAAAATTGAAAAACCTAGGTGCCGCGGTTACCGCCAAAATACCCAGAATTACGATAACAATAATTAATTCAATTAATGTAAAACCTTGATTGCGTTTCATTACTGCACCTTTCTTAGTTAGGGTCTATTTAAATTTAGTGATACTTGGCCTGTAGCCGGCTCATATGAAAATGAATTGTTATTTGCGGTATCAGTTGGCGCTGCAGTTAAACCTGCTGTTTGATGATAGAAACAAACGTTTGAATCAACACGAACATAAAGCTGCTCAGCAGTTGAAAAAGTCGTATTTGCGCGCGGCGTGCCTTGGAACAGGTTGTCTATCAGAAACAGACAGTCTGCTGCGTTGACAGCCGTTGACAAAGTGTTGTTGGCCGGGTTACCTGATGGGAATCCAAGATTACCATCTACACCAATATTCACAGTATCATATAACACCTGAGTTCTATTAGCTGCACCAGCGTTACCTGCAGGCCGGCTATCAACTTCCCACTGCGCGCGAACCAAACCGACAGCTGACGCAAAACCTCCGGCAATACCTTCAATTGCCACATCTTCTGCTTGCTCAGTGACATTTAAAAACCGCGGTAATGCTGTTGCTGCCAGCAAACCCAGAATAATTACCACGATAATCAGCTCTATTAGCGTAAAGCCTGATTGTCTTTTCATATTTGTTTCTCCCATCTATTTGTTATCGTTAGTATATCGCTAAAGTTTGTAATTACACATTATTTGTCGGCACCTGTTGGCGCTAACTATTACCACCTTTGTAAGCGTTTAACATATCCCACATTGGCGTAAAAATACCCAGCGCCAGAATCAGCACCATCACTGCAACAATACAGATCAGGATAGGCTCTATCTTGGCGGTTAAGCTTTTTAAATCAAACGCGACTTCGCGCTCGTAAAAGCCGGCCACTTCAGACAGCATTTCGTCCATCGCGCCGGTTTCTTCCCCTACCGCCAGCATTTGCAGTACCAGCGGCGTAAACATCTGGCTTTGCTGGCTTACCCGCAGCAGGCTTTCGCCGCGTTCAATATTGCGCCGCATCTCGCGGATAATATCGCCAAGGTAATCATTATCTACCGCATCGGCGACCAGTGTCAGCGCACTGGTCATTGGTACACCGGCTTTTAGCATCATGCCGAAACTACGGGCGAAACGGCCCAACGTGGCGCGGTATATCACACTGCCGATAATGGGAAAGCGGATTTTCCAGCGTCCCCATACTTTAAGACCTTTATCGGTTTTAATATAAGCTCTGAAACCAAAACCGGTGGCAACTGCCACCAGCAGCATCAACGGCCAGTAAGCGATAAAGAACTCTGAACTGGCCAGCAGTGCTTTGGTTGACCACGGCAGCTCGGCATTAAAGCGGGCAAACATATTGGCAAACTGTGGTATTACCGCCAGGTTAAGAATAAACATCGCCACTATCAGTGTCAGTAACACAAAAAACGGATAGCGGGTGGCTTGTTTAATCTGCTTGCGGGTTTCCAGTTCCTGCTCAAAGTAGTACGTCAGCTGTAAAAATGCTTCGTCCAGCCGGCCGGTGTTTTCGCCTACATGCACTATGCTGACCATCAGCCGGCTGAACACCGCGGGATGCACCGACATCGCCTGTGACAGATTGCGGCCGTTTTCCAGTTGGTCTACCAGCTCCTGCAATATTTGCTGCAACCTCACCGAATTGGTGCTTTGCGCCAGCCCCTCTATGGCGCGGATAATAGGAATACCGGCTTTCATCAGCGAGTACATCTGCCGTGAAAACATAATCAGATCAGTCAGTGACACTTTACGCTGCCACAGCACGGGGCTACTGAAACCGGGCTTGTCTGCAGCGTCGTTACGGCTAATTGTCAGCGGAATATAGCTGCGCCGGCGCAGTATATCAGCCGCAGCACTCTCGCTGCCGGCTTCAAGCTCACCACGCACGGCATTGCCTGTGCTATCTCTTGCGGTGTAAATAAATTGAGGCATAGGCTTAGCTACTCACGGCGCCAAAATCGGGATCGGTATCAAGGTATTCCGACACCCGGATCACTTCATCAAGGCTGGTGATACCCTGCTGCGCATAATGCAGAGCCATGGTGCCCAGACTGGTAAAACCCTCACTGCGATGCGCCAGCTCGGCAAAGCCAGACGTATCATCACGGCGCAATGCATCGGCCAGCGGCTTGGTGATAACCAACAGTTCAAATACACCCAACCGGCCTTTATAGCCACTATGATTGCACGACTGACACCCCGGCGCATGCCAGTAGCTGGCGGCGGCATTGGCTTTACTGTGTCTTAACCAGCTGCTTTCCAGATCATCCGGTTGATAAGGCTGTTTACAGTAATCACATAGCCGCCGGATCAACCGCTGTGCCACTATAGCCCGTAGTGCCGATGCCACCAGATAAGGGGCCGCCCCCATATCAATTAAACGCAGCGTACTGGTTACCGCGTCGTTAGTGTGCAGGGTGGATAACACTAAGTGACCTGTCAGTGCACCGCGCAGGCCCATTTCGGCAGTCTCCTGATCACGCATCTCACCCACCATGATAATGTCAGGATCTTGTCGCAGTGCAGTGCGCAGTACATTACTGAACGACAAGCCAATTTTATGGTTAACCTGTACCTGGTTTATCCGCGGCAAACGGTATTCAACCGGGTCTTCCACAGTAATAATTTTACTGCCCGCCTGGTTCAGTTCACTAAGCAGGCCGTACAACGTAGTAGTTTTACCTGAACCGGTTGGCCCGGTCACCAGAATCATACCGTGCGGGCTTTTAATAATACGCCGCAATTTTGCCAGCAATGGCGCTGGCATACCGGTTTCTTCCAGTTGCAAAATACCGGCAGACTGATCAAGCAAACGCATAACCACTGACTCACCATACTGCACCGGCATCGTAGAAATACGCACATCTATCTGATGTTTTTTCACATTAATCTGAAAGCGGCCATCCTGTGGCAGACGTTTTTCTGAGATATCCAGATTAGCCATTAGCTTAAGCCGTAACACCAGTGCCGACGCTATACTGACCTGATTCAGAATGCTTTCCTGCAGCACGCCGTCTACCCGCTGGCGGATACGCAGCACTTTTTCATCCGGCTCAATATGAATGTCTGACGCTTTTACCTGTACCGCATCTTCGAAAATAGACTGCAGCAGCTTAACAATAGTGTTGTCAGCGTCGATCTGCTCATCTACTGCAGTAAGATCCAGCCCCTGGTCATCGCCATGCTCTTCTTTTAACTGCGAGGCAAAGCTTTCGATCTCTTTAGTACGCCGGTATAAGGTATCAAAAGCCTCAATCAACTGGCTCTCGCGTACCACCGCCAGCTCAATCTGCCGTGGAGCAAGCAGATCGGCCAACTGATCAAGCGCGGCTAAATCGGCCGGGTCACTCATGCCCAGCAATACAGTACTGCCGTGGTCTTCCAGCACCAGTGCCCTGAACCGGCGCGCCTGTACTTCCGGCAATAACTGTACCGCTTTAGGGTCGATGCGTTTTTGCGCAATATCAAGAAAAGGTACATTCAGTTGCTGCGCCAGAAACTGCAACAATTGTTGTTCTGATAAAAACTTCAGCTCAATTAACGTAGCACCTAATTTGCGGCCACTTTGCTGCTGTTGCGCCAATGCCTGCTGTAACTGTGGCTCTGAGATAATATTCTCGTGTACCAGTAAGTCACCCAAACGCATTTTTAAACGAGGTCTTTGCATAAGGTTACTCTATTGCAGCTAAGCGCTGCTGAATGTAGTTTCGGCTGGCCGCCGTGAGGCTGTCGCCCCATTGTAAGGCCTGACGGTAGTGCAATTGGGCCTGCTCAGGTTGCGACAGTGCATCAAAAGCAATGGCGGCGCCAAGCCACCAGCGCGCCTGTTGCGGCTGCAGCACAATTAGCTGGCTGAACCAGTCAAGTGCAGCCTGTGGCTGCCCCAACTGCTGCAATGCGGTTGCCTTTAAACCGTAATACTCGGGTTGTTGCGCCAACACAAACTGCGCCGGCAGCAACGTATCCACCCTTTGCCACTGTGCCTGGGCTGCCGCCTGTTGTGCCAGCAACAGCTGAATGTCGGCGTGCACAATGCCTTGCTGTAGCGCTTGTTGCAGCACCGTAAGCGCCTGTTGCGGCTGCCCCAGTTGATGCCATAACCGCGCTTGTTCAAGATAAGCAACTGCATTCTGCGGCGCAAATTGCTGCAGCTGCTGCCACAACTGTAATGCCTGCTGTAGCTGCCCGGCCTGCGCTGCTGCCAGCGCCTGCTGCTGTAATAATGCGGCCTGCTGCTGGGGTGACGCTGGAACACGCACTACTGTCACCTCAGTTTTAGCCTCAGCATTAGCGGCAGTATTAGCAACAACACTTGCTACCGGCAAAGTGGGCCTGGCAAGTTCTGTTGCTATCGTCTGAGTTTGCGCTGTTACATCTGATTCAGATCCTGCCTGGTCGCGCTCTGTACTTTGTAATGCGTTGTCTGCTGTAGCCTCGGTGTTCGTTTCATTAACAGTGTCAATTGCGGCCTGTTCCTTCACCCCGGTGTCAGCGCCGCCAGACGCGGTGCTGGCTACTGGCGTGCTTTGTTGCATTGTTGCCGGTATAACCTCGGCGCTGATCACCGGTTCAGCCGCACTATCTGGCAGGGCAGCAGAAGTGACATGGTCTGTCAGTGCAGGGTTTGCAACTGCCGGCACAGCTTCGCTACTTTCAGGCGCGGGCTCCCGAGTCAAAATGGCATATACCGCAAACGCCAGTAACAAAGCACTTAGCAGCAGTAGCACATTAAGCCATAACGGGCGCTCATCGCTGCGCCCGTGCAGCGTTATTGCCGTTGTGGCATCTGAGGCATGTTGCCGCTGCTCCAGGTCGCGCAGCATTTTATTCAGCACACTCATAGCACCATCCACCCGGCCAGCCACTGACTGCCTGCTGCCATCGCGTAGCCGGCTGCCAATACAGACACTGATGCCAAACCATACCACCACCAGGCTTTTGGTTTAGGCTGAACATCTTCTGTGTCCCATGCTGCCAGACGCACATGTTGATAACCTGCATGTGTTTTGCCTTCACCAAACGCCAATAACAGCGCTTTATGGGCCAGTATATTCACCAGTCGCGGCACGCCCCGGCTGTAACGCGCCAGTGCCTTTAGTGCCTGTCTGCTAAATAACATACGCTGTGTACCTGCCTGATACAGCCGTTGCTGCAGATACGCCCCTACTTGCTGGCGGTTTAACAAGGTTAAACGGCAAGAAAAAGAAATGCGCTGACGTAACTGGCGAAAGCGGTAACTGGCAAGGCGGCTGTCCAGCTCTGGCTGGCCAAACAACACCACCTGCAACAATTTGCGTTGCTCAGTTTCCAGGTTCGTCAGCAGACGCAACGCTTCAAGGGTCTCGTCCGGCAGAGCCTGGGCTTCATCTATCAGCACGATGGCCTTCTTACCCTGTCCTGCCAGCAACATCAGCTGGCGTTGCAATAACTGCAATAGCTGCGGTGGCTCGATATTAGCGGAATGTTTCAGCCCCAACTCCAGCGCTAATGCCCAGCGCAGCTCAAGCGGGCTCAGACAAGGGTCTGGTATATAAGCCAGTTGCCAGTCTGGTTCTGTTTGCTGTAGCAACTTCCGGCACAACAGCGTTTTGCCACTGCCCACTTCGCCACAGACCTTAATAAAACCTTCACCAGCGTTCAGCGCCGTTTTCAGCACCGCCAGCACATCATTGTGCTGCTGCAGCGGCACAAAGAATGTCGTGTCTGGCGTTAGCCCGAACGGCATACGGCTAAGCTGAAAATGTTGCTGATACATTATTACTTTGGATACCAGTCACCGATGTAACCAGACGACTGCTGGATCTGCTGTTGCCATACGCCCTCACCGACTACAGTAGGTTTCAGTAATATCACCAGCTCTTTTTTCTTTTCGACTTTATTCAGGCTGGTGAACAGTTTACCCACCAGCGGAATAGCACTGAGTACCGGCGTGCGTGACTCGCTGTCGCTGGTAACCGTTTGCATCAGGCCACCCATGACGACGATCTCACCGCTACGGGCTTTAATGATGGTATCAGACTCACGTATATTACTTTGTGCCAATGGCAATATGATGTTGTCTGTCGCAGATAGCGAAATTTTTTTAACTTGCTCGGCAGTTTCAGTAACAGACGGATGCACGTGTAAGATCACGTTTCCGCTGGCGTCTATCTGCGGTGTGACATCCAAAGCAATACCGGAAAAAAAAGGCTGCAAAGTGACATTTGGTGATGTCGTAGCAGCCGAAC
>NZ_DATCSY010000184.1:0-11347 GCF_036568245.1 Rheinheimera sp. | reverse complement strand
ACACAATAAAGAGTTTGGCCTGCGCTCTGGCCCGTGGTTCCGCGCAATGGGGCCTGGGTATATCAAACGGGCTTTTGATGTAACTGCACGTACAGATCCAACTGCTAAACGTGTACTGAATGAAGCCTGGCTGGAGCGTGCCGACCATTGGGGGCGGGGCCTTAGAGCGGCATTTTTGCCGATGCTTGATCAGTTGCTGGAACAGGGCACACCCATTGATGCGATAGGGTTGCAATGCCATCTGGCGCCGGGCAATCTTGATATGGAGGCCTTTTTACAACTGGTAGAACAGATCCGGCAGCGCGGACTGCCAATTTATATCACTGAGCTGGATGTTAATGATCAGATATTCGCCGACGATATTGCAGAACGTGATCAGCAAGTTGCCGGGGTATATTCAGATTTTCTGCAGGAGATGCTGCAACAACCCGGTATTGAAATTATTCAGACCTGGCAGTTAAGTGATAAATATTCATTCTATCAGGGACGACAGGAGCGCCAGGTCAGGGTGTTACCCTTCGATCGCGAGATGCAGGCAAAACCTGCTTACCATGCTGTCGCTCAGGCTTTGGCAATACAAGGAAATGACTAACTTGTCTGTTACAGTGCCGGTTGAGGCGAGGCTGAGTTCGAAGCCTCATTACAGCCATATTGCGCTGGCGCGGGGAATCAGTATTGTACTGGTTGCCTTTGGCCACAGCGCGTTGGCTGACATGTATATTGCGGCCGATGCTTTAGGCGTGGTCAGAATGCCATTTTTCTTTTTGCTGGCCGGGCTGTTCTTTACACCTGCGGCTAATCGGCTGCATTACTGCCGGAAAAAAAGCATAGTGCTGTTAAGTCCGTACTTTTTCGTACTGACGGCCATAGGGATAAAACAATGGCTGTCTGGTGGTGATTTGCTAAGTTATATCTCCGGTATGTTGTACGGTAACGGCCAGACCATTGCCTGGACACCTTTGTGGTTCCTGCCACATTTGTTTTTATTATACTCACTGGCTGCGCTGACAATTGGTCACGCAGCATTTCAGCGTTTACAACGCTGGCAGCAATACCTGTTTACAGTGGTGTGGCTTGTTGTCGCCGGTATAGTGTTAAATAGTCTGCAGTTGCATTTGTTTAGCAGTGCTTCCGGTTTGATGCATACCGGCCTGCCATGGGGGGCTGATTTTGCACCGGTGTCACTGGGCTATTTTGCGCTGGGTTACCTGCTGCGGCAGCAGTTTGTGCAGGCAGAGTTTAACCTGACACAACTACTAGGGTTTACTGCAGTGTTCTGTCTGCTGGTTTATCTGTTAAATGCCGCGGTGGATTTTAACTTACGGCTGTATACGCCGGCGCTGCTGTTACCCGCCATTATTTTGCCTGGCTGTTTTATGCTGCTGCAATTTGCATTATTGCTAAGCCAGGTGCCGCTGCTGAACAGCGCATTTACGCTGTGTGGCCGTTACAGCTTGTATATTTTAATTTTTCACGTGTTTTTCCAGCAAATACTCAGCCGCCACTTAGGTAGCGCTATGCTATGGCAACAATTTGCCGTGCTGCTGGGCAGCATTGTTTTCTCGGTCGTGGCTGGGTGGTGTATACGCAGAGTTGTGTTGCTGCGCTATTGTTTTGAGCCGCTTAACACGCGTATTGGAGTAACACGGCAATGCTGATTTCTAATACGCTGAAGTATCTGCCATCGCAGGTGCTTGCGCCGTTATCACAGTTTCTGTCGATTATCCTCTGGACCTATTTTGCTGATGAGAAATTGATTGGTTATATCACCCTCATCACGGCATTTCAGGAACTGGCAATGGCGATGTTCGTAAACTGGTGGATGCATTATGCCATGCGGGAGTATGGCCATTTTAAGCAACAGCAGCAACTGAGCAGTTTCTGGCAAACATCGCGCTGTGTCATCGGCGTTTCCTCGATGATTATGGTAACAGCTGCCGTGCTGAATCTGATGCTGTTTGTTGATAGCAGCGCCAGCTTAACGGTGTGTTTATTAGTTGCACTCTATGCGGTATTCAGGGCCCGTAATAATTTTAATGCTGCGATAGCGTCACTGGAGCAGCAGATCCTGCGTTATTCCATCCTGACCAGCGCCGGGCCCTTTGTCGGACTTTTTATCGGCGTAGCGCTGTTGTATCGGTTTGGCAGTGATCCGGTATACCCGTTGTTAGGTTATGTACTGGGCGAAATGCTGGCGGCGCTTTTGGCACACCAGCGTCAGCACATCAGGTTTAGCTGGCGGCCGGACTATCAAACGGTTAAGCAAGCACTGCATTATGGTTCACCAATGATAGGTGCAGCACTGTGTGCCTGGCTTATCCTGCAATACCCGCGCTACTTTATTGCCGGGAGTTTAAGTCTGGAACAGGCGGGGCTTTACGCGGTAGGTGTGGGACTTGGCCTGCGCATTGCGTCGCTGATCACTATGATGGTGACGCCTGCCGCATTGCCATTGTTGTTTAAACTGGTGCACGAACAGGGGCAACAGGCCGCCGTAGCACAGCTGCAGCATAACCTGCTGCTGCTGTTAGTGGTGTTGTTACCGGGCCTGCTTGGTCTCTATGCCATCATGCCGGTTTTGGTGCCTGTGCTGGTGGAACAGCGCTTTGTCGACGCGACGTTACAGGTTATGCCGTGGGCATTGCTGGCAGGGGGCATAGAAGCGGTTAAAAACGGTTATCTGAACCATTACTTCTTTATTCATAAAAAGACGGCCAGCATTTTTATTTACGACACTGCAATGGCGGCCGCCGTAGTCGCATTATGCTTTTTCATGGTGGACTACTTTGGTATACAAGGTGGCGCCATGGCCACTGCCGCAGCGCTGGCTGCCGGTATAGGCGGAATTTTACTGTGGCTGGTGTTAAGTTCCAGGGTACGTCTGCCGTACCTCAATATATTAAAAACGGCGCTTGCCGCAACGGTGATGTTTCTGCTGGTTGACAAAGTATCTGCCGCTGATGCAGTCAGTGCACTGGCGCTGAAGATTTTTGTTGGCGCGCTGTCATACACTGCACTTATGCTGCTGATGTTCAGACAAGATATCAGTGGCCTGATACGGCTTCGTCATTCTGCGGGTTAATATGCCAGATAGTTTTCAGCGTAATATGCTAATGCCTGCTCCGCAGCTCAGTTTACTGGTATTGGCGCTGGCGATAATCGCCTTGTTCAGTTTATCGGGCAATGTGTTGTACCTGTTTGGTATTTCTTATGACTCTCCCGGTGGCAGCCCGCTACAAAAAATCCACCCTTCGAGCTACCTGTTGCTGTTAAGTATCATGGCGTGGGCAATGTACCGTAACGGCATACAGCAATTATATTCACTAACGTTGCTACGCAGCCATTTGTTTTTGCTTACAGCAGCTGCGTGTCTGTTGTTGCAGGACATTCTGCTTGGCCGGCCATTGTCATCGGCCATCGTCAGTTATGTTAGTGCAGCCCTTTTTGTCTTACTGTTAAAAGCACAAAGCCTGAAACGTTTAGCACAGCTTAAACAGTTATTGCTACTGCTGCTGTTTGCGAATGCGGCGGTTGGCGTATACGAATATTTAACCGGTGGCCTGATTGCACCGCTGGTCCTGACTGATATCAGCAGTGGTGAAGTTATCGACACATCACACTGGGGGCAGGTGCGTTCTGCCGGGCTGATGGGACATCCACTGACCAGTACTATGCTAAGTGGGTTCTTTCTGGTGTGTTTTTGCGCGCGCTTTTTGTTTGCCAGAGTGTCATTGGGGGAAAGCTTAACCGCAGCGATGTTGTTAGCTGCGTTGCCACTGTTTGGCGGGCGGGGCGCTATTCTGGCGTTTCTGATCGTAGTGATGTTGATGCTTATTATCAAAGGTGCGCAAAGTCTGCAGCGCCGGGCCATGTCGCGCCATGCACTGCTATATTTGCTGTGTTCGCTGCTGTTGCTGCCATTGCTGTCGTATGCGGCCTATCTGACAGGTTTTCTGGATCCTGTACTTAGCAGAATGGAAGATGATAACGGCAGTGCGTCAACCCGGCTGATTGCCATTGAAATTATGCTTGATACACCGCTGCTGAACTTACTACTTGGTGATGTTGACCGCAGTTTGTCGGCGAAGGTACTGCTGTATGGTTCGCGCTATGGTATTGAAATTGGCTGGATAGCGCTGATACTGACGTATGGCGCACTGTTATCCGGCTTTCTGCTGTATGCCCTTTATCTGAATCTTTGCCAGCTATATCAGCGATTGTCACCCTTGGTGATCTTCCCGTGGCTATATGCGTTTATTGCATGGAGTTCCGGCACGGGGATATCGGGTAAAACCATTATGCTAAGTGCAGCGCTGATAATGACTATTTTACTGTTTGTCGAAGACAATCAGTTCCGTCAGCGTGCTGTTGTCAGTTGACGCTATAGCACGCCAAGCTGAACAAAATGTGAATCAAATGTTTAATAAAGTATTAATTACGAGTGAAAAATTATAACCCAACAGGTTATAAATGTTCGTTTGTCACTGTTGTTGCTATCGCAGTAGTTTAGTAGCGATGCAGAATATCCGTGGTGTGCAAGGCTGCAGTCCGGCCCGGCACCCAACATATTCTGTGAAGCTGAACTAATGCGGAGCAGAAACCATGACTAACTCAATATTCCGTTATGAGCATTCGGGCTCATCAGTAGTATACCGGTTAATCGATCTGATGATTCTGGTAGCCGTATTTCTTAGCTGCTTGTATGTGTACCAGGTGCCTTTTGACAAAGAATACCTGCTGTTGCTAAGTGCTTCTCTGGCCATCTACTCTTACCTGGCGGAATCGGTGCAGTTGTACCGTTCCTGGCGCGCGGGCAGGTTCTCACGCATGCTGATGCATGTCGCCGTTATTCATACGGTGTCGTTCTTACTGATCGTCGCAGGCTTGTTCCTGTTAAAAGAAGCCGAAACATTTTCCCGTCTGGTGCTGGGGACATCCTATGTTGCCGGCTTGTCTGTGTTGATTCTGTGGCGCTTAGCTGCCAGGGCAATCAAAACCTGGCGTCGTAAGCGTGGTTTGAGCTTGCAGCAGGTAGCGATTATCGGGCTTACCCCTTCAGGGGTAGCACTGCGTGAAGAGATAGCGCAGCACATAGAGTTAGGTTTTAATTGCATAGGTTTTTTTGATGACCGTGCACCAGAACGGCTTGATGACTTACCAACCGAACATCTGCTAGGTGATGTTGAAGCTGCGGTGAAAATGGCGCGGCGCGGCAAAATTGCCAAACTGTACATCTGCCTGCCGATGATGGCGGAAAAGCGGATTGCAGACATTATCAGCCGGCTGGGAGACACCACCGTTGATGTATTGATGGTACCGGAATTTCTGCTGAAAAACCTGATGCACGCCCGCATTGGTAATATTGGCAACATAGATACGCTCAGTGTATTTGAATCGCCAATGTTCGGTTTTCAGAGCTTCTATAAACGTAGTTTTGACTTATTGTTTAGCAGCACCGTGCTGTTACTGATTTCACCACTTTTAATTCTGATTGCCTTGGCTGTTAAGCTTACGTCAAGCGGGCCTGTGTTATTTCGTCAGGACAGATATGGTCTGGATGGCAAAAAAATCGGTGTTTATAAGTTTCGCTCGATGAAAGTGATGGAAAACGGCGGTGCGGTAATACAGGCCAAACGTAACGACAGTCGTATTACACCGGTAGGCGCTTTTTTACGCAGGACGTCACTGGACGAGTTACCGCAGTTTTTTAATGTGTTACTTGGTGAGATGTCCGTGGTAGGCCCGAGGCCACATGCCGTTGCGCATAATGAAGAGTACCGCAAACAAGTGGCATTTTACATGTTGCGGCATAAAGTCAGGCCTGGCATTACCGGTTGGGCGCAGATAAATGGCTGGCGCGGTGAAACGGATACGCTGGAAAAAATGGAAATGCGGGTGAAATATGATCTGGACTATATCCGTAACTGGTCGCTGCTGTTTGATGTCAGCATCGTATTTAAAACAGTATTCAAAGGCTTTGTTGATAAAAATGCCTACTAACAGGATGTGTTAATGTCTAAACGCTCTGGAGTATGCCAGCCGCTGCTGGCATTACTATTTCTCAATAGTGTACCGCTGTCAGCTCAACAGTTGACGACAACGCCGATTAAAACCGCTTCGGGAGTTGATTTTACCCCGCAGCTGGATTTTGAAATGCGTCATGATGACAATATTGCTAACACAGCGGATAACGAACAAAGCAGCTGGATATCAGTACTGACACCCGAGCTCAGTGCGCAGTTATTGTCAGGCCCCAATCAGTACCGGGCGCTGGTTAAACTGGTATCAGGCAGTTACTTAAGCAGTAACGATGATAATTATCTCGATTGGCAGGCTCAGACGTCAGCGTTGCTAGAGCTATCAAGCCGTCATCGCTTAGACGTATCGGCAAGCTATGCCGGCGCCCACGAAGCCCGTGGCACTGGCATCACTGAAGGTCAGGGAAATCAGTTGTCTGAACCGGCAGAGCTGCGTAATTTTCGCCTGAGTGGCGCCTATGAATATGGTACGCAAAGCGGACGGGCGCAGTTGCGTTTATTCGCCGCTTACTATGATAAACAGTATCAGAATTATGAAGAGCTGACGCAGTTCAGGAATTACGACAGTACTAAGGTCGGTACAGAACTGTTTTATAACACCGGCGCCAGTACGCATTTACTGGCAGAAATTAACCAGGTGTACACCCGTTATGATCTGACAGATGTCACCGGCAGCCGGGACAGCGATACCACAAACTACCGCATTGGCGGGCGCTGGCAACCGACTGAACTGACGGCGGCTGAGCTGCGGATAGGGTACCAGAACCGTAAATTTGATAATCCGTTACGACAGGACTTTTCGGGCGTCGCCTGGGACATGACGTTACAGTGGGCGCCACTGAGTTATTCGCGTTTCAACTTAAGCACCGGGCGTCAATCAAAAGAGCCGGATACACAAGGTGACTTTGTCAAAGAAACCCACTACAGCCTGTTCTGGACTCATCAATGGCAGCCTTTGTTCAGTACCCGCACCGGTATCAAGCGGGTAGAGGATGACTACACTGGTTTTGACCGCAGCGACACGCTAATGCGATATCAGTTCAGTGGTCATTACTCTGTAATGCCAAAGCTACTGCTCGGCGCCGGGGTGGTGTTGCACCGCAACGATTCGACGTTAGACAACATCCGCTTTGATAAAAATGAAGTCTTTATCAATCTGCAATTAGCGTTATAAGGATCACTATGACGAAATACGTAATCGCCATATTGTTATGCTTGCTTGCCTGGCAAAGTAAAGCCCAGCAGCAATATCTGCTGGGGCCAGGGGATGTCGTCATCATTAAGGTATATGGTCAGGAAGATCTGGAATTGCAAACCAGACTGACAGACAGCGGCACCATAAATTACCCGTTTCTGGGTGAGTTACAGCTCACTGGTATGAGTATCAAGCAGGTTGAAGATGTCATTTATCAGGGCCTTAAAGGCGATTATCTGGTAGAACCGAATGTTTTTGTCGGCATGGTGGAATACCGTCCATTCTATATCCATGGTGAAGTTAAACTTCCGGGCGGTTACCCCTATCAGCCTGGCATGACAGTGAACCAGGCGATTGCACTGGCAGGAGGTCTGACCGAACGGGCATCGCGTGACAAGATCCTTATCTCCCGTGAAGGCCAAAAGAATCAGCATGAAAATGGCAACCTGAACAGCCGCATACTGGCGGGTGATACCATCACTATTGAACAGAGATTTTTCTGATTATGGCCGTAAACTCTACCCACACTCCGTTGGCGTCAGGTGAACAACTGGTTGACCTGACAAAACTTTTTGCAGCGATAGGCCGCTACAAATGGCGCATTATTTTGCTCGCCGTCGTCAGCGCAATTTGCGCCGCACTGATTGCACAGAACATGACGCCGATTTACCGCTCTACAGCAACCTTATTGATAGAGGCTCAGGCTGCCAGAGCAATAAAAATTGAAGAGGTGTATGGCTTCAACTCTTCTCAGGAAGAGTATTACCTTACCCAGTTTGAAATTTTAAAATCACGCTCTATTGCTGAGCGGGTGTATGACGAGCTGAGTCTGGCCGGTCATCCGGCGTTGCAGAGTAAACCAACGCTGTATCGCCAGGCGATGAACTTTGTCAAAACACAACTTGGTATAAAAAAAGAGACCATCACTGACAGTGAATTGAGCAGTGCGCTGACGCGAAAACGCCGGTTGGATGGTTTTAGCCGTAGCATTCAGGTAAGCCCGGTACGCAAAACGCAGTTAGTTAATCTTAGCTTTCAATCTTCTGATCCACGTTTGGCCCAATCTGTTGCCAATGCCATCGGTGATGCTTATATCGCCAGTCAGCTCGATGCCCGCTTAGGCATTACGCAAAAGGCGAACAGTTGGCTGGGCGGCCGGCTGGGTGAGCTGCGCGAGCGTTTGGAGCAATCAGAAGCCAGGCTCGAAGCGTTTCGTGCTGAGCATAATCTGGTCGACGTTGAGGGTGTTACAGCATTAGATGCCAGAGAGCTTGAGCGTCTGAACGAAGAGCTTACCGATGCACGGTCAAAGAAAACCAAAGCTGAGGGTTTTCTTGCCCTGGTCAGGCAGTTTGATCAGCATGATATCGCCGGGCTGGAAAGCTTGCCTGAAATAACGTCTCACCCGTCAGTACAAAATGTAAAGCGAGAGGTTATGGCGGTAGAACGCAAGTTCTCGGAGCTGAGCAAAGTCTATGGGCCTAAACACCCAAAAATGATTGCGGTTCAGGCTGAGTTACTGACGGTAAACAACAGCTTACGTCAGCAGATCGACAGGCTGATTGAAGGGATTGAAAAAGAAGCACAAAGTGCTGAGCGCCGACTGGCCGCGTTGGAGCAACAGTTTGATCGTAGTAAAACCGCGTTCTCCAGCCTGGGCTCGGTTGAGACTGACTATCGCAGGTTGCAGCGTGAAGTTGAAACCAATCAGCTGTTGTTTGAAAGCTTTTTTGCCCGGCAAAAAGAGACCGAGGTCACCGGCGATTTCGATGCGCCAATCGCCCGCTTTACCGACAGGGCAGTGCTGCCATCTGAGCCGGTGAAACCAAATAAAAAGATGATCGTCATGCTGACATTCGTCACAACCTTACTGCTTGGCACAGTGCTGGCGCTGTTGCAGGATGCCTTCAACGATACGATTAAAAATACCGCTGATGCGGAGCTGGAGTTGGCGCAATGTGCGTTGGGTTATTTACCCAGGAGCAAGAAAAAGAAAAATGAGCAACTGCGCAGTCTGGCCTATTTTGATCCTAAGCAGCGGCGCTACAGTGAGGCAGTGCGCAATATTCGTACAGCGATGTCCTTAATGGCACTGGATAAACCGCTGCAGGTGATTGAGGTAACCTCATCTCAGCCGCAAGAGGGTAAAACGACAGTCAGTATGAATCTGGCATTTGCTTATGCCGCGCTTGAGCGGGTCTTGCTGATTGACGCTGACCTGCGTAAACCAGCCGTAGGCGCCCGTTGCAAACTGCCAAGCTATCAGCCTGGTCTTGCTAATGTGCTGGCTAAGACTGCCACACTGGAGGAGTGTATCGTCAAAGATGTACAGGATGGTGTCGATGTGATGCCTGCCGGTGCAGTGCCGCTGAATCCGATGGAACTTTTGGCCGGTTCCGGCATGCAAAGCCTGTTGCAGCAGTTAAAAGGCCAGTATGACAAAATCATCATAGACACGGCGCCGGTGCAGGCGGTAAGCGACCCTCTGCTACTGGCACCGTTGGCAGATGCTGTTGTGCTGGTGGTTAAAGCCGAGCGCACACGCATTCCGGTGATCAAGCATACGTTAGGCCAGCTGCATCAGGCTCATGCCAGAATGTATGGCGTGATACTGAATCAGGTTAAAAGCGACAAAACGGAGCCTTACTATGGTAACTACGGCGGCTGAAGGCAACATATTATGATGTTTGACCTGCATAATCATATTTTACCGGGAATAGACGACGGTAGCCGTGACATGGCTGAGTCGCTGCAGTTGCTGCGTCTTGCTGCAGAGCAGGGCATCAGTCATATGCTGGCCACCCCTCACATTAACCCGGGCCGTTACGACAACAATGCTGCCGACATCAACGACGCTCTGGCCCGGTTGCGTCAGGCTGCCAGTGAGCAACATATTGACGTTAACGTTGCAGCTGCCGCTGAAGTGCGTATCAGCAGTGAAATGCTGCCGCTGGTTGAACAGGGCAAGCTACCATTTATCGGGCAATATCAGGGACGGAATGTCGTGTTGCTCGAGCTGCCGCACAGCCATATTCCACCGGGTAGTGATAAGTTACTGGCCTGGCTTGGCCGGAAAAATATCAGCGTTATGTTGGCGCATCCGGAGCGCAACCGCGATTTACTGGCTGCACCTGAACAAATTAAACCGTTTATTAAAGCCGGTTGTTTGTTTCAGTTAACGGCTGGTGCGCTTGACGGTGATATGGGGCCGGACGTTATGGCGCTGGCCCGGCATTGGTTAAAACAGGGGGTGTATCACATCATTGCCAGTGATACCCATTCGGTTAAACGCCGGCCACCGAAACTGGGACAGGCATTTGAGTATGTGAAACAGGTTCAGGGTGAAGAACAGGCACACCGGCTTTGCGTTAGCAATCCGGCCGAGCTGTCTGCGCCTGTATTCGAACGCGGCATGTTACTGAGTTAAAAAAAAGTATCAACGGTCTGCAACAGGTTGTAGTTGTCGTCTACCAGCCATAAGCTGCGCCATTTATCAAAGGTCAGGCATGGATGAGATGTGCTGAGCAGGACAATATCGCCAATATGGGGCTGGATAGTGCCGCTGTAGCGCCAGAACGCATGTTGATCCATTACTTTTATCGTCTCGCAGCCCTCAGGCTTGTCGCTTAGCAACTTACCATCGCGGTAAACCGCAATCGCTTGTGGCAAGCCTGCGTCAAAGGCCGCGTCACGTTTACCAAAGCCGAGCACCGCCAGGCCCGGTTCCGGCAGAGACTGCACATAAGTCGCCAACTCTAGCGCACTGGATAGACTGTCACCCAGACGACAGGCAAGATGACTGCGCGACATCACCTGTTGCTGCGCCTGTTCGTATATGCCTTTGTCATGGCTGATATAACAGCCCGGGCGAAGCACGATACGCATAGTATCGGGTAAGGTAGCTTTGTTAAGCTCAGTGGCAACAATGTCATACCAGACTGAGCCTGCGCCGCTTATCAGCGGTTGCTGGTATTTAAGCAGCTGTTGTCTGGTCAGCGCTTTCGCCAGCGCGGCAGCTCGCTGCACAAACTGGCGCACATCGCGCTCAGTATCATCACTTTTTATTACGCCTTCGTAGAACTCGATACCCGCCAGGCTCAGACCGGGCAGGGTA
>NZ_DATCSY010000183.1:0-22486 GCF_036568245.1 Rheinheimera sp. | reverse complement strand
TAAGTTCCAGTGCACGCTCGCGGATACTTTTACCGCGCAGCGAGGCAACGCCAAACTCTGTTACCACATAGTGCACATGACCGCGTGAGGTAACTACACCGGCGCCCTCGCTTAAATGTGCGACGATACGCGATACGGTGCCGTTTTTGGCGGTACTCGGCAGGGCAATGATGGGTTTGCCGCCGTTACTCATAGAGGCGCCACGGCTAAAATCGACCTGACCGCCGATACCGCTGTAAAACAAGTGGCCGATAGAGTCCGAGACGATTTGCCCGGTTAAATCGACTTCAATCGCGCTGTTTATTGATACCATATTATCGTTACGGGCAATGTTGGCCGGCGAATTAACATATTCACTCGGATAAAAGCCCATGTGTGGGTTGCAGTGCACAAAATCGTATAAGGCTTTGCTGCCGACACAAAAGCTGGCCACTGTTTTACCGGGGTGAAAGGTTTTTTTCCGGTTGGTTACTACGCCTTTTTTAATCAGCTCCATCATCGAATCGGTGATCATTTCGCTGTGGATCCCCAGGTCTTTATGGTTACCAAGGTAGCGCAGCACGGCATCACACATTTTGCCAACGCCAATCTGAATAGTGGCGCCATCTTCTACCAATAACGACACATATTGGCCAATGCGCTCGGTAACGGCATCAAGCTTCACTGGTGGCATTTGTACCAGCGGTTGTTCGGCATAATAGTAGGCGCTTATTTGGTCGCGGTGAATAAACGCCTGACCATAGGTGATTGGCATTGAAGGGTTAACCTGAGCAATAACTTTTTTCGCCGCTCTGGCGGCGGCCGAGACGATATCTACCGATACGCCGAGCGAGTGGTAGCCATGTTCATCGGCCGGGCTGACCATAATTAACGCCGCATCAAGCGGAATAATGCCGTCACTGAACAAAGATGGGATGTCAGACATAAAGCATGGCGTATAGTCCGCGCGGCCTTCTGCCACGGCCCGGCGCACCTGGTCGCCGCCAATAAAAAGTGCGTTAACCTTAAACAGCTGCTGGTATTCGGCATCGGCCCATTTGTTGTCAGCCAGAGAGTACACCTGCACCACTTCAATATCGTGTAGCTGTCTGGCATTGCTTATCAGGTTATCAATCAGGGCTGTCGGCGTGGCAGCATGGGAGCCGATAAAAATCCGGTCGCCCGATTTTAACAGCTGTTGCCAGTTCAGTTTGTCAATTTGTTTTGTCATAACCTGCCGGGCTCATATTGTCTGTTTCGCAGTGTAAAACAAAAAGGCGACTTTGATGCAGTCGCCTTTAGTCTTAATGATGGTTCAGTACTGGGCTTATAAGGTCCAGCGCAAGCCAATCATTGCAACATAAGGGTCGATATCAACATCAACACTCTGGATAGTGTTGCCGTTAACCTGTACCCGGCCCTTTGTATCGATGTCCATTTTACTGATCATCAGGTGTAAGCCCAGGGTGTCGTTGAACTTGATGTTTACCCCTGCCTGTAATGCCAGACCAAACGAATCTTTTAGCTTCAGGCCGACGACATCGTTTGCACCCGTCACGTTCAGGCTGTCAAGCGCACCTTCCAGCTCGCCATCAATTTGCTCATCAAAGAATACCGTGTAGTTTAGACCTACACCAATAAAAGGATCGAAAGTCTGATGTTGCGGCATAAAGTGATATTGTGCCAGCAGCGTGGGTGGCAGATGTTTGGTACTGCCCACTTTTAAACCATCAATGGCTGAACCTTTGACATTAATATCGTGACTGAATGGCGTAGCTGCAATCAGTTGCACTGACCAGTTAGGAGTGAACTTATAATCAAGTGTCAGGCCAAGTTGAGTATTGCTGTTTACCCCAACAGCGGTAGAGCCAGCGGGCAAACCGGCAACCTGCTCAACCACATTTAAATTGCTGCTGCTGTCATCCGGTGCAACGGTAATAGCACCAACGTTAATACCAAATTCGGCTGAAGCGGGGGCTGCGGCTAGCAGAGTGGCCAGAGTGAGCGCGGATAAAACGGTTTTCATAATAATCTCCACAGATAAGGTCTGAGGTGATTTTCCGCTTTCGGGGGTTAAGAATATTGGCCTGGATCAATAAAAAACGGGGCTGCGATAACTTCAGCCCCGTAATTTGTTTTATATCAACAAAATGACGTTTACTCGATATGTCTGGCCGGCCGTTCACGCTGCTGTACCATGCTCTCTTTTGTCGATGCACGATACTCACGTGCTGGCTGGCGCTGCTGTGCTTGAACCGGTTGTGGCTGACGTTGTTGCGCCACCGGTTGCTGATATTGCCGTGCGTTTTGCTGCACCTGGCTTTGTGGTTCTGCCTTGTATTGCGGCCGCTCAGCCCGTTGTTGCGGCTGAGACTGGCGCTGGCGCAACTGTTCAGTGCTGACAACCTGATTTGAGCGTTCGCGCTGCTGGTTGTACTGACGCTGCTCTTTCAGCTGCTGCTGAACCTGCTGTGGCTGCCGATCATTACGCTGAATATCGGTAGTGTGCAGCCGCTGCTCACGTTGCTGGCGCAAAGCCTCATTGTGCTGACGCGGATTTCTGTCATCGCTTTGCCACTGCCGGTTTGGTAATCGTACTTGTTCTGCTGTTTTGCGTTGATACTGATTATGCTGTTCGCGTACGTCAGATGTCACTTTACGCTGATGTACAACCTTGCCCTGGCTTTCTCGTGTTGGCTGGCGGTAGCCGTAGCCTGCATTGTATTCACGGTTTAAACGCTCACGGCGATAATGCACACCATGGCGGTGCTCGGTATTGTGCTGCCAGCGGCGGGCATCGACATAATGTTTATGGCGTTTAGGGTAGTAGCGCGGTGGCTTGTGGTAATAGTGATGATGCACCACAACATGGCGGTGATGCCAGTCAAAGATACCAAAGTAAAACCAGGGTCTTACGTTCACACTGATCCCCCAGTAAAACGGGCTGTTACGGTAGTAAACACCTGCGGTATGCCAGTACACCGGCGGGTATGACGGCCACCACCAGTCGCCGTATACAACTCGTGTATCATATACCGGTACATATACCACTTCTTTGCGGGCTGGCTCAATTACGATAATGTCGCGTTCACGCTCAACCACTACATGCTGATTATCATTCAGTGAACCATTGGCATAGGCCTTCTGCCGTAGCGTTTGTATGCTGGCTAGTACCTGGGTTTCATCGGCCAAAAAGGCTTCGCCCAGCTGTTCTGTCCAGTCTAAATCATTACTTAAACGCTCAAGCAATTGCGGAAAGGCCACCAGTGCTTTGACACTGGGATCCCAGCTTTTACTCTCGACGGCGCGCACAGCGTCTTCACCTGTTACACCCGGGTTAGCTTTTACCCAGCGCGATGCCTGTACTATCTCAAGCGGATAGGTGGCGGCAATCAACACATGTGTCAGCACCGTATCCGGGTACAGAGCAACAGGCGCCAGCATCTGATCCAACTCAGCCTGAGACAGCGCTTCGTCCTCTGCCAGCGCGGTTGTCGCTGTGCCGATTAACAGCACGGCAGCACTTAGCAACCGGCCAACTTGCAGCATCAGATTTTTCATCTTGCTATCCTCCGTTTCACCACCAGATATTACAGCTCTGACGGCTTTTTATACAGTGTATAGCTTATAGGGCGGCGGGGCTGAATCGAAACTGAACTTTACTGAACCTTTACAAAGCAAGAACTGGCAGCAAAAGCTGCCAGTTCTTATGGTTTAATTAAGTTATTGGATACTATGATTAATCAATATAACGTGCTCTTTTGCTGGCTTTTAGCATCGTCATGTCAACCAATACCAGGCCATCGACACAGTTTGCGAAGTCCGGGTCGGTGCCAAAGGCCAGAAACTTCACGCCACCAGGCTCACACAGCTCACTGTACTGTTTATACAGTGTCGGTACGCTGACCCCCATGTTTGCCAGCAAATGTTTTAACTGAGTAAAGTCGCCAAGGTAATCATTGCCGCTAAAGTGCTGTTGCAGTTCAGCTAAAATAGCCTGTGGTAACTGATAAGGCTGTTTAGAGACGGCGGCACAGCTGTTATCACTAAAGTAAAGGCTGTAAAAATACACCATCAGGTCACGTGCTGCCTGCGGGTAACTGTGTGACAAACTGACACCACCAAACAGGTAGCGAATATCCGGGTTACGTTTTAAATAAGCGCCAATGCCATACCATAGGTATTCCAGGCTGCGTTTGCCCCAGTAACGCGGCTGCACAAAGCTGCGTCCCAGTTCCAGGCCTGCATCCAGATAGGGTTGCATGCTGTTGTCAAACTGAAACAGCGAGGCAGTATAAAGCCCGGCAGCGCCATGCTCGGCCAGTATCTTACGGGTATTGGCGAAACGGTAAGCGCCGACAATTTCAAGGTCATCTTTATCCCACAGAATCAGTTGCTCGTAGTGGCTGTCAAAGCGGTCAATATCACGGCGCAAGCCGCTGCCTTCGCCAACAGCACGAAACGCAAACTCACGTAAGCGGCCAATTTCACGCAGTATCGGCGAGCTTTGTTGATGCTGGTACAGGTAAATTTGCTTGCCATCTGCGGTTTCGCCCAGCAGTTCGCAGTTTTCTACTGCTTTTTTCAGGACGATACGGTCTTCCGGGTGCGCAATGGCGCTTTGAGTACTGAACAAAGGTGCTTTATCTTTAGGTAGCCGGTATAGATGTTTTTTGAACAGTTTTACCTTGGCTTGTGTTTCCAGTGCCAGGTTAGCGAAAGCTTCATACGGAATTTGTTCACCAATCCGCATTTCCAGTTTTTTGCGTTGCTGTTTAAACATTTCCTGCACTAGCAGCATAGTTGCCAGCGGCTTGTACAGCATAGATGCACCATAAAAAAGTGCAGAGTTACGGCCATCAATGTAAATCGGCAGGATGGGGGCTTTAGCATTAGAGGCAAAGCGTAAAAAGCCGCTATGCCATTTGCCGTCGCGGATCCCCTCAGGGCGTAACCTCGACACCTCGCCGGACGGGAACAGGATCAGTGCGCCTTCATTAGCCAGATGTTGCTGAATATTGTCCAGTGCCCGCCGTTCAGTGCCGCCACTCATGTTATTGACCGGCAGCAATAGGTTATGTAGTGGCTTTAGTGCCATTAACAGCTGATTGGCAACCACTTTTACATCAGAGCGGATATCACTGACCAGTTTTAGCAGTGCCAGACCATCAAGTGAGCCTATAGGGTGATTAGCGATGATCACTATGCGGCCCGTTGTCGGGATACGTTCAATTTCGTTGTCGCGTACCGAGTAGCGAAAGTTAAAGTAATCCAGTACCTGCTCGACAAACTCAAGCCCCTGCAGGTGCGGATAACGCTGTGCGAAGTCGATAAAGTCCTGCTCATGCAGCAGGCGACGCAGTGCGCCCTTAACTGGCTTATACAGCCAGGGTTTGGCGGTAAGTCCCGGAAGATTTTGCGAAAGAACCTGTTCAACACTGATCATAATTAGCTCCGCTGGCACTGCAATAGGCTGCGCTCAGGCTAATCGGCTTGTATGACAGTCAGGTGTCGGTTTTATGGCAGTTTGCTGAAATTTCAGGCAACCTTTTTATCACTGGCCGCCAAAGGCAGAGCTGCAATTTTTGCTGCCTGCTCTGTCCAGTGATACAGCGCCAGGCTGCCATCATGCTGTTCAATCAGAGCGGTGCAGCTGTCTATCCAGTCGCCGTCATTACAGTAAATAATGCCTTGTTCCAGGCGGATTTCCGGGTGATGAATGTGGCCACAGACTACGCCGTCAAAACCAGCGCGTTTGGCTTTGGCTACCGCGGCCTCACGGTAGCGTGCTATCGCTTTTTGCGCGCCGGGGACACGGCTTTTAATGTAAGCGGCGAGGCTGAAATAACCACCACCGGTGAAGCGGCGCAGGCGGTTATACCAGCGGTTTAAAAATAACAGCAAATCGTACAGGTTATCGCCGAGCCAGGCATGCAGACGACCAAAGTTAACTTCTTTATCAAATTCGTCACCGTGCAACAGTAATAACTTTTTGCCCTGAGCTGTGGTGTGGCTTTCCCGCAGCGCAATACGAATATTGCCAAAGCTTTTGCCGGCATAGAGCCGCATCGCTTCATCATGGTTACCGGGAATATACACCACTTCGACACCTTGCTCGGCTTTATCCAGCAGGCAACGCACGACTTTGTTCTGACTGAGTTTCCAATGCACCTGTTTACGCATGGCCCACAGGTCAACAATGTCGCCCAGCAGATAAATTTTGCCCGCCTGGCTTTGCTCAAGAAAACTCAGCAAATAGTCGGCCTGACAATCTTTGCAGCCCAGGTGAACGTCAGATAAAAAGATGGTGCGGCAGTTCAGCATCAGTCGGTACCATGTTATCTTTGGACGCCAGCCAGCATCGGTAGTTGCTGTGTCATTGGTGTGACGATTTTTTGAAGCTTTGGTGACCTATGAGCCTTGCCCTGATAATCCCCGATCGTAAACTTGACGACTTACAGCAGCGCCTGACGCAGGCACTGCCTGATACCCGCATTGAAATCTGGCCTGATATTAGCTCAGCTGATGAGGTTGAGTTTGCTGTGGTGTGGAAACAGCCTTCCGGTAGTTTGGCGCAGCTGCCGAACCTGAAAGCTATTCAGTGCTTTGGTGCCGGGGTTGATGCAATACTGGCAGATCCTACCCTGCCTGCACTGCCGATAGCCAGGATAGTCGACAATAGCCTTACCGACACTATGGTGCGTTATCTGGACGGTGTGTTAAGCCACTACCGGTTAAGGCTGGATCAGTTCAGTAGCCAGCAACGACAGCAGCTATGGAAGCCCAAGAGCCCGCGGCAAATAAGCAGTATTTGTGTGCTGGGGCTTGGAGAGTTGGGTGGCGCTGCCGCCCAGCACTTTTCGGCTGCAGGCTATCATGTCAGCGGCTGGGCGAGAACGGCAAAGCGCCTGCCAGGCGTGCACTGCTATAGCGGCCAGGCTGAACTGGCGCTGGCAGTCGCTGAAGCTGATGTTGTGATCTGTTTGCTGCCGCTAACTGCAGAAACAGAAGACCTGCTTGATGAGACATTTTTTAATCAGGTAAAAGCAAACACTATTTTTATCAATGTTGCCCGCGGCGCTATTGTCGACGACACAGCACTGGTAACGGCGCTTGATAGTGGGCAGCTACAGGCGGCCTGCCTCGATGTTTTCCGGCAGGAACCGTTACTGGCCGGGCATCCGTTTTGGTTACATCCAGCCATTTTGATAACGCCGCATGTTTCTGCCGTGACAAATGTCAGCACTGTTGTGCAACAGATTGCAGAAAACTACCGTCGTAGCCAGCGCGGCGAAGCACTTTTAAATCCGGTTGATCTCAAAAGGGGATACTAAATTGGCCGAGCACCTGACAGAAGTGACAACCTGGTTCTTGCAGTACGAAGGTGAAACACCAACGCAAGTCGAATGGCCAGAACAAGTACAGCTGGTTGAAGCTGAAGTGGCTTGCCCTGAACTTAGCCAGTTTATGTTCAGAGCGGTAGGCGGGCGCTGGCGCTGGTTCAGCCGTTTGGGCTGGAACTATCAGCAGTGGCTGAACTATCTGACACAACAACAGGTAAGGACATGGCTACTGTGGGTAAAGGGGACACCGGCAGGGTATATCGAACTGCTGAAACATGACGATGACAGTGTAGAAATAAAATTTTTTGGTCTGCTGCCACAATTTATTGGTCAGGGGTTGGGGCTGCCTTTGGCCCGTGCGGCAATTATGTTAGCGGCTAAGTGGCAAGGCCGTAAGATCTGGCTGCATACCTGTTCAGAAGATCATCCGTCGGCGCTGAAAAATTACCAGCAGGCAGGTTTTGTACTAACCCATATTGAAGTGGCAAATGAAGCTGTACCACAGCTGAATGACAGTCGTTTGCTGGCGCAGGATTTCGTCTATTCAGCGCTGTCGTATCACCTTGAAAATACTGGTTAAATTCACAGTTATTGTAACTTTGTTACAACTTAACTACACTCAGTGACGGTTTAAGGAAACTTAAGCCAAGCTGCTAATTAAAATAAAAAAATGTGTTACTGAGGTTAGTTATGAGTAAAGCGTCCAGTCGTGGTTTTGGCTTTACCGCAATCGCCATTGTTGTTTGTTTAATGGCGTTATCGGCATTTTTGACCAAAGCCGAAGCTGTCTGCCTGATATGCGGATAGCGGAAACTGAATATAGTCAAACGGAATGACTGAGACTCAGGGGGGCTATTGCCCCCCTGATACTTATCAAGACTTAAGCTTTTCTATGCCGCTCACGGTTTTCCCGCTTTTGCTCCGCATTTTTTTGCAGCAATACATAAGTTGCAGAATAACCGCCGTGTTGTTTTTGCGCAGTGTTACATGCCAGCACGGTTGCCATCTGTGGCAGCCATTTAAATACATAGCTGCGTAGTATGGCCGGATGCGGTTTACTGTTACGCCCCATGCCATGTTGGATAAGTAGGGTACGAATACCACGTTTGTGGCAGTCTTCGATAAAGAAGAACAATTCACGCCGGGCATCTGTCAGGCTTTTGCCCAGCAGGTTTAATGTAGCATCTAACTGGTACTTACCCAGACGAAGGTTACGATATACACCATCCTGGACACCGTCTTTTTTATAGGTAAAGGGCTCATCCGGTTTTACCAGATCAACGTATTCCATGCTGAGATAATTCGGATCGTACTCCATTTCCTGCTCAGCTGCTTTGCGCCGGGCTTGCTGTGCCAATGTCGGATTAAATTCGCCGTGCTCTGGTAGTACCTCATCCTGCGACAAAGGTTTTACGCCCGACATTTCCTGCAGAAATAAATCTAGGTCATCGTCTTGCATACTGCGCTCTCTTGTCTTCGGGGATGGCAATTATAACCTGCCCGTTAGTGTGACAAAAGTAGCTGTGGCTGGCTTACTCGGGCAGGGTTGTCAGAGTGTTATGTGGAGCAACAGTATGTTGTTGAGCTTTCTCTGCTTTGCGGGCTTTAGCAAAACGAATTAAATAGTAAGCATTGATTAATAATACTAATAAATTAGATATGACGCCTTGTGGAATGGCGATATGGCTGTAGTAAACAAATAACAGGCTGCAGCCAACCAGGGTTGCCAAACGTAACCAGAATACGTCTTTGATAAAAAACGCCCCAATACAGATTGTTAAGCCTATCCAGCTAATGATGTCGAACACAAGATGTTCCATGATACTTTCCTGAATATTGACCTGACGTTAATACTGATTATGGTGGGAGCATAATTTTTGCGCATTATGCTGTGCCTTTACGGCGTACTCAACTGAGTAATTTTGCTTCTCTGGGATTAGTTTATTTAATGAACTTTTGCGCTGTAATTACAATTGTAAAAACGTGTTCTATACTTAACGGCAACTGAACAGGGAAGGAAGATGTTATGTGGCCGGAAAAAGTATATGAAGTTTTACCTTATGCTTATGTGAGCGCCGGGGTTGGTGTGATGGTGAGTTTTGATTCTGTATTGGCGTTTGCTGCGGGGGCGCTGATGGCAGCAGCTGGAGCTGTTGTGTGGGTGTTGCGCTCTGACAACAGGCGTTCAGATATAAAAAACGCCAGAGAAAAATATGGTGGTGTTCTGCCGTTTTGGTTATATGAACTGTTGCCTTTTAGCTACTTTATGCTGGCGGTAATGTTGTTCACTGGCAGTGATAATGTTTACTTTTATCCTTTTGCCATGATTTTGCTGGTGATTGGTGTACAGCTGTGGTTGCTGCGCAGCAGCTATCGCAAACATCAGCGGTCTTTACCTGTTAAAGTTAAGCCGCTGCGTTCAAGAGCCTGAACTACTTTCTTAAATCGATCCGGCTGTTTGCAACAGCTGACACTGTGTGTAGCCATACCTGCAGGTTTTGCTGCAGCGCTGCCGGGTCAATTTTATCCAGCGTATCGTTGGGGGTGTGGTGATAGTCAAAATAGTCTGTACCATCTTGTTGCAGACTGACAACCGGCACACCCTGAGCTTTTAGCACTGATACGTCAGGGCCGCCGGAGGCCGTGTTACTTCCTGCTTCTACACCATAGCCTGCCAGCTTTTGCTGCAAAGAGTTGGCAAATGCCAGTGATTCTTTGCCGAAACCCGTATCAAGGCGCCAGATTCGACCAGCACCAAAGTCTGATTCTGAGGCAAAAACATGTTTATTCAGGTTGCCAGCATGTTTGGCGGCATAAGCCCGGGCACCGACCAGGCCGCCTTCTTCGTTTCCGAACAGCACCACTCTTATTGTACGTTGTGGCCGGGCCTGCTGTTTTAATAATGCTGCGGTCGCCATCACCAGGCCGACACCTGCACCATCATCTAATGCACCCGTACCTTCATCCCATGAGTCCAGATGAGCACCGATCAGCACGATCTCATCAGGGTATTTACTGCCGGTAATTTCTGCAATCACATTATGACTGGTGACTTCTCCTGGCAATTTATTCTGCATTTGTAACTGCAATGTCAGCTCTGGCTGGCGCTCAAGCATTCTGGCCAGTTGCTGAGCATCGGGCACTGACACTGCTGCTGCCGGGATCCTGGCTACATCATCGCTGTAGCGCATAATGCCGGTGTGGGCAAAGCGGTTGATACTGGTGCCGACAGAACGAATAATAATGGCTTTAGCGCCCAGCTTTGCGGCTTCGACTGCACCTTGCGCCCTGGCTCCGACAACAGAGCCATAAAAGCTGCCCAGTTTATCCTTTTCCATACTCTTATTGATAAAGACAATTTTGTCTTTTACCAGAGCAGGATCTGCGGTTTTTAGCTGCTCCAGACTGTCAAACATGGCTACCTGAGCATTAATACCGTCAAAAGGTGTGGCCACAGAACCGCCTAAAGCTGTTACCACCAGATTCTGCCGGAATGGCTCGCTGACGGTAAGGCTGGCCTGACCGCGCTCCCAATACTGCATGGTAAAAGGTTCTGTCCAGACTTTATCATAGCCAAGTTGTTTAAAGGTACGCTCTGCCCAGGCCACAGCTCTGGCATCGGCTTCGCTGCCCGCCAGACGCTGGCCGACTTCGACGGTCAGTGACTCTGTCAGCTGATAGGCCAGGGTGTCGTTAAATGTCAGGTTATTCGCTGCTGCACCGAAGCTTAACGCCGCGGCGGTAATTGTTAGCCATAATTTCATCTTTTCATTTTATCCCGCTATTGATACAGTACCCAGGACTGTACCATTTTTTATGCTGGCTCCACAGCGTCAGCAGACAGAAATGATAAATCGTCAGACGGAGCGAATTCAGGCAGTTAAGGACGCGTTTATGCCAACAGCACCTCTTAGTGCATTAGTTGTTGACGATGTTGCCGCGGTGCGCAGCTATATCAGTCAGATATTGCAACAGCTGGGAATTACCTCAGTATACGAAGCAGCTGACGGGCACAGTGCTTTGCAGTTATTCGGCCACCATCAACCACAACTGGTGTTTCTGGATATTCATTTACCCGATATAAATGGTCATCAGTTACTAAAACACATTAAGCTGCAGCAACAGCATACTGTTGTATTTATGGTGTCGGCGTTTTCCAGTGTGGAGAATCTGAAGCAGGCGGTTGAAAACGGTGCCCGTGCTTTTGTCATGAAGCCTTTTACCGCTAATCGTATCAATAGTCTGGTCAGACCCTTGTTGCATTAAGCTGCTTTTATCCCTGTTATCGCAAAAATCGTTATTCTTTGTTAAATAACAATCATTTTATTGTCGCTTTATAGCTGAGTCGGTAATATTGAAGCCATCAGTCAGATAGAGTTAGGTGCAATGAATTTACAGGATATGCTGAAGAATTCCGCCAAGGCAGTGAAATTGTTAAAAGCGGTATCCAATGAGCGACGGCTATTGATCCTCTGCCATTTGTTAGACGGGGAATTATCTGTTGGCGAAATGAATGAGAAGCTGGAATTAAGTCAGTCTGCATTGTCGCAGCATCTGGCGCTGTTACGTCAGCATAAATTGGTGAAAACCCGTAAAGCTGCGCAAACGGTGTATTACAGCCTTAATAGTAAAGAAGCAGAAGCGTTGATTGCATTACTGCATAAACTGTATTGCTCGGATGATAAGTAAATAACAGCAACAAAAAAGCCGGCATCAGCCGGCTTTTTTGTTGGAACTGTGTCTTAAGCTGCGCTTAATGCTTTAACATGAGCATTTAAACGAGCTTTATGACGTGCTGCTTTGTTCTTGTGGATCAGACCTTTAGCGGCCATACGATCCAGAACAGGCACCATTTTCTTGAATGCTTCAGTAGAAGCAGTTACGTCAGCAGTTAATACCGCTGCGTAGGTTTTCTTAATGAAAGTACGCATCATAGAACGTTGTGAAGCATTTTGCTGACGACGTTTTTCTGATTGAATTGCGCGCTTCTTAGCAGACTTAATGTTAGCCAAGGTAACACTCCTAAAAAACTAAACCGGACCCATCAAAGGCCGCATAATATGCCTATTTAATGGCCCGTTGTCAAATGCTTTAACGGGAAAGTCGCAGATTTTAATCTGTCGCACTACTGGTAATCTGCCGCGCTAACGGGGCAAAATAGCCGCTGGCTTACAGAAGGAAGTGGTCGTGTCGGCAAAGTTATTAAAATCGGGTCTTATTGTCAGCTTTATGACGTTAATTTCGCGCGTGCTGGGTTTGGTACGTGACGTAGTTGTTGCCAACTTTGTCGGTGCCGGTGCGGCGGCGGATGTATTCTTTTTTGCCAACCGCATTCCCAATTTTCTGCGCCGCCTGTTTGCTGAAGGGGCATTTTCGCAGGCCTTTGTCCCCGTACTGGCAGAAGTCAAAGCCAAACATGGCGATGATGCGGTGCGGTTATTGCTCGCCAGAGTTACCGGCAGTTTAGGTGTGGTCGTTACGCTGGTGACCCTGTTTGGTGTTATTGCGTCGCCTTTGGTCGCGATGCTGTTTGGTATGGGCTGGTTTGTTGAATGGTTAAACGATGGCCCGGATGCACACAAGTTTGAAATGGCCAGCCTGATGCTGAAAATTACCTTTCCTTACTTATGGTTTATCAGCCTGGTTGCATTGTCAGGCGCAGTATTAAATACCTATAACCGTTTCGCCGTAGCGGCATTTACACCGGTATTTTTGAATATCACGATGATTTTATGCGCGGTATATATGGCACCGACACTGCAGGAGCCTGCACTGGCGCTGGCTTGGGGCGTGTTTATTGGCGGCGTGGTACAACTGCTGTTTCAGTTGCCGTTTCTGGCCAAAGCGGGTTTGCTGGTATGGCCTAAATGGGGCTGGCGTGATGACAACGTGGTGAAGATCCGAAAGTTAATGCTTCCGGCGTTATTTGGTGTGTCAGTCAGCCAGATTAATTTACTGCTTGATACCGTCATTGCTTCTTTCTTACTGACCGGCGCGGTCAGCTGGTTGTATTATTCTGACCGTTTAATTGAATTTCCGCTTGGGCTATTTGGCATTGCTATCGCCACAGTCATTTTGCCAAACCTGTCACGTCATCATGCCAGTGAAAATACGGTACGTTTTAGCCAGACACTGGACTGGTCTTTGCGTTTTGTAGCGTTGTTCGGCATACCCGCTATGGCCGGCCTGATGGTGTTGTCTCAGCCGATAGTCGCGCTGTTGTTTATGCGGGGGGAATTTAGTCAGCACGATGTATTGATGGTGTCCTATAGCTTAATTGCATACAGCACGGGTCTGCTCAGTTATATGCTGATTAAAGTGCTGGCACCGGGATACTATGCCCGGCAGGACATTAAAACGCCGGTGCGTATCGGGATTATTGCAATGGTGGCGAATATGGCTTTTAACCTGATGTTGGCGCCGTTTTTAAGCTATGTTGGTCTGGCACTGGCTACCGCGATGTCGGCCAGCTTAAATGCCTTTTTACTGTACCGTGGTTTAAAAGCGACCGGTGTGTACCAACTAACAAAGACGACGCTGTGGTTTTTAGCCAAACTTGTTATTGCCAGCAGTGTGATGGCGGCTTTGCTGTACTGGCAAACACCCACACTTAATAGCTGGGTGCAGTTGGGGTTTAGTCATCAGGTATGGCGGCTTAGCCTGCTGTGTGTGTCGGCTGTTGCGGGATATTTTGCGCTGTTATGGCTGTTGGGTGTCAGGCTGGCGCATTTTAAGGCCAATTCTGTTGCTGAAAGCAATTAATTAAGTGGTTATAATGCGCGGTTTGTAACCAGAGGGCAAAAACAGCAGGCATGGAGTTAATTCGCGGCTTACATAATATTCAGTCCCGTCACCGGGGTTGTGTGCTGACAATCGGCAATTTTGATGGTGTGCATCTTGGGCATCAGGCCGTGCTGGCCAGGGTTGTCGCTATTGCCAGGCAAATGCAGCTGCCTTCCTGTGTTATGTTGTTTGAACCACAGCCGCTGGAGCTGTTTGCCGGTGACGCGGCGCCGGCACGTTTAAGCCGGTTCCGGGAAAAATACGTAGCGCTGGCTGGGCTTGGTATAGACCGGTTGCTATGTGTGCACTTTACACCAGATTTTGCTGCCCAGGCTCCCGAGCAGTTTATTCAGCAGTTGCTGCTAAAACAGTTGGGTGTAGAGCAGCTGATCGTCGGTGATGATTTTCGCTTTGGTAAAAACCGCAGCGGCAGTTTTGAACTGCTGGCACTGGCAGCTGAACAGCACCAGTTTGGGCTTTGCAGCACATCGAGTTTATTACTGGGGCAGCAGCGTATTAGCAGCACCTTGATCCGCCAGGCACTGGCCGATGACAATTTGACTCTGGCTGCAGAGATGCTGGGGCGGCCTTTTGCCCTCACTGGCAGGGTACGCCACGGCAGAAAGTTAGGCCGGGATCTTGGGTTCCCGACCGCGAATGTGTTTTTATACCGGCGTAAGCTGCCGGTTGCCGGTGTTTACGCGATTAGCGCGAACACGGTATTTGGCAGCTTTCAGGGCGTAGCTAATATTGGCAACAGACCAACGGTACAAGGGCAGCGTCAGCAACTGGAAGCTCACTTGTTTGATTTTAAAGGTGATTTATACGGTAGTCAGATTGAGGTGTTATTGCAGCATAAGCTGCGCAGCGAGCAGCGCTTCGCCAGTCTGGCCGAGTTACAACAACAAATTGCAGCTGATGTGACAGCAGCAAAAACATTTTTTCAGCAGGGGGCAACAGCCACCCATGCCACTATTGATAAGACGGAACATAACGGATGAGCGACTACAAGCATACCCTGAATTTGCCGGAAACGGCCTTCGCGATGCGCGCCAACCTGGCGCAGCGCGAGCCGCAAATGCTGGCCAAATGGACAGAAGCCGATCTGTACGGCAAGATCCGTGCAGCAAAAAAAGGTAAGAAAACCTTTATTCTGCATGACGGCCCTCCTTACGCGAACGGCAATATTCATATCGGGCATGCAGTTAACAAAATTCTGAAAGATATTATCGTTAAAGCCAAAACGCTGGACGATTTTGATGCGCCTTATGTACCGGGCTGGGACTGCCATGGCTTGCCAATAGAGCTGGTGGTTGAGAAAAAGTACGGTAAACCGGGTACTAAACTGACTGCAGCAGAATTCAGACAAAAGTGCCGCGAATATGCGGCAACACAAATTGATGCACAGCGCACCGATTTTATCCGTTTGGGTGTGCTTGCCGATTGGCAGAACCCATACCGCACTATGGATTACGCCTTTGAGGCCAACATTATCCGCTCGCTGAGCAAAATTATCGGTAACGGCCATTTACAGCAAGGCTTTAAACCAGTGCATTGGTGTACCGATTGTGGCTCTGCGCTGGCTGAAGCTGAAGTAGAATATCAGGACAAGGTATCACCGGCGATTGATGTGCGTTTTGAGCTGGTGGATGAGTCAGCAGTTGATCGTTTTGATCATCCTGAAGGTAAACGCGGTCATGGCAAAGTATCTGTGGTGATTTGGACGACAACACCCTGGACCATCCCGGCTAACCGCGCTGTGGCATTAAATGCCAAGCTTGATTACAGCCTGGTACAGGTAGAGCAGGGGCCGTCAGGCGCAGAGCGGCTGATAGTAGCGACGGATCTGGTAAAAGATGTGATGGCACGTGCCGGCATCGAACATTACCATGCCCTTGGCTTTACCAAAGGCGCAGCACTTGAACTGGTGCAGGTAAAACACCCGCTGTATGACTTTAATGTGCCGCTGATTATGGGTGAGCACGTTACGACTGAATCCGGTACCGGTTGTGTGCATACCGCGCCTGGCCACGGCCAGGAAGACTTTGTCGTAGGCAAACTATACAACCTTGAAGTGGCAAACCCGGTAGGCGCCAATGGTGTTTACTTACCGGATACGCCTTTGTTTGCCGGGCAGCATGTATTTAAAGCCAATGACAGCGTGGTAGAAGCGCTGCAAAACGCTGGTGCTTTGTTAGTACACAAAGCTTACAAGCACAGTTATCCACACTGCTGGCGGCATAAAACGCCGATTATTTTCCGCGCCACACCGCAGTGGTTTATCAGTATGGAACAACAGGGCCTGCGCGGCACTTCTTTGCAGCAGATTGACCAGACACGCTGGATCCCGGATTGGGGTCAGCAACGCATTGAAAAAATGGTCGCCGGCCGGCCAGACTGGTGTATTTCACGTCAGCGTACCTGGGGTGTACCGATAGCACTGTTTGTCGACAAAGACACCAGTGCATTGCACCCTGATACGGCTGAGCTGATGGAAAAAGTGGCGCAGCTGGTTGAAAAAGAGGGTATTCAGGCCTGGTTTGACTTAGATGCGGCAACCCTGCTGGGTGATGATGCTAAGCAGTACGTTAAGGTCAGTGATACGCTGGATGTCTGGTTTGATTCAGGCGTAACTCACGCTTGCGTTGTCGATGTGCGGCCAGAGTTTGGCGGCGCAGATCAGGCCGACTTATACCTTGAAGGCTCAGATCAGCATCGGGGCTGGTTTATGTCGTCTTTGATGACAGGTGTCAGTATTAAACATAAAGCGCCTTACAAACAGGTGCTGACCCACGGCTTTACCGTTGATGGTGATGGCCGCAAGATGTCCAAATCGCTTGGCAACGTGGTATCACCGCAGGATGTGATGAACAAGCTCGGTGCTGATATTCTGCGTTTGTGGGTAGCGACAACTGACTACACATCAGAAATGACCGTGTCTGATGAAATCTTAAACCGTGCCGCTGACAAGTATCGCCGCATCCGCAACACCGCCCGCTTCCTGCTGGCAAACCTGAACGGCTTTAACCCGGCAACCGATGCGGTGCCGTTTGAGCAGATGGTTGAGCTGGATTTATGGGTGGTGAACCGCGCTGCCAAACTGCAGCAGGAAATTGTCGAAGCGTACGATAATTACCAGTTCCATCAGGTCAGCCAGAAGTTGATGAACTTCTGTACCGTTGAGCTTGGCAGTTTTTACCTGGATGTGATTAAAGATCGCCAGTACACCGCTAACACGAACAGTATTGCACGCCGGTCATGCCAGACGGCGCTTTACCACATTGCTGAAGCGATGGTGCGTTGGATTGCCCCTATCATGAGCTTTACCGCGCAGGAAATCTGGCAGGAGTTGCCAGGTGCACGCGATGAATTTGTCTTTACCGGTGTTTGGTATGCTGGTTTTAACGGTTTAACCGGCGGTAAGTTTGACGACAACTTCTGGCAGCAGTTATTACAGGTACGGGATGAAGTAAATAAAGTACTGGAAGCGTCGCGGCGCGAAGACAAAATCGGCGCCTCTTTGCAGGCTGAGGTGACATTATACGCTTCTGCTGCACTGGCCAGTGATCTAGCCAAACTGGGTGATGAACTGCGTTTCGTGCTGATCACGTCAACGGCTCAGGTCAGTACTGATGCTGCACCAACTGATGCCGTAGCAACCGAGCTGCCAGGTTTACAGGTGCAGGTTCAGGCATCAACAGCGGCTAAATGCAGCCGCTGCTGGCATCACCGGCATGACGTTGGCGCTAATGCTGCCCATGCTGATTTGTGCCTGCGCTGTGTAACCAATGTCGATGGTGAAGGCGAGCAACGGGTATTTGCATAATGATGTTGTTTAAAGAAAGTGGCTGGCGCCTGTGGTGGCTGATTGCATTGGTGTTAGTGGTCGATCAACTGACGAAGCAGGTGGTGATTGCCAATATGCAGCTGTTCGATTCTATCGAACTGCTGCCGGTATTTAATCTGACTTATGTACGTAACTATGGCGCGGCGTTCTCTTTTTTAAGTGACGCCGGCGGTTGGCAGCGATGGTTTTTTACTCTGATTGCAGTGGCGATAAGTGTGGTGCTGGCGGTATGGCTGGCGCGTAATCATAAAACACAGCAAAAGCTGAATCTGGCGCTGGCGCTGGTGCTGGCTGGTGCAGTTGGTAATCTTATTGATCGCAGTATTTACGGTTACGTTATCGACTTTCTGCATCTGTATTACCAGAACTGGCATTACCCGGCATTTAACATCGCTGACTCTGCGATTTGCATCGGTGCCGCGCTGTTAATCTGGGACAGTTTTAGTAGCAATGAGGTGAAAAAGTGACAGAAGCAGTAATTGCTGGCAACAGCACCGTAATTTTTCACTTTGATATAAAGTTGTCTGACGGCAGTGCGGCGGAAAGTACCAGAGTGCACAATAAACCCGCCAAGCTGCAAATGGGTGATGGCAGTATTTCTGCGGCATTTGAGGCGCAGTTAACCGGGCTTAAAGCCGGCGATAAGAAAACCTTTACCCTTGCGCCGGAAGACGCTTATGGCATGCCAAACCCGGACAATATTTATTATGTTGACCGCAGCAAGTTTTCTGCCGATGCGCCGGCGAAAGCGGGCATGATCATCGGGTTTACCATGCCTGATGGCTCAGAAATGCCGGGGTTGGTGCGTGAAGTGGTAGGCGAGTCGGTAACAATAGATTTTAATCACCCGCTGGCCGGGCAAACACTGACATTCAGCGTTGAAATTGTACAGGTAAGCTGACTTATGGATATTTTACTCGCGAATCCGCGTGGCTTTTGTGCCGGTGTCGACCGGGCTATCAGCATTGTTGAGCGTGCGCTGGAGCTGTACGAACCGCCTATTTATGTCCGTCACGAAGTGGTGCATAACAAATTTGTGGTCGACGGCCTGCGCCGACGCGGTGCGGTATTCGTTGATGAGCTAAACGAAGTGCCGGATGGCAACATTGTTATTTTCAGTGCTCATGGTGTATCGCAGGCTGTACGTGAAAATGCCCGTCAGCGCGGTTTAAAGGTATTTGACGCAACCTGCCCACTGGTCACCAAAGTGCATATGGAAGTTACCCGTGCCAGCCGCAAAGGCATAGAGTGTATTCTGATAGGTCACGCCGGTCATCCCGAGGTGGAAGGCACTATGGGCCAGTATGATAATCCAGAAGGTGGCATTTATCTGGTTGAATCGGCAGAAGATGTTGCAACGCTTAGTGTTAAAAATCCGGCTCAGTTGTGTTTTAGCAGCCAGACGACATTATCGGTAGATGACACCGCTGATGTTATAGATGCTCTGCGTTCGCGGTTTCCTGACATTGAAGGGCCGCGCAAAGATGACATTTGTTATGCGACACAAAATCGTCAGGATGCAGTGCGTGACTTAGCCGCTAAAGCTGATTTACTGCTGGTGGTGGGGGCGAAGAACAGCAGTAATTCAAACCGTTTGCGCGAACTGGCCGATAAAATGGGCTGCACCGCTTATCTTATCGACACTGCTGCTGATATTCAGCAAGCCTGGTTAGATGGTGTGCGGGCTGTTGGTGTAACCGCCGGCGCTTCAGCACCTGAAGTGCTGGTGCAACAGGTAGTTAAGCAATTACAGCAATGGGGTGGTAAGACGGTAAGTGAAAACCCCGGACGTGAAGAAAATGTGGTGTTTGCTATACCGGCAGAGCTGCGTTGACGATGTCATCAACTGTAGGTAAAAACACGGGCTTTAATGTATAGTCTTAGCATTTAAATTTATTACATTGTAACTTATGGCTGCTTTGACCAGCACTATCCTGCTTCCTGCATTTTGTAAGGGACCAGTAATATTACGAGCTTTGGTTTTAGCACAGGCTGTTGCAATAGTACTGGCATTTGCACCTGGCGCAGCTAATGACCCCTGGCTGCGTCTTGGGTTCGTGTCTCTTTTTGTTCAATGGATAATGCTTACAACCTCTGCATTACTGTGTTTTTTTCGTCATTATCTGAACCGCCTATCTGCGGTGAGTCTCGGAATCGCAGTGATAGCCATACTAATGTCTGTCACCTTTGCCATCAGTGTTTCTTCTTACTGGATTATTGCCGATAGTTTATGGGAGAGTCCGCTGCCGTTTACACAATTTGTTTTACAGAACTTGTTAATTGCGTTGATTATTGGGCTGATGGCGATCCAATTTTTCATGTTGCACACGGAACGACATCAGCGCATTACGGCACATGCCAAAGCTGAGCTGATCGCCCTTCAGGCCCGGATCCAGCCGCATTTTCTGTTTAATAGTCTCAATACAGTAGCAGAGCTCACACAACATGATGCGAAGGCTGCAGAGCAAGCATTATTGGACTTGTCTGCACTGTTCCGGGCGGCTCTGCATGCTGGTAGCAACAGCTCTCTTAATGAAGAACTGAAACTTGCCAGCCAATATATTGCTCTGGAACAATGGCGGCTTGGAGAGCGTTTGCGGATCAATTGGTCTGTGTCAGAGAATATTCCCAACATTAGTGTACCTGCCTTATTAATACAGCCGCTGCTGGAAAACGCTATCCGGCATGGTATAGAGCCATTACCCTCTGGTGGCGAAATAGATGTTTCACTCACCATTCATACAAGACAAGTCGTATTGTTGATTGTTAATCCTGTCTTACCCGGGGAAGTGCTTAGCAAAGGCCATGGTATTGCGCTGGATAATGTGAAGCAAAGGCTGGCTTTAATGTTTGATGACAGCGCGAGCTTGGTATGTGCGCGCGTCGGACAGCAATTCAGAGCGAAGTTAGTGCTTCCTTTTAATACAGCTGGAGGTGCAGCGTGAATGTGCTCATTGTTGATGATGAGATGTTGGCCCGCAGCCGATTAAAACGCTTGCTCAGTAGTATCGACGGCTACACCCTGATCGCAGAGGCTGCAGACGCAAACCAAGCGATGAAAGTGGTCCGGCAACAACAGGTAGATATTGTATTGCTCGATATTCAAATGCCTGGACAAAACGGATTGAGGCTTGCCGCAGATTTACGGGCACTTTCTCCACCTCCGGAAGTTATTCTGGTAACTGCACATCCTGAGCATGCATTGGATGCATATTCAGTTTCGCCGGTTGATTACTTGTTAAAACCTGTTGATACAGAGAAGCTAAGGCTGGCGCTAAGTAAAGCAGGCGTTCACACGAAGGCCCATCAGAAAGGTCTTGTTGCTCAGAAGTTGAGTTACCAAATTGGTGGAGTAACGCGACAAGTAGATGTTTCTAAAGTGTATTATTTTTCAGCTGAAGATAAATACGTTAAAGCTGTTTTTGCAGGTGGAACCGCATTATTAGAGACTAGTTTGCAACAGCTGGAGCGGAAATATGCGGGTAAGCTTGAACGTATACATCGCAACACGTTAATTAATTGGCAATACTTCGATTGCTTTATTCAGCAACCAGACGGCAAATATTATGTACGTTTGAAAGATTGTAACACAGATCTTGATGTTAGCCGGAGAGAGGCGTCACGCATTAAGCATCTTATCCTTCCACGATAACCACCGCTTGTCAGATGATTTAACCGTTTGTCGTTATAGATCTTGTTTTACTGTCTGACTGCATTATGTTAGTGCAGTGAGAACAGGATTATGTTTAAGGGTTGTAACGTTATGCTGAATAAACAGCAAGGTTTTTCATTTATTGAAGTACTCATAGCATTCTTAGTATTAGCGACGGGCATCATAGGTACTGTTGCTATGCAAGCTGTTGCGAAACGTAATAGTTTTGATGCAACTCAGCGTGCTCAGGCATTGGCGATGGCAAACGATATTATCGATAGGGTTCGCGCCAATAGTTCAGAAGCTGCTAGCTATAATGGTGTTAACTATGGTGCCGGAGATATTGCTGCTCCAAATCCCCGATGCCAAACTCAAGGCGCCAATTGCGCACCGGCCCAAATTGCTCTTAATGACAGGTTTGAATGGGACCAACGTCTGATTGGGGCTGATGTCTTATTCAACGATGGTAATGTTGGTGGTATCTCAAATGCAACAGGTTGCGTAAATTTCAATAATGACGGTAATTTAACCGTAACAGTCTCTTGGTTAGGCAGAGAGGCTATACGTGATGCCGCTGCAGCAACAGGAGAGAATGATTGCGGCGAAGAAAGTGACGAGAGACGGCAGGTTGTCGTCACGACATTTATATGGCGATAGGGTGAACCACAAGATGCAATACATAAAGCAAGCCGGTATGACACTGATGGAATTGATTATATCCATGGTGATCGGAATTTTTCTGCTTGGTGGTATAACGGTGGCTTATTTGGCAATGCGTACTACGACTGTTGAAACTGTTGCTTTGTCGGAGATGCAGCAAAATGGTCGAATGGCACTGTCTTTGCTAACCGCAGATATTCAACTTGCAGGTTTTAAAGGTAT
>NZ_DATCSY010000182.1:0-9438 GCF_036568245.1 Rheinheimera sp. | reverse complement strand
ATTTAAGTAAAGATTTGGCAATAAAGGGGTAGCTTTGGTCGCCAAAAAATACCTTTACCGGTGCGCAGGGCGTCGATAGCTGTTGCCAGAGTTTGTGCGGATATGAAGCGAAAATATCGGCTTCGCGCTGAGGCTGGCATTTCAGGCTCAATCCGTGTTCGCTCGGTTTAAGCGCATGATCGATATAAGCCGCCAATGCATCTGGGTGCCAGTTTGCAAACATTCCTCGGTTTGTCAGATAGTTAACGGCAGTTTGTCTGTCTGGCCAATGCTGGCGGCGGCGCAGTGCCGCTTTCGCCATCGGATTTTTATGATACAACCTTATACGGCTAAGAGCGCTAATAGCGGTTAGCATGGTGGGGGTGAACAAGACAGGATCAAGCAGTACAGCCCCGTGAAAAGGGCTGGCACCACTGGTGTGCATAAGTGCAGTTAAGACGCCGCCGAAGCTATGTCCGACGCCGTATACCGGCACAGCCGGATAAAGATGCTGATGCGACTGCCATGCTTCTTTAGCCAGCTCAGCACTTCGGTTCCAACCAACAAAAGCACCGCCATGATCACTGTCGCCGTGGCCCTGGGTGTCGGATAGAAACAAATCAAAATCTGCAGTCAGCAGTTGCAGCATCGGCTGGTACATCCGACTGCAAAAACCATTACCATGTAGCATGTGCAAAACGGTTTTACCTGTTGCTTCGGTACGGTAACCGCGAAGGGTAAAACCTAACGTGGTTTGAAAAGACCAGGGTACTAACTGCAAAATACGGTCCTGTAGCTATTTTTATAGCCTAAAGGTGCCATGACTGCCTGCACAGAGCAAGTCGGCAACGGTCTATTTGGTGCCAAATAGCTTGTCACCGGCATCACCCAGGCCCGGTAAAATATAGCCGTGTTCATTTAAGCAGCGGTCTGTTGCCGCAGTATACAGAGCAACGTCAGGGTGGGCTTGTTGCAGCGCCGTTATGCCTTCCGGAGCGGCGACCAGTACCAAAGCTTTAATGTGGTTGGCGCCGTGTTTCTTCAGCAAGTCTATTGTCGCAATCATAGAGCCGCCGGTTGCCAGCATAGGGTCGACAACTATTGCCAGGCGCTGATCTAGATCGGATGCCAGTTTTTGAAAATACGGTACCGGCTGCAGAGTGTCCTCGTCGCGATACATACCAACCACACTGATTCTGGCGCTGGGCAGCAGCTCCAGTACACCGTCAAGCATACCAAGCCCGGCTCTAAGGATCGGGACTATCGTCACTTTTTTACCCTGAATTTGTTCAATAGCAAGCGGACCGCTCCAGGTGTCAATAGTTACCGTCTCAGTGGCTAGGTCCTGCGTTGCTTCGTAGGTCAGTAAACTGCCCAGTTCAGCCGCCAGCTGGCGAAATTGTTTCGTGCTAATGTCCGCTGCCCGCAGCAGCCCAATTTTATGCTTTACCAACGGATGCGTAAGCTGATGTACTGTCATAACGTATTCCTCTGTTTAACGCAGCTAAGCATAACGCAATCTGCTTTTACTTGCAGTTTCGCTTCAGGCGTTATAAAAACGGTGCCATTTACACGTAATGACGGGAATAAGATATGCGGATTAAGCTGCCAGCGCATTTACTGGCAATGTGTTTATGTTTCGGAGGTGTGGCTATGGTGCAGGCAAAACAACTTGAGTTAGAGCGTTTGTTTGCTGATCCGGCGCTGAGCGGCGCGACGCCACGCTCTTTAACGATGGCACCTGATGGTAGCCGTGTCACTTACCTCAAAGGGAAGGCTGAAGATGCCAACCGGCTGGATTTATGGGAATACCATATACAAGCGGCCAAACACCGTTTGCTGGTCGATGCCGACAGTTTAGTCAGTGGCGCTGAAGTGTTGTCTGATGAAGAAAAAGCCCGGCGCGAGCGCATGCGGTTGTTCGCCTCGGGTATTATCAGTTACAGCTGGGCCAAAAACAGTGATGCGTTGCTGTTTCCGTTAAATGGCGATTTATATTATTACCAGTTAAAAACGCAGGCAGCGAAAAAGCTCACCAATACTGCAGCGTTTGAAACAGATGCAACGATTTCACCCAACGGCCGCTATGTCGCTTTTATCCGTGAACAGAATCTGTTTGTGCTGGAGATCGCTACCGGTAAAGAGACTCAGCTTACCTCTGATGGTGGCGGTGAAATTAAAAACGGCATGGCTGAATTTGTTGCCCAGGAAGAAATGGGCCGCATGACGGGTTACTGGTGGGCGCCGGATGACAGTAAAATAGCCTTCACCCGCACCGATGAAAGCGGCGTGGCTGAAGTGGTACGTAATGAAATTTATGCCGATGAAATAAAGCTGTTTAATCAGCGTTACCCTTATACCGGCACTGCTAATGCAAAAATACAGCTGGGAGTGGTTAGCTTAGCCGACGGCAAGGTTAACTGGCTACCACACGGCGACAACGACGATATTTATCTGCCGCGCGTTGAATGGACAAAAAATGCCCGCTATTTGAGCTATCAGTGGCAAAGCCGTGATCAGCATAAGCTGGAACTGCGCTTGGTCGACCTGAGCAGTAATAAACAAAAGGTACTGCTGACCGAAACGAGTGATACCTGGCTGAACTTGCATGATGACTTACATTTTCTGAAAGATGATAAGGGGTTCATCTGGGCATCAGAGCGTGATGGTTATAAGCATCTGTATTACTACGATTTCAACGGTAAGTTACAGCGTCAACTAACCCGGGGTGACTGGGTAGTCGATGAGCTGGATGCCGTTAATGAAAAGCTGGGCACGGTGTACTTCACCGCCCGTAAAGATACACCGCTGGAGCGTCATCTGTACCAGGTTAGCCTTGATGGTGGCGATATTAAACGCCTGACAGAGCCAAACTATGACCATGCCCTGGTTATGGCCAAAGATGGCAGTAGTTTTATCGATAGTTTCTCGAATGTCACTAAGCCGAATAAAGTGGCACTGCGGGCTCTGGATGGCACAGTACTGACCTGGCTTGAGCAAAATGAGCTGGACAAAACACACCCGCTGACAGCTTACCATGCACAGTTAACCGCACCGAGGTTTGGCACTATAAAGGCGGAAGATGGCCAGACCATGCATTACCGGATGTTTGAACCTGCCGCGTTTGAACCCGGAAAAAAATACCCGGTGATTGTCAGCGTATATGGCGGCCCGCATGCACAACGGGTAACCAACAGCTGGAGCGCTCGGGATCTGTACCTGCATTATCTGGTGCAGCAAGGGTATCTGGTGTTCCAGTTGGATAACCGGGGCTCGTATAGTCGCGGCAAAGCGTTTGAGGATCCTATCTACAAAAAATTAGGCGTTGCTGAGATTGCCGACCAGATTAAAGGTGTCGAGTATCTGCGTAGCCTGCCATATGTTGATGCCGGCAAAATTGCCATTTATGGCCATAGTTATGGTGGTTATATGGCGATTATGGCAATGTTTAAAGCGTCCGATTATTTTGCCGCCGGTGTATCCGGTGCCCCAGTGACTGACTGGGCACTATACGATACGCATTATACCGAGCGTTATCTTGGCCATCCGAAAGACAACGCCGCAGGGTATGAAGCTAGCGCTGTGTTTCCTTATGCTGATGGCTTAAAAGGTAAACTGCTGATTTATCATGGTATGGCGGATGACAATGTTCTGTTTACGCATAGCACTAAGTTATATAAGCAGTTACAGGATAAAGGACTGCTGTTTGACATGATTAACTACCCAGGCAGCAAACACTCAATGTTTGGCCAACCGGTGCAAACCCATTTGCATAAAAGCATCACCCGCTTCTTTGATGAGCATCTGAAGTAAAATAACAAGGCCGGTTGTAGTAACCGGCCTTTTTGTTCAGGGTTTACCCTGAATATGGTAACTGACCTGAGCCCTGGGGTTGAGGTATTCCGCAACCTGCTGCGGCAGCGCCTGGATTTTGATGACTTTACTGATGCTGAGCTTGTCTGGCTCCAGTGTCAGAATGGGAGCCTCCAGCCTTGGCACGTCGGCGTCGTATACCAGTACATTCGGGCACAGCAGGTTATCACTGTTAACCGACATGACGATACCAAGGCGCTGATCAGACAGCTGTACTATAGTGCCGGGTGGATAAACCCCCATCATTTTAATCATCACTTTCATTTCACGATCAGCCAGCTTGCCTTTCATCGTCCGGTAAAGATACGACAGTGCGTGGTGTGGTGAGCGTGATTTACTGATATCAAGCGGATGGCACAGATTGTCAAATTCATTGACGACGGCAACAATTTTCGCCAGCGTGTCTATGCTGCTTTCTTTTAAGCCCTTGGGGTAACCACTACCATCAATATATTCATGATGTTGCTCTACAATTGGCCAGGCTTCCAGCGGAAAGTTATCCGTAAGCCCGACCAGATCCACCCCATACTTGGTATGCATTTTCAGAAGATTTTGTTCTGGTGTTGTCAGTGGCGTGGTTTTGCGCAGAATTTGGCTTGGGATCTTAATTTTGCCAATATCATGAAACAGGGCGCCTATACCGACAGTTTTAATTTGCTCTGCGCTTAAATTAAGGTTTTTTGCCAGCATCATCGATAGGGTGGCGACGTTAAGTGAGTGATAATAAAGGCCTTCCTGCTCTTTATTCGCAGCGGAGATCAGGTGCAATACCAGCGAGTCGGCATTTAGCAGTACGTCTGTCATCGCGCCTATCAGGCTGCTGGCATCATCAATTGCATTCAGCGGCCGGCTGCTTAGCTTACTCATGATGCTTCTGACTTGCAGTAAAGACTGTGCAAACGCCTTTTCGGTGCGCTGAATATCACGCCGGTGCGCTTTTGCCTGTTCAATACGCTGCATCTTATCCTGCTGCATTTTGATTTGCGCTTCACTGGCTGCCATATTGAAACTTGCCGCATCTTCATCGTTAAGTTCAGGCGGCATGTCAATTTTCTTGCTTTTATCGGGGTAAAACAGCACGTACTCTATATCAAGCGAGCGGATAATTTGCAGTTGTTGCATGTTCTCAATAATCATATTGCCGGACAGGAACGGATGTTTCATCCAGGCACCAGGCAGTTTTACCGCATAGCCCAGTTTTAAATCAGCAGGTTTAACTTTTAGTACAGACAACCACAGTACTCCGAATACATTAGTTCTAGTTAGTTTAAGCTTGTTGACTGACAATACCAGTGACGCAGAACAAAAAAAGGCCAGAAAATTCTGGCCTTGTTCGGTGACGCTGATGTCAGAAACGGATAGTGTACCGCACCGTCCACAAGCGGCCAATCCAGTCATGTACTGAACTGGCGTAACCGTTGGTCGGTGATGAGGCATATGGCGGTGCTTTGTCTGTCAGATTGCGCACCGATAACAACAAAGACTGGTTATCATTTATGTCATAGCCGAGGCTGCCGCTGAATATCAACCAGGAGTCTACGGTTTCGTTGTCAAATTTAAAGTCGCCATCACCTAGTGAGCTGATGTAATGTGCTGACAAACTGGCAGACCAGTTTGCCATGGCCCAGTCAGCACCAACGTCAGCAACTAACTCGGGGCGGGCTATTTCTGCTGCACCGCTTAACTTGCCGAGTAAATCCTGTTTTGGGCTGTCAGAGGTAATTTGACGTTCGTAAGAGAATGTCCTGGTGGCGTTAGCGAACAGATCAAAGCTACCGGCACGGCCAGCATCCAGGCGGTAATTGACTTTAACGTCAACACCGTCTGTTTCCTGGCTACCGACGTTGAAAAAGCCGGTGCGTAAAAACACCAGATCATTGCCGCTGTCGATAACGCAGCCAAAAGCGCCTGCCAGCTCAGCTTCACTGCCGACAACAGGTGCACTGCCGCTGATACAGGCCCGAAGAGTGGTGTTTGCATCGACATCAACAATATCGGTGTGCTCGTAGCGCCAGTAATCTACTGTCAACTGCAGGTTATCTGTCAGGTTCCAGGACGCGCCCACGTTTACCGCTTCAGAACTTTCAGCGTCCAGTCCGGTATTGCCGAGTGTTTCCTGATCGAACTCCAGCTCACCAAATTGTGCACCGAAGTCACCACACAGGCCGTTAAATGGCTGGTCAGTACCACAATCTATGTAATTTGCGGTTAACGATGTACCCGCGCCAAGCTGTGACAGGGAAGGGGCTCGGAAGCCGGTGCTCCAGGAGGCGCGCAGGATAAGAGCATCGGTTGCACGATAACGCAGCGACAGTTTCGGATTAACATCGCCACCGAAGTCGCTGTAGTGATCGTAACGCAGCGCAGCTATTGCATCCAGGCTGTCAGTCAGTGGCACATTAAACTCGCCATAAAGTGCGTACTGCTGGCGGTCTGCTTTGGCATCTGATGCGCCAAGGCCATAGATGCCATCGCTTTGTGCCACTGTTGCCGGGTTATCTGAAATCTCTTCACTACGGATTTCACCACCAAATACCGCACTTATTGCGCCTGCCGGCAGCTCAACAGCCAGATCACCTGCAATGTTGAAATCCAGCGACATCACTTCTGATTCGCCTTTACGTGGCGACAGTTCACGAACCGATGCCAGTACAGCATCGCTGTTATCACGGCCTAAATTAAACGGGTTGTAACTGCCATCAGCTATTGCTGCGTCCAGCCTGTCTTTGCCGATATAGCCAGAAACATGGGTAATTTCATTCTCGGTCTTGCCATAAATGGCTGCTGTTTCCCACGACCAGTCAGCCAGTTCGCCTCTTAACCCCGCCAAAACACGGTAAGACGTGGTGTCGTAATCCTGAATACGGCGCTCGGGAAACCTTGAACGTACGCGGATGCTGTCAATGCTGCCATCCTGCGCATTTGCCTGGGCGAAACGCTCAGGAACAAAGGCGGAGTCACCCGCGATATCGATATCAAATGCTGCGGCTGAATCGTAGGCTGAGCCGGTATTATGCTGATACATGGCCTCAGCAAAGAATTCTTTACCGTCATCAAGACGATACAGATGGTGCAGCGTAGAGCCAAAAGCAGATGTATCAGGCTGGATAGCACGCTGAATCACATAATCAAAGTTACAGCGGCCGCCGTTGTTACGGGTATCGTCACCACACCAGTCTTCGGCATAGTCAACGCCGTCGACAGTGACCCGGGTGTTGGATTTAAACGTAACGTCGACAGGTCTGTCACTGTTAAACAGCGCTTTGCGGTCGAAATAGTCTATCACCAGGGTCGTGTTGCTGTTTGCGGTATTAAAGCCGCCGACGTAAGTCAGGTTGTAGCGGCCAAAGTTACTGTCTTCAGTGTCATCACCGTAAGATGCCGACACCTCATGACCTGTAACCTCTTTGCGCAGAATAAAATTGATTACGCCTGCTATTGCGTCAGAGCCGTAAACGGAAGACGCGCCGTCGGTAAGAATTTCGACCCGCTCCAGTGCGGACATTGGAATGGCATTGACGTTGACAAACGAATCAAAACCGTTAGTGAATGAATCCACCGCCACCCGGCGGCCATTGACCAACACCAGTGTTGAGCTACTGCCCAAACCGCGTAAGCTGACACCCGCCGAGCCTGCCGGGCTGCCATCGTTGCCGCCAACACCACCATTTTCGGTAAAGGTGCCGGCACTGGACGCTTGTGGCAAGTCACGCAGGAAATCACTCAGCGTATTATAGCCTCGGGAGGTTAAATCATCCCGGTCAAAAATCTGTACCGGGTTAGCACCTTCAAGATCCACGCCTTTTAAGCGTGAGCCTGTGACCTGAATTTTCTCAATGTCTTTTGCTTGCTCTGCGGCGTTGTCCTCAACCGCCTGGGCCGTGTTACCAGACATCGCCAGCAACATGGCAATACTCAGCGGGGATAGCTTCATTTTTGCTTTAACAAACATACACATTCCTCTGGATAGTAAACGCCGCCTTACAAGGCGGTCTGATTAAAAAGCAGTAAAATGCGTCGAAGCAAAGTCAAAGCAGCATAGGCATAGCAGCTGTCAGTAGCGTTAATAGCACGCTGACAACGGACAAGATTAGGCTGAAAAAAACAGATCTCTGCCTGACGCAGAGGGAGAACTAATTATTGAACCACTCGGACAAGTAGTAAGGAGAGACGTAATAGCCGTAATGATTGACAGCGCATTTTTGCATCGTTACGTCTCCTGTGTTGATAAAGCGGATGAAGTGACGTTTAAATTCCTGCATCTGAGCGTTTCTGTCAAGCTTTTTCTGCTGCCGTTGTAAATGTACCTGATTTGGCTTGTTGCAGGCTTCAGGTAAGACCAGTGATTGATTTGTCTCTTGACACTTTCTGTATTCAAACGTACATTTCAAACACCTGTTTAAATTGTGGTGAGGCTATGCCAAATAAACACAGCACTCAGTATAAAATCCTTGATGCGGCGCAGAGTTTGTTTGCCGAAACCGGTTTTAATGATACCTCTTTGCGGCAGATCACCAGCCTGGCCGAAGTAAACCTGGCCTCAGTGAACTATCACTTTGGCTCAAAGAAAGAGCTTATTCAGGCAGTATTGCAGCGGTATTTAATTGTACTGATGCCGAGGCTGGATCAGGAGTTCACCCGTTTACTGGCGGCACAGCAGCCTAATAACCTGAACCAGGTTTTAATGGTATTTGTCAAACCGCTGCTTGAACTGAATAAAGTAAACCAAAATGGCACCCGTATCTTTTTGCAATTGTTAGGCCGCGGCTATACCGACGTGCAGGGCCACTTACGCTGGTTCTTTAATCATCATTATGGTCGGGTGCTGGATAAACTGGTACTGCTGGTGCAGCAGGCATGCCCGGATCTACCGCCTGGCGAGCTGTTCTGGCGGTTGCATTTTTCACTTGGTACCGTCGTGTTTACGATGGCGTCAAACGAAGCTCTGGCCGAAATAGCAGAGGCCGATTTTAATGAAAAAGTTGATATTGAAGGGGTGATTTTACGCCTGATACCGTATTTGTCTGCAGCCATAGCTGCACCTGTGCCAACCGTTTCTCAAATAAGTCAAACCGCGCCCATGCTGGCGAGTGAAGGAAGGTAATATGTTAGTCCTGTTATTATTGGTTGTTACCCTGGCGGTGGTGCTCGGCGTGACGGATATCCGCCGTAACCTGATCACCAAACCTATTTTTGCGGTATTCAAGAAAATCTTACCGCCGCTGTCTGATACAGAACGTGAGGCAATGGAAGCTGGCGATGTGTGGTGGGATGGTGAGCTGTTCAAAGGCAAACCTGACTGGCAAAAGCTGCACAGCTTCCCCAAAGCAGAGCTGAACGAAGATGAGCAGGCATTTTTAGATAACCAGGTCGAAACCCTGCTGCAAATGCTGGACGACTATAAAATTGTGCAGGAGCAGCGTGATTTACCACAGGAAGTCTGGGCGTTTTTAAAGCGTGAAGGCTTCTTTGCGATGATTATTCCGAAGTCGTATGGCGGTCGTGAGTTTTCGGCTATTGCCAACTCTACGATAGTGTCACGTATCGCAACGCGCAGTTTGACGGCAGCGGTAACGGTGATGGTAC
>NZ_DATCSY010000181.1:0-13773 GCF_036568245.1 Rheinheimera sp. | reverse complement strand
CCCAGGCTTTTACCGGATCTTTATGTTCAGCTTTGGCTTCGCGCCAAAGTTTCATCAGTTGTTGGCGAACTTTAGGGTACTTCAAACGGTTGGCGCTGTAGATGTACCAGGAATAACTGGCACCACGCGGGCAGCCGCGCGGTTCGTGGTTTGGTAAATCTGGCCGGGTGCGTGGATAATCAGTTTGTTGGGTTTCCCAGGTTACCAAACCATCTTTCACATAGATTTTCCAACTGCACGAGCCGGTACAGTTTACGCCATGAGTTGAACGCACTATTTTGTCGTGCTGCCAGCGCTGACGATAACCTTGCTCCCAGGTTCTGTCCTCGTTAGTTGTGACACCGTGACCGTCGGCGAACGGTTGTTTGCGTGTTTTAAAAAACCGCAGTTTGTCGAGCAGATGACTCATGATTTACTCCTGGTCTGTCTTGCGTAAACAGAGATTTTGCTTTTCTGATATGCACACTATAGAAACATCAGCGTGATGATGCTTGATTTAGATCATGCGAGCTAGCGCGCTAAACTGCTGATAAAAAACAGAAATACCTATTAGTGGGTAGTGTGGGTAGTGGTGAAATGGCCGACAATACGGCATCTTCTACCCCTTGAGCTGGCGCAGAGTAAACTTGGGTTACCTTGTTAGAAAAAAGGGGGTAGCTCAATTGTGTTGCTGTTTTTTATGCGGCAGGCGCTTACGTAAAGGGTTATGCTTGGGATGTAGATAAGCGGAGAGTGTATGCGACAATTTTCTATTGTTACCCGTATTAATATTGCACTGGCGTGTATTGTTACTCTGGCCGTTGGCACTATGTTGGCATCGTACTGGCTATCGGATAAAACAGATAATGATGCATATGCAGTAAATGTTGCAGGTTCATTACGGATGCAAAGTTACCGCTTAGCTTGGTTGGCCCAACATGGGGACGAAGAAAAATTAACGGCTGCAAAAGCCCAGTTTGAACAAAGCTGGCAACATCCTGTGTTTAAACGGTTTATGCATAATGATGTTGTAGTGTCGCAATTTGATACAGCAAAAAAGCACTGGAATAGCCTGGAAAAGCAAATCACTCAGGGGACAGCACCACCTGAGCAAATAGAGCAGGCGCTAAACCAGCAAATTCTGCAATTGGAGCAACTGGTAGCCTATATTCAGCAAGATGCAGAGCAAAAAGTGCGCAGTTTCCGCACTTTACAACTAGTGGCGTTGCTGGCAACCGTTCTGTTATCGGCTGTTGTGATCTATTGGCTCAAAGTAATGGTTCAGCAACCGCTGGAAGCCCTGACATTGGGCGCTAAACGGGTTGCCATGGGTGATTTTACCCATCGTCTTACTGTAGAAAATCAGGACGAGTTGGGCACGCTTGCGCATAGCTTCAACAAAATGAATGATTCTATTTCCTATATGTACGGCAATCTGGAACAGAGGGTTGAGCAGCAAACAGAAGCATTACAGCGCAACAATACTACTTTACGCTTCCTTTATAATACGGCAAAACGCATCAGTGAACATGCGCCTGAATTTGTCGATTTTCATCAGATTGTCTCCGAGCTAAAAACGGTGGTTAAACTCGACGATATCGAGTTATGTCTGTTTACAGAGGAAGGCTCTAAACCCTATATGCAGCTGGTTCCTTCATCAGATAATGACCCTTGTACTGAACAAAATTGCGCGGAATGCTTAACCACTGAAATTCGAAATGATTGCACATCTTTGCAATACAACTTTCAGTTGCAACGTGACAGAAAAAAGTATGGTGTCCTGGTTTTACGGTTAACACCTGATGAGAAAATAATGCCATGGCAGTCTGAGCTACTGGCTTCGGTGGCTGATCAGCTGGCGTTGGCATTAAGCTTGAAATCAGAAGAGTATCAAATGCGTCGCCTGGCGCTGATGCAAGAGCGAACGGTAATAGCCCGTGAACTACATGATTCTTTAGCGCAAGCGCTTTCCTACCTGAAAATTCAGGTGACCCGGTTAAATAAAGCCATTCAAAAGGATGATAAAAGCACCATTGATGACGTATCTACTGAGTTAAAGCAGGGGCTGGATGCGGCGTATCGTCAGCTTCGTGAATTGCTGACAACCTTCCGCTTAAAAGTCGATGGCGCAGGGTTGCTTAGTGCATTGCAGACTACAGTCAAACAGTTAACCGAGCAATCTGGGATGCAGATTTTGCTGAATTATCAGCTGACTGATATTCCGCTGGCGCCCCATGAGGAAATTCATCTGTTGCAGATTATTCGTGAGGCATCACAGAATGCTGTACATCATAGTCAGGGTTCTGAAATTAGAATTAGTTTGCGCCAGGACGAGCAAGATGTGCAGCTAGCAGTAGAAGATAATGGTGTCGGCATTCCGCAATCAGCAGAAAAGCTTAATCACTATGGTCTGGCTATTATGCAAGAGCGTAGCAAGCACCTGGATGGGAACATTCAGATTATCGCCCGGACTGAAGGTGGCACAGGGGTATATTTTCACTTTATGCCGGAGTACTTGCGGCAGAAGTACAGTGCCTGATAACTCTTAGTGGGTATAGAAATTGAACTCGCAATATCGCAGGCTGAAAGAGTGTTTTTTATCCTGAGCTAATATCTATGCCTGTTGTAGAAGACTATTTTGATGATTTCGCTGCTCTGGTGCGCTTATGCCAGCAGGAACCGGAAAAAGCAGAGCTGTTACGGCAACAACTGATTGCCAAACAACATAACGCCGGTGATAAGCTGGCGTTATTGCAGTATCAGTTCACTGTTGAACAACGGCTGCGTTTAATCTCATCACCGGAAGAAAAGCAACTGTTTATACAACAACAGTTAGCGCGAAACGTAGAGCGGCTGGAGCATTGTGTAGCGCAGTTACAATCAAGCTGTGACACTATTGCTAAAATAGTGAAGTCGTAACACGTTGTTGCTGTCGCGAAATGGTGACTAACACTTTTTACCTGCTGAGAAAAAACACCAGGGCGCGATATCCGCGCCCTGGTGTTTTGTTTTTTATGGATTGTAAAACTCACCATTTTTACGCAGATAGAAAAACCAGTTAATTAACAGGCACAAAGCATAAAATATGGCGAAGCCTACCATTGCATATTCTGGTGTCGCCGCTTTTATCTGCTCACCCAGCACCTGAGGAATATAGAAAGCGCCATAGGCGGCTACAGCAGATGTCCAGCCTAACACCGGGCCTGCCTGTTCTTTCGGGAAAACCACTGCAATTGTGCGGAAAGTGGAACCATTACCAATGCCGCTGGCAGCAAACAGCCCTAAGAAAATCAGGAAAAACGGTACAAAATATTGCTCAGGCGTTGCACTCTGATAGGCCAGTTGCATGTAATAACCGGCACCCAGAGCGCACAAAACCATGACGACGGAGCATAACTGCGTGACAAAAGCACCACCGAGCTTATCGGCAATCCAACCGCCGACGGGGCGGATTAACGCACCGATAAAAGGCGCTATCCAAGCATAGGTCAGGGCACTTGGGCCATTCGGATTAGGTGTGCTATGGGTCATTACGCCGTCAACCAAAATATGGCTGTAGCCGAAGATCACTTTTATCGATAATGGAAAGGCAGCAGCAAAGCCGATAAATGAGCCAAAGGTCATCACATACAACACACTCATAACCCAGGTGTGCTTGTTATTAAAAATCTGATACTGGCGATCCAGGCTGGTACGAATGGCACCAGGCAGCAATTTCAGCAGAAATACAGTGGCAAATAATACTGCCAGCAACACAATTTCTTTGGGAATACCAAAACCGGAGCCATTAGCTGACTCGGGTAAAATAAGCCATAAACCGGCAACTGAGGTAACAAAACCTATGCCAAGCATGGCCAGGATGATACTGAATGATTTTATTGCAGAAGGTAATTTAGGGGTAACTTCTTCGGTATGAATATTGTTAGTGCCAAACCAGAGTATAATGGCCAGCGGTAACAATGTGATCAGCCAGGAAAAACCGGCATTCTGGATCCAGGTATCTGTGCCTGCTGGAATAGTACCGGTAACGGTACCGCTGGCTTTCGTCAGAACCATAGGGTCACCGCCGCCGAGTAGCGTAAAAACACCATATGACATAAAAATCGGCACCAGTATTTGTACTGTGGTGACACCGAAATTACCCAGGCCAGCATTTAATCCCAGCGCTAAGCCTTGTTGCTTTTTCGGAAAAAAGAAACTGATGTTAGACATGGATGACGCAAAGTTACCCCCGCCTATGCCAGATAACAGAGCCATTAACTGAAACACCCAAAGTGGCGTATCGATGCTTTGCAACGCTAAGCCCGTGCCAACAGCAGGTATCATTAGTAAGCTGGTGGTCAGGAATAATGTATAACGGCCACCACATAACCGAACAAAAAAGCTCGATGGAATACGCAGTGTGGCGCCGGTTAAACCAGCAATGGCGGTTAGTGTAAATAACTCTGCTGTAGTAAACGGGTAGCCAACATTCAGCATTTGTACAGTGACAATGCTCCAAAGCATCCAGACACCGAAGCCGCACAGCAAGCTTGGAATGGATATCCATAGATTACGATTGGCGATTTTTTTGCCGCATTGCAACCAGAAGGTATCGTCTTCTGGCCGCCAATGTTTGAGATCTGACATAGCGTACTCCTGATAGAGACCATAGTTGGTACTGTGGAAACTATGCAGGGCAATGCCTTAGCTAACAATGTATCTTCGGTGTTAGCGATTTTGCGTCCTGTGGATAGTTGGGGTTACCCCAAAAGGAGTATTTATCTGAATGCAGTAAAAAATAATCATTTAATATCATGTTGTTATAGTTATGCTGTGGCAGGGTAATGTTTGAACATTGCGGTCTATTGTGACTAAGTAATTTGGCAATTAACTGATTTATATCAAAAACGACACGGCCTTGTTATATGCTAATAGCAGTACTTCTTCGGAATAATAGTTTGGGAGCCCGATATGTCAGAGCAAAAATCCAGTGTCATGCTGATAGATGATCATCCATTGCTGCGTAAAGGATTGAAACAGTTACTGGCTTTGGAAGATGATCTGGAAGTAATAGCTGAAGCGAGTAGTGGTGCTGAGGCAGTGCCACTGGCTGTAGAGCTGGATCCGGATCTGATTATCCTGGATCTGAATATGCAGGGTATGGACGGTATCGCAACGCTAAAAAAGCTCCGTGATGAGGGGGTGACGTCGCGTATTGTAATGCTCACGGTTTCTGATGCCGATGAAGATGTGGTAAATGCGATTAGTAACGGTGCAGATGGTTACCTGTTAAAAGACAGTGATCCTGAAATACTACTGGAACACATTAAGCGTGCGTTGTCTGGCAAAATGGTGCTTAGCGAAGCAGTGACACAGGTACTGGCAACAGCGTTGCGTCGCCCGACAGTAAAAACTCCCGCCGAATTAAATAGCCTGACCAATCGTGAGCATGAAATTTTAAGTTTTATTGCCAAAGGATTGAGTAACAAGTTGATCGCGCGCGAGCTGAATATTTCTGACGGTACCGTCAAAGTACATGTGAAACATTTATTGAAAAAGCTAGGTTTACGCTCACGGGTTGAAGCTGCTGTTTGGATGGTGAACCAGCAAGGAGGTAAGGTTTGATGGCTGCAGGAATGCTGGCAGTTGAGCAAGCGATCGCTCAGATGCTTGACGAGGTGCAGCCGTTGTCACAATCCGTAGACATACCGCTAAATGATGCTTTGGACTGTGTGCTGGCCCAAGCTGTCATCTCGCATATTAACGTGCCCGGATATGATAATGCCGCTATGGATGGTTATGCGCTGCGTGCAGCAGAGGTTAAACCACAACAGGCGCTAACCGTTGTCGGCGCCGCGCTGGCCGGCCATGCCTATAGCGATACGGTGCCCGTTGGCAGTTGCGTGCGTATTACCACCGGGGCCGTTTTACCACCGGACTTAGATACCGTAGTAATGCAGGAGCAAGTCACAATAACGCAGCAAGCCGGGCCGAAGCAGATATTGTGTAAGCTGCAACCTGATACCGGTGAGCACGTGCGGCGCGCCGGGGAAGATATTGCGCTGGGCGCGCAGGTTTTTGCCGCCGGACACAAACTGCGTCCGGTAGATATTGGCTTGCTGGCATCTTTAGGCATTGCGACAGTTACGGTGTGGCGAAAGCTGAAAGTGGCCGTGTTTTCCAGTGGTGACGAGTTAGTGCCGCCTGGCAAGCCGTTAGCGGCAGGTCATATTTATGACAGTAATCGCTATGTCATCTCAGCTATGTTACAGCGCTTAGGCGTTGAGGTGATTGATTTAGGGTTATTACCGGATGATCCTGATGTTATTGAACAGGCTTTTCTACAGGCCATGCAACAGGCTGATGTATTGGTCACCAGTGCCGGAGTATCGGTGGGAGATGCCGATTACACCAGGCAAATTCTACAAAAGCTTGGCCAGATAAACTTTTGGCAGGTGGCAATAAAGCCAGGTAAACCATTTGCCTTTGGTAAGCTTGAAAACTGCTGGTTTTTTGGTTTGCCGGGAAACCCGGTCGCCGCGGTGGTAACACTGGAGCAACTTGTACAGCCGGTATTACGCCAGCTAAGTGGTGAAACGCTAACTGAACACACTATAAAGCTCATTGCCGAGTGTACTGTGCCGTTGAAAAAACAAGCCGGACGTGCAGATTATCAACGAGGTTGGTACTGGCAGGATGAACATGGCTTGAAGGTAAAAACCCTGGGTGCTCAAAGCTCGGGCATGCTCAGTTCTGTTGCCAATGCTAATTGTTATATCGTGCTTGAGCGTGATGCTGTAAGCGTTGCAGCTGGTGAGAGAGTAACAATATTGCCATTTTCAAATTTGGTTTGTTAGTTTGAACTACCACCTTTGCGCTGGTGTAAACTGGCGCAGTTTTGATCTGCATCAACATCGTTACCCCCCTCGATCAGCACACTGCTAAACGTAAAGTTTAACTGGAGCAGTGTATGTTATTAGTCGATGCCTTATTGCACGAGCTGGACGTATTTGGTGTTAAACAGCTATTTGGTATCCCCGGCGATTTTGTATTGCCGCTATTTGAACAGCTGCAACAACGTAATACGCTGCCACTATATTATTTAAGCCACGAGCCCGCAGTGGTATTTGCCGCAGATGCGGCTGCCCGGATAAGTAACAATCCGGCAGTGGTGATCTTAACTTACGGCGCTGGTGCGCTAAATGCTGTCAATGCGGTGGCTCAGGCCTATGTAGAGCATGTACCTTTGGTGGTTATTGCCGGTTTTCCCAGCCAATCTGAAATCGATCGTGGCTTACAAATTCATCATCAAGCCAAAACGGTTGACTCACAACGGGATATTTACCGCGAAATCACGGCAGCCCAGTTCCGGTTGGATAATGCCCAAAGTGCAGGCGCAGATATCCATGCAGCCTTATTAACGGCCAAACAGCAAAGTCGGCCGGTACTGCTTGAAATTCCACGAGATGCTGTGCAAATGCAGACATCACTTGCCCGCGCCGAATTGCAGGATGTGGGTTCGCAGGATGAATTTGAACTGGCAGCAACAGATTTGGCAGCACGTTTAGCACAGGCAACGCAACCGGTCATACTGGCCGGAGTAGATGTTCGCCGCTTTGATGCTGTAGCGGAGCTTGAAGCACTGGCAGAAAAACTGAACATTCCCTTTGTCAGTACCTTAATGGGCCGGGCCAGTTTTAATCTGCAACATCCTTTATACGCCGGCATATTTCTGGATAAAACCGATATTCGCCCGGCACAGCTGTTGCGAAACGCCGATTTAATTTTGCAGGTGGGAGTGATTAAAACTGACAGCAATTTTGCCGCGCACAGTGAGTTATTTCCGCCGCACAAAGTGGTGTGTATTGAACAGAACCATCTTAAGCTGGGGCCGGCTACTTATCATCAATTAGGGTTAAAACCTTTGCTGGCTGCCGTAAAAAAACACTCTTCAGTGCGATATGCGCACTGTAACCTGCCTGCTGCAGCAAATTTAACACCTGATAAAGCGTTAAATGCAACCAGTGTTGTGCAGCGATTGGATGAAGTGCTAGCGGCTGGTAACCAAACCGTACCACTTATCTCTGACATAGGTGATTGTTTGTTTGCATCCTTGCATGCCAATCCCAGCCTGATGCTGGCACCGGCATTTTACGCTTCTATGGGTTATGCCGTGCCGGCAGCTTTTGGCGTGCAGGCGGTAACCGGTCTTCGCCCCGTCGTGTTGGTTGGCGACGGCGCGTTTTTAATGACCGGGCTTGAGCTGGGTCACTTTACCCGCTATGGCTTTGCACCGGTCATTATTGTATTTAACAACCAACGCTGGGACATGATAGAAGCCTTTGCTCCGGCATTAAACTGCACCCGGTTAGCTAACTGGCACTACGCGGAATTGGCGCGCAGTATGGGCGGAAATGGCATGCAGGTGACAACGCTGGCAGACTTTGAACAAGCACTACGCTTAGCTCTGCACAGTACTACACGGTTTAACCTGATAGAGGTGATGTTACCTGCTGGTAGTCGTACTGCGAGGCTGGACAATTTCGCCAATGGTTTTAAAGCGGCTCAGGCGGCGCAGGCTCAATGTTAACTCGCTGCAGTTTGTGGCAGATCAACGCCGGTTTTGATGCCGGCGTTACACTAGCCGCCTTTTTTATTTCGCTATAGTAGTGGCAGAGACTTTGTAATGTTTAAACCTGAATTACTTTCCCCGGCCGGAAGCTTAAAAGCGTTGCGTCTGGCTTTTGCTTATGGCGCCGATGCTGTTTATGCCGGTCAGCCTCGTTACAGTTTACGTGTGCGTAATAACGAGTTTGATTTAGCGACCCTGGAAACAGGCATTAACGAAGCGCATGCGCTGGGCAAAAAGCTGTATGTGGTTGTGAACATAGCGCCACATAACAGCAAGCTGAAAAGTTTTATTGCCGATATGGCACCTGTGGTCGCACTAAAACCCGATGCACTTATTGTGTCTGATCCCGGTGTCATTTATCTGTTGCGGCAGCATTTCCCCAAGATGCCACTGCATTTGTCGGTTCAGGCCAATACCGTGAACTGGGCTGCAGTGCAGTTCTGGCAAGGTATTGGTGTCGAACGGATAATATTATCGCGCGAGTTGTCGGTAGAGGAGATTGCTGAAATCCGTACTGAAGTGCCGGACATGGAGTTGGAAGTGTTTGTACACGGTGCTTTATGTATGGCCTATTCAGGCCGCTGCCTGTTATCAGGTTACATCAATAAGCGTGATCCGAATCAGGGGGCGTGCACCAATAGCTGCCGCTGGCCTTATCAGGTGCACGCGGCAGTGGAAGATGATGCCGGGCAATTTAAACCAATAAGCACGCCAGCATTACTCGAAGAGCAGGGCCGCCCAGGCGAGTTGATGGCGATAGATGAAGATCTGCACGGTACTTATATCTTAAACTCGAAAGATTTGCGTGCAATTGAGCATGTGCCGGCCTTAACCGCTATGGGGGTGCAGTCGCTTAAAATAGAGGGCCGTACAAAATCACCTTACTATGTTGCTCGCACCGCCCAGGTGTACCGCCGTGCAATCGATGATGCCGCTGCAGGCCATGACTTTAACCCGCAATTACTTGGCGAGTTGGAAGGCATGGCGAACCGCGGCTTTACCGAGGGCTTTCTGCGCCGACATAAACCGCAGGACTTACAAAACTACGATACCAGCCACAGTGTGGGTGAGCAGCTACTGGTGGGAGAGTTTATCAGTGAGCAGGACAGTGAAGGCTATGCTCTGGTTGAGATTAAAAACCAATTCGCAGTAGGTGACAATCTGCTGTTAATGACTCCTGCCGGTAATCACCATTTTACTTTAGCTGCGCTGCGGGATAAGCAGGGCAATGCCATGCTGCTGGCACCTGGTGCCTGTTATCAGCTTAAAGTGCAGTTGCCAGAGTGCACCGATTTGCGCTTCGCTATGCTGCTAAAACAATTACCAGTTGCGACCACTGCCAGCAGTGATTTGGCCGTTAACGCGGTAAGTTAAACATGCCCGCTGTTATTGATGTTAGCTGTATTAATTGCGATATGTGCGTACCGGAGTGTCCGAACGAGGCTATTAGCATGGGGGGCAATCACTATGAGGTTGATCCCATCCTTTGTACCGAATGTATCGGCTATTACGACCAGCCAACCTGTATAGCAGTGTGCCCGATAGATTGTATAGAGTTAATCGAGTAAGGGATTTTTGCGCGAGTTAGCATTTGAACATATGGTGCAGCGCGGCTTGAAAGAGGCACCGGAAGGGCAGGTAGTCTCCAATATGGTAATGGAACAACAAATACGTTTATGGTCGAAATAAATTGGACTGCGGAAGCGGGTTATAACGCTGAACTAATCCAGCGCCACCGCTTTAATCTGTGCATAAACCTGCTGCCCAACCTGCAAGCCCAATCTTTCAACTGAATGTTTGGTTAGCAGTGCCTGCAGTGGCTGTCCTTCCAGTGTTAGCTGTACCAGCGTTTCTGCCGGGTGCGGCGCACTGTTAAAACCGCTGATACTTACCTGTAACTGATTGCTGACAGAGCTGTCGTTTAGTGGCGTTAGGCTAAGTGCTACATCACGCGCCTGAATACGTAAACGGTATGAAGTGGGGGAGTAGTTTGCGTTATCGCAATGTTGCGGTGCTGGGAGCTGCAACTGCTGCTGGCCAATACTGAGCTTCAGCAGATGATTATTACAACCATGGCTTTTGGCATCTAGCATCGACATAGCGCCGATTGCCGCCAGTTGTGGTTGTAGCAATTGCTGTTGCAGCGGGCCCTGGCTGTGAATTCGACCATCCTGCATGAGTACCAGATTATCGGCCAGTTTAACAACGTCATCCAGTTGATGGCTTACCAGTAACATAGGTATGCCGGTCTGGCAGGCGATGCGTTGTAAAAACGGCAAAATCTCATTGCGGCTTTGCTGATCCAGTGACGCTAAAGGCTCATCCAGCAGCAGCAATTGTGGTTGGCTAAGTAAAGCCCGGCCGAGTGCGACGCGCTGACGCTGGCCACCGGATAATTGCGATGGCACTTGTTGCAATAACGGAGTCAGCTCCAGCATCTGGATAACCTGCTCAGGTTTAAGCTGTATAGCGGCGTGTTTTGCCAGCCGTTTAAAGCCATATAGCAGGTTTTGTTCAACTGTCAGGTGTGCTAATAAGCTGCTTTCCTGAAACACCATACCAATGCGGCGCTGATGTACTGGCACAAAATGCCCGTCTTGCTGCCATATTGTAGCGCCACATTGCACTTCAGCACCGGTATGGCGATCAAGGCCAGCTATAGCGCGCAGTAGTGTAGTTTTACCACAGCCTGAGCGGCCAAATAACGCGGTCACACCTCGTAGCGGCAGGCAGTTATCTATCTGCAGACAAAAATCACCCCGCTGCATAGTTAACTTTAGGGTTAAACCGGTAGTTGTCTGGCGTGGGCAATTCTGCTCGGTGACCGCCAGCCAGTGTTTGCCCTGGCGCGCTGTGATTTGAAACAGGCTCATCACGGCACCGCCTCGCGCTGATTGCGCCGGTTTAAACCATAGACAATAAACAGCACAACAAAAGCGCTGACTAATAACCCAAGCGATAGCTGCTGCGCCTGAGCGTAATTCATCGCCTCGGTGTGATCGTAGATCAGTACTGAAAGCACCTGAGTTTCGCCGGGAATACTGCCACCGAGCATCAGTATCACGCCAAATTCACCCAGCGTATGGGCAAAGGTTAATGTGGCAGCAATAATAAAACCGCCACGACACAATGGCAGTACCACGCTAAACAGCTGATCCAGCTTACCGGCACCTAAGGTTGCGGCTACCTCGAGCGGTCTTGGCCCCATACGGCGAAAGCTGTCCATAAGCGGTTGTACGGTAAAGGGCAGTGAATACACAACGGAGCCGATTAAAATGCCACTAAAGCTAAATGCCAGATGATTAAAGCCCAGTTGCTCCAAAGTGCTGCCGACTGCGCCATGCGGGCCAAGTAGCAGCAATAAATAAAACCCCAGTACTGTTGGCGGAAGTACTAATGGCAGTGCCACTATTGCCTGAATAGCCGTGCGCAATTTGCTGTTACTAAGTGACAGCCACCAGGCCAGCGGTGTGCCTAGTAGCAATAAAATCACGGTGGTGTATAAGCATAGCTTTAGGGTGAGCCTAATCGCTTGCCAGTCTTGCGGGCTGAGTGTGGCGAATAGTTCTGCCATCAGTTCGCCTCCGGCTTTTCGAATCCCGGTTGTTCAAAGCCCGGCTGTTCAAAACGCCCTTGTTCAAAACCATAGTGCTGCATAATGCTTAGCGCTTGTGGTGTTGTCATAAAGGCGCTGAACTGCCGCGCAGCCGTGTTAGCTGCGCCGTGGCGGGTAATGACATAGGCCTGCAGCAGCGGTTGGTGCAGCTCAGTATTAATAGGCTGGTAGCCCTGGCCTGCCAGCTCAGGAAAGCGGGCCAGCGACTGCGCAATAATAGCGATATCGGCGCCGCCACTTTGCGCCAGTTGCGCAGTTTGGGCGATATTTTCGCCATAGACGATTTTCGGCTCTACTTTTTGCCAGACACCGGCAGTCTGCAAGGCTTGTTTAGCGCGCTGGCCATAAGGCGCATGGGCTGGTTGGGCGATGGCGATGCGGGCAAAATCCAGCTCTGCCAGCTCTGCCAGCTCTGCCAGCTGTTCTAGCTTAATGCCGGCCATATTCTGTTTTGGGCTCCACAGCACTAAATGCCCCAGCGCATAAGGCTGTGGCGCAGTGGCTGCGAAGCCGTCCTGATATAGCCGTCCGGCAAAGCTGATATCAGCGGAGAAAAACATATCATAGGGCGCGCCATGGCGGATCTGAGTGCTGAGTTTGCCGCTGGCGCCATAAATTACCCTGACATCAAGCTGATTCTGCTGTTGAAACAGGCTAACGATGTCAGCCATGGCATAGCGCAGGTCGGAAGCGGCCGCTATGGTGAGCTTGTCGCCGGCATAACTGCTTAAGGTGAAAAGCAAACAAACAGCAAAGAATAGATGGCGCATCAGTTACTCCCAGCGCGCCAGTGCTTGCTGGTCGCTGGCCTTGGCCGCCACCCAGTAATCACCTTGCGCGGTATGCTCTTTTTTCCAGAATGGCGCTCGGTTTTTCAGGTAATCCATAATGAACTCACAGGCGGCAAAGGCCGCTGCGCGGTGGGCACTGGCAATACCGACAAACACAATTTGTTGCTGTGGCTTAAGTGTGCCTACCCGGTGAACAATGCGCACCGCGCCAAGCTGCCAGCGTTGCTTTGCCTGTTCTGCGATTGCAATAAGGGCTTGTTCTGTCATGCCGGGGTAGTGCTCCAGCGTCATGTTGTGCAGTATGTTGTTGCTAAGCTCACGTACCAGGCCGTTAAAGGTGACAATAGCGCCGCAGTTGGCCTGCTGGCGCAGCTCGTCGTATTCGCTGGCGACGCAAAAGTCGTCGCTTTGCACCGCAACAAAGATGCTCATGTCATTCTCCATCCGTTAGCTACTATCTCTTAACCGCCCGTTACCGGCGGGAAAAATGCCAGCTCATCACCGTCCTGTACACTGGCCGTTAACGGCACCAATTGCTGATTAACAGCGCAGAGCAAATCATTGCGGCTAAGCTCCAGTTGCCAGTTGTGGCAGCGGCTTTGCAGTTGCTGCAGTATGTCGGCAACCCGCAATATTTTGTCATCGCAGCTCAGCAGGTATTGCTCGCAGTCAAGCCGCTCGCGCAGCGCGGCGAAAAACAGAATTTTAATCATTTGGCCTCCACAACATAATGTCCGGACTTACCGCCGGTCTTTTCCAGCAATTGTACCTTT
>NZ_DATCSY010000180.1:0-24949 GCF_036568245.1 Rheinheimera sp. | reverse complement strand
TAATTCATGCAGGCCTTTTGCCAGGCTACTGAACATATCACCGCGGTCATAGTTTAAGTTACCTGCATCACCATTGCTGGAGTACGCACCAGGCTGAGACCAAATTTGAGAGCTAGCATATACAGAGTTGAACCGCGTCGGATTAGACACATCATACCCATAGCCATCCCAATCGAACCGGGGATGATTAGCTTTACTTATCGTGTCAAAATTCCTGTCTTCCATACGCCAGCTGGCGCCGTATGAGAATGTTGAATCAAAAGTGATATTTACATCACCCAGATCCCAGGATGCGGCCTGAGCCGGAGCCAATGACAAGGCAAACAGCGCTGACGCAACACCCACTGCTAAAGGCTTTTTAGCAAAGGTTATTGACCTTTTATTCATCTTGTTTTCTCCCCCCCTGTCCCTGCAGGATTCTTAAATGTTCTTTTAGTTATATTGCTAAGCCAACTGATCCGATCTCAGCCTACTTAGCCAAAATAATTACATCATTTCAAGCTGCAAGCAAGGGCTGCCCGGCTTGAAATCTGTTGATTTGTATTCACTTTTTACAAATTTTGCTCAACTTTTAAACTGATTAATGTCTATCTGGTTTAACCTCTTCATCCGTTGTCAGCAGAGAAAACGCTAAACTTATGAAATTAAAGGCCAAACACCAGTTTTAAGCAAGTCATTGTTTTAATTCAGCGTTTAAAGTATAAGCTCTAATTAATTTTATCCAGACTGACAAAAGCGCCCTCCTCACTGACAATTAACCGAAACCGGCCGCGAATGCCATCACTGCCAATGAAGCGTTGAAAGTGCTTGAACAGCAACTGTACGCGTTCACCATTGTCTGTCGTGACAATGACGTTCTTAATATCGCCACGATAATAACCATAGCATTGTTCAGCGCTGAGCATGGCATTAAAAAAATAGCGGCGCATTAACTAAGACTTCTACTCACTTTTTCATATACGTCGTTACTTAGCGACGAATTATCAGCCAGAGATTGCAACACAGCGCGCATTGCCTGTTGTCTGGTTTCGTCGTATCTGCGCCAGCTCAGCAAAGGTGTTATCAGCCTGGCAGCAACCTGGGGATTAATTGCATCCATTTTGGCGACGGCATACTGCAACAACTGATAACCTTTGCCGTCGGTGCTGTGGAACTGTTTCGGATTCCTCATGCTGAAGGCTGAAAACAACGCTCTTACCCGATTCGGATTCTTCCAGCTGAACAACGGATGGTTTTGCATCTTGTCGATACTGGCAAAAACCTGTTCAGACGGCTCAGTCGCCGCCAAACCAAAAGCTTTATCCATTACCAGAGCGTCACTCTGCCAGCGCTGGCTAAAATCCGCGAGCAGTTCAGTAAACGTCTTGCTCTGTGCTTGCTGACTGGCACTCAGTGCTGCAATAGTGTCCGACATATTGTCTGCCTGATGATAATGCGTACTCAGTAGCTGCTGGCTGTGTTGTTGCAGCGCAATATAGCTAAGACACAAGGCGCGTAGGCGACGGTTACCGACAGACACCTCATCATACTGATAAGCTGATACCGGCACTTGCTGATAGCAGCTGATAAAGTGGCTTTGCAATCTGTCAGCGATAATTTGCCTGAACTGTTCCAGCGCCGACAATATGCCGTCTACCGGGATCTGCTGATATTGCTCAGCCAGACTGTCGAAATCTGGCAATGATAGCAGTTCTGCTATTAGCGACTTATCATCGCCGGGTTGCTGCAACCAGCTTTGCAGCATTTGAAACAGCGCTGCTGGTAAAACATCTTCTGCACTTTTCCCAGCGATCAACTGGGCGACCTTACGCCCCCAGAACTGTTGCATCGCATCCCAACGGGCAACACCGTCAGTGGCAAAGGCAGCAATATGCAACAGTGCCTCATCTGAGCTTTGTTGCTGCAGTTTTACCGGCGCGGAAAAGTGTTCCAGCCACACTACAACCGGTTCATTGCTAATGTCGCTGAATGTAAAAGTCTGCTCTTTTTCCGTTAGCATCAGAAGATGAGATTGTTTTTCACCGCCGGCCAGTAGTAACTCAATCCGTACCGGTATCTGCAGTGCCTGTTTTTCAGTTTGATCTGCTGTTGCCGCAGTGTACTGGCTTAGCGCTAAGGTAAGCGTTTGTCTGACGGTATCATATTGCTGACTGGCAGTGACTTGCGGAGTGCCCGACTGGCTATACCATAGCGCGAAGTGGGTTAAGTCGTATCCGTTGGCATCCTGCATCGACTGAATAAAATCGTCACAGGTCGCCGCCTGGCCATCATGTCGTTTTAAATACAACGCCATCCCCCGGGCAAAGCCATCCTTACCCAGTATCGTCTGCAGCATACGAATAACCTCAGCGCCTTTATCGTAAACAGTTACGGTATAGAAGTTATTCATCTCTAGTACTGACTCAGGCCGGATCGGATGAGCCATAGGGCTTGCATCTTCTGCAAACTGCGCCGTGCGGATCAGTTTCACCGCATCTATCCGGCATAGTGTCGCTGAGCCCATGTCCGCGCTGAACTCCTGATCACGAAATACGGTTAAACCCTCTTTCAGACTCAACTGAAACCAGTCACGGCACGTTACCCGGTTTCCCGTCCAGTTATGAAAATATTCATGGCCGATAATAGATTCAATATTAAAATAGTCACGATCTGTAGCGGTTGCTGTTTCTGCCAGTACATATTTGCTGTTAAAAACATTCAGGCCTTTGTTTTCCATCGCCCCCATGTTGAAGAAATCTGTTGCTACGACCATATAGATGTCCAGGTCGTATTCCAGATTAAAACGCTGCTCATCCCAACGCATAGCGCGCTTCAGTGCCTGCAGCGCAAAGCCGCCTCTATGGGCCTGGCCTTTGTCAACAAACAGCTGCAATGTAACGTCACGGCCAGACGCTGTAACGAAACTGTCTTCGAGTAAATCGTAATCACCGGCAACCAGCGCAAACAAGTAGCAAGGCTTGGGGAATGGATCATGCCACTGCACTATCCGGCTGCCATCTGCCGTTATATGCTCGGCAATTTTGTTGCCATTGGACAGCAAGTAAGGATAGCTGGCCGCAGCTGCTTTAATTGTTACCCGGTATTCGCTCAGCACATCTGGTCTATCCAGGAAATAGCTAATACGGCGAAATCCCTCAGCCTCACACTGGGTACAATAACTTTCGCCGGCCATATACAGGCCTTCAAGTGCCGTATTCTCTGCCGGTGCGATCTGTGTCACTATCGTCAACTCAAATGCATCAGGAACGGCAGGTATTGTCAGACTTTCACTATTCAATTCATATTGCGCAGCGCTAAGCGGTGTACCGTCTATCAATACCCGAAGCAGCTTAAGATGCTGGCCATCAAGTTTCAGTGCAGCATCAGCGGTTTGACGTCTTAGCTGCATTACAGATGTGACGATGGTTGCGCCGCTGTCCAATTCAAAATGCAGGTCAATAGTGGGGATAAGGAATGGCGGTGGCTGGTAATCATGCCGCGACTTTGCCTGCCGGTTTTGCTGCTCTGTTGACATTTCAGTGTCCTGCTAAATAGTATTTAGTTTCTCAAAGTATACTGACAAAAAAGCCTGAATTATTCAGGCTTTTCGTATCAGGCTTTTGCCGCCAGGTCCTTCGCGACGGAATCCGGTGGCGTCAGCCGTAAGATTTTAATCCCACAGTATGCGTAAATAATGGCCAGCACCGGATTAATCAGGTTAAAAAAAGCGTAAACCGCGTAATCGAGCGGGCTGACTTGCAACACACTGTGCATATAAGCACCACAAGTGTTCCATGGGATAAGCGGGCTGGTAATAGTACCACCGTCTTCCAGTGTTCTGGACAGGTTAACCGGCGCCAGATTGCGCCGCTCATATTCCTCTTTAAACATACGCCCTGGCATCACTATTGACATGTACTGGTCCGCCGTCAGCACGTTTGTGACAAAACACGTCGCAATAGTACTGGTGATAAGCGAGCCGGTGCTTTTGGCAAAAAACAGAATAGACTGAACAAACTTGCGTAACAGCCCGATCTTTTCAATGGTTGCACCAAACATCATCGCACAAAATACCAGCCAGATAGTATTTAACATACTGGCCATACCGCCGCCGCTTAACAGGTCATTCAGGCTGGCATTGCCGGTATCAATCGTAAAACCGGCATGAAAAATGTGCCAAACCAGTTTCAAACTTGCCAGCGCATAGCTAATATCCTGTTCAACCAGTCTTGTCATCAGATCCTGCTGAAACAACACTGCCCACAGTGCACCTAACAGCGCACCGATAAAAACGGTCGGGAATGCCGGTACCTTCTTCACGGCCATGGCTAACAAGACAAATAAAGGGATCAGCGCAGTAAAATTTATTGAAAAGTTTTGCTGTAGTACGGTACTGATTTCATTAATTCTGTCAAAATCGGCACTGACATCTGTGCTAAAACCGATGATGGTAAATAAAATCAGCGCTATTGCAAAACTGGGTACAGTGGTCCACAGCATATGACGGATGTGGTCAAATAAATCAGACCCGGCCACTGCCGGTGCTAAATTCGTGGTTTCACTCAACGGGGATATTTTGTCTCCAAAATAGGCGCCCGACACTATAGCGCCTGCGGTAATTGCCGGAGATAACCCAAGACCTTGTGCAACACCTATCAGGGCGACACCGATAGTCGCAGCTGTTGTCCAGGAGCTGCCAATACTCATCGCGACAATGCCACACAAAAGACAGCTGGCGGCAAAAAACCAGCTTGGACTTAACAGCTGTAATCCATAGTAAATCAGTGTTGGTACTGTGCCGGATAACATCCATGTACCAATTAATGCGCCAACCGATAATAAAATCAGCACAGCGCCGAGTGACAATGAAATGCCTTTAACCATGGCTTTTTCAATAACAGCCCAACGATAGCCGTTTTTTAAACCTATTACGACAGCTACCGCTGTCGCCATAAACAAAGCAATCTGATTGGGTCCGTATGATGAGTTATCACCAAACAGATAGACTGATGCTGAGAGTAGAATTACCAGTACGATGAGCGGAATAGAGGCATCAAGAAAACTGGGTTGTTTTTCAGACATTGTGTTGCTCCGGTTGATGAAGGGCGTCGCCATGCCCTTCACTCTGCTTTTGTTATATTTTTAGTTATAGCGAACGGTAAAACATCAGTAAGATCACCACCGGGCAAACAAACCTGACATACCAAGGCCAGATGCGCCAGAACAAAGAGTGCTCTGCGTTACTGTCCCCTTTTTTCAGCTCCTGTAGTATCTCATTACGCTTCCAAACCCAACCGGCGAAAATACATAGCATCAAGCCTAACAAAGGCTGACTGTATCTTGTGGTTAGCGCGATAACAAAACCAAACAGCGTTGAGAAATTCAGAATAATAATAACACTGGCAGCAAAGATAATTGCGGCAATCAACCAGACTGCTTTGTGCCGACTGACATTTTTATTCTCGACCACATAAGACACCGGAACTTCCAGCATCGAAATAGATGACGTTAATGAAGCTATCGACATCAGCAGGAAAAACGCCAGCGCGACAAACAAACCAACCAATCCCATGGTATCGAACAGCGACGGCAATACGGCAAAAATCAGCGTGTCCTCTGCCAGTAAACGGCCGTCTTCGGCAAATATCTGTACGCCATTATGCAAAGCTACATACATCGCCGGGATAATCAGTAATCCGGCCAACACTGCTACGCCAATATCGATAAGAGATACTGCTGCGCCTAACTTTGGCAGGTTTTCTTTGTGGCTGACATAAGAGCCATAGATAAGCATGGTGCCAACACCTAAAGACATCGAGAAAAAGGCTTGCCCCATGGCACTAATCAGTAAATCCGGATTCAATACCTGTGAAAAATCAGGTAACAGATACACTTTAAGCCCATCGACTGCGCCATCTTGCGTCATTACATAGCCGAATAACAAAATCATGATAGCAAACAGCGTAGGCATCAATCGCACCGACCAACGCTCTATACCTTTTACTACTCCGCCGCTGACAATACCGACTGTCAGTAACATAAACAGCCCACAAAATATAATATTCCGGCTAACAGACTGTGACACCAACCATTGCGCGGTTTCTTCCAATCCCGCCAGACTGGCAACAGCCTCCAGCGTGTAGGCAAGCATCCAGCCGCCGACTATGCCGTAAAACGCCAGGATAAGCGACACCGTAACGATACCCCACATGCCAACCAACCTGCCGCTGATTCCCTTTGACACTTTGCCTAGCGCATCGACAACATTAGACTCGGTTGCACGGCCAATCAAAAACTCAGCCATAAGCACCGGGTAAGCCAATAAGAACGCAAGGATAAGGTACATTAAAACAAAAGCAGCGCCGCCATTGCTGGCGACCTGGGCTGGAAACCCCCATATATTCCCTAACCCAACAGCAGAACCGGATGCGGCAAGAATAAAGCCAATTCTCGAGGAGAATTCACCACGTGTAGTCATAGTAAACCTTTATAATTATTATGATTTTATTAGCAAAGGCGGTGTTGAAACCGCCTTATTTTATGATGAACTCTGTATTTTATTTTTTCGCCAGACGACTTACCATTTTAAAATCTGCCGTTATATTGGCCGCTTCTTCCAGAAACGGATCAATTTTTTCCAGCTTTTCCGGCACATCATCTAATGAAGTCACCTCTGGCATGCCAAAACGTTTCAGCCGGGCATTTACTCTGGTAAGCTGTTTTGCTTTACCTTCGTCCCTCTCTGTAACCCGTTCGACTTCTTTCAACGATACAGTTTTGTCATCCATCTGTTGCTTATATTCTGTAATATCATCCAACAGATACTTAAACTCTGGCTCTTTACCAATTCGTGCCTGATGTTTCTCTCTCAGCGCAGGTAATAAACCGGAGATATCATTCAGGCTGCTGTAACGCGCTGCATTGATCGAGTCCCACGGTAAAGCATATTCCTCTTTGCTCTCACCCCATTCTGCCGGGTCAATCGCTGTAGGGAACTGAATGTCAGGGATCACACCTTTATGCTGAGTGCTGCCACCATTAATACGGTAAAACTTGGCAATCGTGTACTGAACGCTACCTAGCGGGTTGTCAAACATATCGTAAATACGGCCAAGCCCGCGATGTTGCTGCACTGTGCCTTTGCCAAAAGTCTGCTCACCAACTATCAGCGCCCGGCCGTAGTCTTGCATTGCTGCTGCAAATATTTCTGACGCCGAAGCGCTATAGCGGTCTACCATAACGGTTAGCGGGCCTTCATAGTAACTTACGCCGTCGTTGTCCTGAGACACTGATACTTTGCCATCACCTTCACGGATTTGCACGACAGGGCCACTATCGATAAACAGCCCGGTAAGTAAAGTGGCTTCCTGCAGTGAACCACCACCATTACCACGCAGATCGATAATAATGCCATCAACCGAGCTTTCTTTCAGCTCCACCAGCAGCTTCTTAACATCATCGGCCAGATTGTTGTAGAAACCAGGAATACTGATAACCCCGATTTTCTGATCTAATTCCGACAATTGCGGCTTGAACACTTCAGCTTTCGCTGCGCGATCTTCCAGCCGGATTTTATCACGCACAATGCTGATAACCTGAGCATGGCTGGTACCAATATCATTAGCGCCGACGACCTGCAGTCGCACTGTACTGCCTTTTGGCCCTTTAATAAGATCAACCACATCATCAAGACGCCAGCCAATTACGTCGACAAACTCGGCTTTATCCTGCGCCACACCAATGATTTTATCTTTTGGCTTCAGCTTTTGCGTCAAATCCGCCGGCCCACCGGGGACCAGGCTCTGAATAACGGTATAGTCTTCGTCAGCACGAAGTACCGCTCCGATGCCTTCCAGTGACAGGTTCATTTCCTGCTGGAACCGGTCGGCGTTACGGGGAGACAGATATGAGGTATGAGCTTCAATACTGCGTGCAAACGAGTTCATGATCAGTTGAAAAACGTCTTCACTTTCGCTTTGTGTTAAACGTTTTTGGCTATTGTGATAGCGCTTTTTCAGTATAGTCTGGATTTCTTCGGCATTTTTCCCGGCCAGTTTCAGGTTCAATGCATCAAACTTGACACGCTGGCGCCATATTTCATCCAGTTCTGCCGTGCTTGTCGCCCAATTGGCTTCTTCACGATCATAGATATATTGGTCTTCAACATTAAAATCAAAGCCCTTTTCCAGCAGCTTCTGAGCATAATCAAAACGTTCGAACCGGCGCTTCAGTGTCAAATTGAACATATCAAACGCAAAGTTCAGATTACCTTTGTTGATAGCGTCGTCAAACTTATCCCGATATTGCTCAAATGTATCAATATCGGCTTTTGTCAGTACATTGCGATAGTAATCCAGATTCTTCAGATAAGTGTCGAACATCCTGGACGATAACTCATCATCAAGTTGCACGTGCGTATAATGGCCTCTGGTGAAAAGCGCTGTAATCCTTTTACTGGCAGTTGCATGTTGGACATCCTGCGCAATGGCAGGCAACACCAACGGCTCAGTTTTAGATTCAGGAGAAGCATTGACACTGAAAGCAACGATGAGGGCTGTCGCAAGTACTGATAATTTTTTCATAAGCTACTCAGAGTTGGTCAGGCTAAATATAAACTGTCCTGACGGGTTTTGATCACCATACCAGAGCCCAACTGCACAGTCACATCGTCTTTGCTGATCTCAAGCACTGTCGCCAGCATCGGGCTCTGCCCCAACTTTAACAATACTTTACCACCAACGACAACATGTTCAGCGGGTATCCTCTCCAATACAGGGGCGGCCTTTGCTGCTGGTTCTGCATCAGATACAGGTTTCTGGTTAACCTTAGTGCTTTTAGAGGCTGCAGTTGGCTTTTTGTTCGCGCTTTTTTTGTAAGCAGGTTTTTCAGCGGTTACACGGCTTTTTGCTTCGGCAACTTTTGCTTTACGCTTCTGTGCTGCTTTAGCTTTGCTCTCTTCCAACACTTTGCTGGCATGTTCCGCCTGAGAAGCATCAATCACATCTCCGGCATTGCCGTCTAAATCAATGCGGCTTACACCTTCCTTTGTCGACTCAAGATAACGCCAGCTGGAGGTATATACTCTAAGCGCCTGACGTAACTGAGTCTTGCTAACTGTCGCATCATCTTGCAGCCTTTGCGCAAGCTCCTGAAAAATACCTATTTTCAGAGGCTTAGCTTCTCCTGAAACGCTAAAACAAGCTGGAAACTTTACAGCAAGATAAGCCAGAACTTCTTTGACATTGCCGGCTTTTACATTTTGTTCGGATGGGGTGGTCATTAACGCTTCACTCTTCTTCATCTGCAGCATCCGCATTCGGAATGCCTTGTTCCAGCTGTTGGCGTACATAAGCCAACGCCCAATCAACTAACTCATCTTCATCAGCTTCAAGCAGTACAGTACCGCCACGCAGCTGATCCCAGATATCAGGTAGTAACTGCTCAACCTCTGCAGCACTTATCTCGTCAGGTAAAGTATGCCAGACGGCATGATAAACCGCATTGAGCTTATCCGTTACCAGTTCTTCTTCACCTTCCCAATCACCGACATCTGCAACATCAAACAGATAATCGTGAATAGAAATTGTATCTTTCATAACGTTGCAGCCAGATGCTGTTCGAACAGACTGATCAACTGTTGCAGGCCAGCCTGATCGTCACTGTCAAACCTGGCAAGCAACGGGCTGTCGATATCTAATACCGCAATAATTTCACCATTATGACGCAGAGGTAAAACGATTTCAGAGTTACTGGCGGCATCGCAGGCAATGTGGCCTGGAAATTCGTGTACATCTTTAACCAGCTGTACTTGCCCACTGGCGACTGCAGTACCACAGACGCCCTTACCCACCGGGATCCGTACACAAGCTACCTGCCCCTGAAATGGTCCTAATACCAGCTCACCTGAGCGCATGATATAAAACCCTGCCCAATTTAAATCGGGAAGCTGGTTAAATAATAACGCACTTAAATTCGCCATATTGGCGATAAGATCTGTTTCTTGCTCGATCAACGCCTGAGCTTGCTGGTTCAACAGGTGGTATAACGCAGTTTTTTCATTAGACATGAAGTAAGGAATTCTGATTAATGCTCAAAACCCGTACATTACTCGTTTTGCCCGTAAATTTAAACCATTTCGCGGCAAAGATTTGAGCCAGCAACAGGCATTTAACACTTTAATACAGCCGATCGAGTGAGATTTGTACATTATTTCACTGACTGTCTTATATTTTGTACGGATTAGCAGGATAGTAGTGCACCGGCAACTGAGACTGATGTGGGAAGAACCGGGTGTCTTTAAACGGTAATTTCATAAAACCGCCTACTCCTTCGCCGGTTATTTCGCTCACCTTTGTCAGGATATTTTGCAGCAGAAAGCGAAACTCCGCTTCCGCTTGTGGATCCAGCAGCCGGTAATAGCTGTGGATCTTCATATATAAACTGGTCACTTCAAAAATGATACAGCCGGTATGCCGGATTAAATTAAGGCTGGCAATATCCGCCATAATAGTGTCTGGTAGCACCAACTGCTCATCCGGGTCTTTACCATCTTCAAAGTAGGAATGTTGTTTGCTCGCATCTTCATTACTGAATACCGGTGCCAGTTGATAAGGTATCACCGCATCTGCCGGCGCCAAAAATGGCTCATTGATGCTTTGCCGGCTGATATGAATAGTGTTACGCGCATTAAATAAACAGGCTTTAAATATGCCGACTTTTGCAATTGCCCTCGCCAGTGATACAACATTATTCACTGATAAAGCAAAAGACTTAGCCAGACTGTCATCATACAGATTAAGGCTGGAGTCTATGTAAACGCCACTCGCCTGCCAGTGAATCGCCAGCCCGCCTACCACCGGATAACGCGCCAGACGACTCACTGCCGCAACAAAGGCTTTTTCTGTCTCACCCATACCCTCAAGGTAGTTTTTGTAATAACGCTCCAGCTGCACATCATCTACATAGGCAATGCCATCTTCTTCACTATGTTCCCGTAAAAATGATTTGCGCGATGAATAAACCACAGTATCAAGCTCACGCACCTGAGGGCTCACCCAGACAGGTAACATTGGTGCATCATCAAACAATTCAATAACAGGCAAAACCAGGTGTTTTAATCGTGGCATCTGCTGCAAAAAAAAGTCACCGGCCTGTGCTCTTAACTGCGCATCGTCAGACAGCATGCTGTCAAGCATAGTAGCAAACTCAACTGGCAAGCCTAAGCTGCGGGCAGGAATGGCTTTACGGCCAAACCGACAGGATTGCCCAGACGCCAATGCATACAGCGTACTGGCCACGCCTTGTTCGTCAAAGCGGGGGCTGGACAAGGCCCCAGCACGCTGTTCCGGCCCGATAAAATATACATCCCCCATTCTGGCGTTTGAACTGTGTAAATCGGCGGACATAAGCTGCATGACATTGTTAGACAAGTATTGCCCCTGTGCATCGAGCTGCGCAAACACCGACGACCCCCAGTCAATCAGGCTGACCAGGCCAGTTTGCTCATCAAATACCAGATTTGAGGGTTTGATATCACCGTGTACTATCGGCTGTAATTCGCCGTCTTTATGATGTTCACGCAGCGCCAGCAGCACGTTTGCCAGCTGACAGGCAATATCGACCAGCAATCTGGCAGGTAAACGCCCTTTGTTCAGACTAAATTGCTCAAGATCGATGCCTTTACCACGCTGCATCATCAGGATACCCTGCTTTTTAACCACCTGATAGGTGATATACCGCGGTACATTCGGATGCGTAACCTGCGACAACATATAGGCTTCATCGGCCAGCCGTTCCTGAATGTGCTGCGGTAAATTTATACGCGAAAATTTAAATACGCAGGCCTGTGCACGGCTGTCCAGCCCGGCGAAAGCGAAACCATAAGCTCCCTTACCTATCAGCTCTATCTGGCGATACCCCAGCTTTTCCAGCTCAGAGATACATAACGCTACCCAGTCTTTTAGTTTCTTAGCATCATTCGTATTAAGCAGGTAGATTGACTGCTCTTCCGGAATATAAAAGTTACGAAGCTGGTTTTTGTATTGCATCGCTTTACCTTAAATTGCGAAATAAAAAACCCACTGTGACTCAGTGGGTTTTATCAGAAAGCGACAACGGTGCCAAGTCGCTCTTTACTGCATAGCCAACAACATAGTGGCCGGTTGCTCCAGATATTGCTTCCAGAGGTTGGTAAAGCGGGCAATAGTGCCACCGTCAATCACTCGGTGATCACCGGACCAACTGATTTGCATCAGCTGACGCGCTTCTACTTCGCCTTGGGCATTAAAGCGAGGCAGAGCCTGCACTTTGCCAAGCGCTACTATCGCCACTTCCGGCTTGTTAATAATTGGCGTGGCTACGGTACCGCCCAAAGCGCCGATATTTGAAATGCTGATGGTACCGCCTTTCAAATCTGCCGGGCTAACACGACCTTCGCGTGCCTGCTCGGTTAAGCGGGTTAAGTCTTCAGCAATCTGAATAATCGATTTATGCTGGCAGCCTTTAATATTTGGCACCAACAAGCCCACTTTCGAATCTACCGCGATGCCAACGTTGTGATCATCAAAGTAAGTCAGCGCTGTGCAATCGCTGTTTACCTGGCTGTTCATGATCGGGAACTGCTTAATCGCCATTGATAACGCCTTGATAAAAAACGGCATCATCGTCAGCTTAATACCCTGCTTGGCGTACTGATCTTTTAAGCTTAACCTAAGCGCAATCAGCTCAGTCAAATCAATCTCTTCACAGTAGGTAAAATGTGGAATGGTAGACACCGACTCCACCATCTGCCTTGCCATTGCCGCTTTAATACCTTTAATTGGCTCAACCCGACTTCCGCCGCTGGCAACTGCCGGTGCAGCCGCTTTAGCTGACTGTGGTGTTGGTACAGCGACTGTGGTTTTACCTTCAGCAAAAGCGCGCACATCTTCTTTGTAAACGCGGCCTTTTTCACCACTACCCGGTACTTTCGCCAGATCAATATTAAGCTCTCGCGCCAAACGGCGTACCGCCGGACTTGCCAGCGCTTTACCATTGCTGGCAACTGTACCCGCCACAACCTGTTGTGCCGCCGCTTTTACCGCACAGCTTGCTGCCGGTGCGTTTGCTGGCGCTACCGGCGCTGCCACCGCCGCGGTACCGGCGTGAGACATGGCAAACAGTGGTGAGTGCACTTTAGCGATATCGCCTTTGGTGTAATACAGCTTAGTAACTTTACCGGAGTATTTCGCTGGAATTTGCACCAGGGCTTTGTCCGTCATTACATCGCACACCGGCTGATCTTCAACGATGTCATCACCTTCGCTTACCAGCCAGTCAACGATTTCACACTCAACAATACCCTCGCCAATATCCGGCAGGATAAAGTCTTCACTGGCGCTACCTGTAACAGAAGCCGCAACAGGCGCTGTTGGTGCCGGTTCAGCTACATCTGCTTTGGCATCTGCTGCGCCATCAACTTGCATTTCAAACAGAGGCGCATGTACTTTAGCAATGTCGCCCTTAGCGTAATACAGCTTAGTTACCACGCCATCATGTACTGCCGGAATTTGCACCAGTGCTTTGTCTGTCATCACATCGCAAACCGGCTGATCTTCTTTAATGCTATCGCCTTCAGCAACCAGCCATTCGACGATTTCACACTCAACAATACCTTCACCGATATCCGGCAGAATAAAATCTTTTTTCATCTCTGCCTCCATCAGAATTTAACTGAGCGCATAATGGCTTCGTACGTCTTTAAATGATCTGCCACGTACTCTTTTTCCAGCGCCAGCGGGTATGGCGTATCCAGACCACAAACACGTTCAATCGGGCTTTCTAAGTACAGGAAACACATTTTCTGGATCGTAGCGGCGATTTCACCGGCAAAACCACCGGTTAACGGCGCTTCATGGTTGATCACCAGACGGCCGGTTTTCTTCACCGACTCGGCTACGGTATCGGCATCCCATGGCAAAATGCTGCGCAGGTCAATCACTTCACATGACACACCTTCTTTTTCCGCCATTTCTACCGCTTTTTGCACGATTTCCATCTGCGCACCCCAGGCCAGCACAGTGACATCTTTACCCTGCTGCGTGACTTCGGCTTTGCCCAGGTCTATCTCGTAGTACTCTTCTGGCACTTCGCCCACTGATGCACGGTATAACTTCTTCGGTTCGAAGAAAATGACCGGATCCGGGCTGGCAATAGATGCAAGTAATAAGCCTTTAGCCTGATACGGATCGCGTGGGATCACCACTTTTAACCCCGGCGTATGGGCGAAATAGGCTTCCGGCGACTGACTGTGGTAATGACCACCGGCAATACCACCGCCGTACGGGCTTCTGAACACCAGGCCACCGACATTAAACTCGTTACCTGAGCGGTAGCGGAATTTTGCCGTTTCGTTGACGATCTGGTCAAACGCCGGGAAGATATAATCAGCAAACTGAATTTCGGCTACCGGTTTCATGCCCTGCGCGGCCATACCGTTGGCAAAACCGGCAATACCCTGCTCGGTCAGCGGTGTGTTAAAACAACGCGCTTTACCGTATTTTTCCTGCAGCTTACTGGTTGCACGAAATACGCCGCCAAAGTGGCCAACGTCTTCACCGAAACATACCACGCTGTCATCTTTTGCCATGGCTAAATCAAGCGCATTATTAATGGCTTGCAACATATTCATTTTGGCCATTAGTCTAATCTCCCCGCCGTTACCGGATACGCATCCGGGTATTTACGGATATGCGCTTTTAATTCATCTAATTGTTGTTGTAATGCTGGAATTGGCTCGGCATATACATCTGAAATTAAGTGCTCAATGCCTGGCTTAGCTACCTTCTCTGCCACTTTTAACGCATCAAGAATTTCAGTACGTAGCTTTTCAATGGTCGCTTTATCATCCGCCTCGTCTAACCAGCCTTTTTCAATCAACCATAAACGGTAACGTGAAATTGGGTCGTTCTGACGCCACTTCTCTTCTTCTTCCTTAGAGCGGTAACCGCTTGGATCGTCAGATGATGAATGCGCACCTAAACGGTAAGCGATAGATTCAATCAACACCGGCTCATTGTGCTCCAGCGCATATTCACGCGCCATTTTCGTCGCTTGATACACCGCTAAAATATCTGCACCATCCACACGCAGGGCTTTCATGCCATAACCCACCGCACGACAAGCTATACCATCACCGACAAACTGCTCGTTGGCCGGAGTAGATATGGCATAACCGTTATTGCGGCAGAAGAAAATCACCGGCGCTTTATGCACTGCGGCCATATTCAAACCGGCATGGAAGTCACCTTCTGATGCCGCGCCTTCGCCGAAATAACAAATAGTGGTGTTACTCAGGCCACGCAGTTTTTGTGCATAGGCATAACCACTGGCCTGTGGGATCTGTGTCCCCAGCGGCGATGAAATGGTCATGTAATAAATGTCTTTGCTACCATAATGTACCGGCATCTGGCGGCCTTTACCCAAATCTTTCTCGTTGGAGAACAGCTGGTTCATAAATTGTTCCAGCGTAAAACCACGATAACGCAGTGCACCCTGCTCACGGTATTGCGCCATGATCATGTCTTTCTCATCCAGTGCAGCAGCACTGCCAACAGTTGTTGCTTCCTCACCTAAACACTGCATGTAAAAGCTGATCCGGCCCTGACGCTGCGCGGCCAACATGCGCTCATCCAGCACGCGGATAAACACCATGGTATCGTACATTTTCAGTGCCGTGGCTTTATCCAGTTCTGGCGCTGCGGCCCCGTCATATAAGCTGCCGTCATCACGTAATATGCGCAGCGTAGGAATTTTTAACGCATCACCGGCGGTAAACTCTGCGGTGTGCACCGTGGTGATGGTGGCGTTATTTGGGTTAGTCATAGGATGTCTCTTGTTTGTTATACGTCATAGACATGTGGTTTGCGCCGTTTAGCCGCAGGCCTTAGGGCTTGCGGCTAACAGTGCTCAGCTTTTGTCGCTGCTATTTTGCGGTGTTACCGCCTCCCCGTTTGCGTTTGCATCACTGCCCACGCCGGTGTGTTCTATTAATTATCGGCGGCAACTTTACCTTTACGTAAACTGCATTGCAACCGCAAGCCCCTGCAAAATCGCCAGCCAGAGCGTACGACTGTCAGCTTAAATTTACTCTTTTTGGCTAATTCAGTACGGCCATAGCCGCTATGCCAGGTTGTCCGCTACGGTTGTCGGTACCACCATCAGCATAGCGCGCTGGCCAATAGCGACCCTGGCATTAGGGAAAATTAACGCTTCACCTTCCTGCTCGACGCGATATTCGATATCGCCATCTGTCGCCAGCACAGTACCAACAGGATAACTGGTAAAGTTTTCCACATCTTCGGCAAAGTTAAGCACAAACGCATCAGTGTGTTTATTAATAGCGCGATATACCTGATACAGCTGAAAATCTGCTTCAACAAAGGGTTCGGTTGCAACCTCGGCTTGGCTTACCAACTCCCGCAGTGTTTGCCGAGCTCTGGCAAAGCGGCTCATATCATTTTGCCCAAACGGGCGCACCTTACCCAGCTCAATGGTAAAGGCATCAGCGCCATGCGTATTGGCGGCGTAGTAGCTAAAGGTTGAGGCAGGAGTCTGCATTAACAGCACTGTCGTGACATCACACTCACGTAAAAATTCGAACTGGGCTTTTTGCCACGGCTTGCCGTGTAAAAACGGATACACAGCAAATTTTTCAAAGCGTGAACCGCGAATGGCGGTATGTAAATCATACAAATGGAGGTTACGCGGAACCATTTCGGTTACGCGTTTATCGCCATAGAAGCGGCTAACGTAGTCTTCTAGCGCCTTTGCCCGCAGGCGCTCAGCATTCACCAGCCCCTCGCCCATACTATGATGGCCGGAAAACAGACGGTTTAGGTTTTCAGTAATTTCGCGTTTACCAGCATTGATGGCTGGAGGGTTACCAAACAGTACCAGTAAGCGGTGCTCTAGTGTTAACTTGCCCAGGATCAGGTCTTGTACCAGCTCAGCACAAATCTCAATTGGCGCCGTTTCGTTTCCATGCACGCCACAGGATAAAACGATGTCTTTGTGCGTTAAAGTTGCAGGTTCAAAACAAATAACGCCGGTGTCCCATACGCTGACCCGGGTATCGTCTGACAAGTCGAACTGAAAAGGCTCAAGGCTATCCGGGTGAGTCAGGGTAAGCTTTAGAAAATCACCCTGTGTAAGTAGTTGTTCTGATAATGACTTGGGCATGCGCCAACTCCCTGTTGTGAGATTGGCGCCAATTCTAGCGCATTAACAATCTCAGACAACATCAGAGATAGCGTTATTCAGAAAAAGTAGCAACCTGATTTCGTCCGGCCGCTTTAGCACTGTACATTGCGCTATCGGCATCAGCCAGCAACTGCTTTAACAGATAGCCGGAGTTGTCCGACCCGCTCACCCCGAAGCTCGCACTGAGCGAAAACTGTTTTCCGCTATCGGCGGTATCTATGCCTGCGATGGCATCGCGGCAAATCTCAGCCAGCAATACGGCTTTATCTGTCTGACAACCAGGCAGCACAACGGCAAACTCTTCTCCGCCAATACGACCAAACACATCGTTATTACGCATAAAATTGCGGCACGTTTTCACGACTGCACGCAATGCCCAATCGCCGGCTGCATGGCCGTGGGTATCGTTAATATCTTTAAAGTAATCCAGATCAAACAGGATAAGCGCCACAGGCTTGGCATTATTTTCGCAATAATCCAACGCGACTTTAGCCTGATTATTAAAATGATAGCGATTGCTGATGCCGGTAAGTTGATCGTACTCCGCAATCTTCTTAAACCGGTTACGCCCCGTTAAGCCGCGATATGCCAAAACCGTTGCAAGCACCAAGACTGATGCTAAAGCGAGCATAATTAGTCTATTTTGTTTTACTTCCTGCTCATATATGTTTTTTTGTAGAAACAGCAATTCGTTATCTTTATCCAACAAAGCAATCCGTTGGTTTTTTACTGCCAGTTCGCCTTCAGCCTGATAATAAGCTAACTGCTGACTCATTTTGTCATCACTGTATCTTTTATTAAGCAGTACTTGTTGCTCTAGAAAACCTAAAGCTGACTGAAAGTCGCCTCGTTGTTTCTCCAGTTCCACTAACAAAGTGTACAGCTCGACATGCGCCAGGCTAACATCTATACCTTCGAGTTGTTTCAGAGCTTCAAATGCGTACTTGCGTGCTAAATCTGTTTTGTTACTTGCAAAATAGGACTTTGCTGCAACGGTCCATATACCAGCAATCAAAATAGGATAATTTGTTGCGGTCACATCATCAGATATCATTGAAAACAGGTCAAGAACCTTAGCATGCTTAGCCATACTGCTAAGTGCCAGCATTTTTTCACGCTGCATAATTAGCTCAGGGATATTTTCATTTACTGAGTGACAGCCACTTATCGCATCGTCAATATCTGCAAAAAAAACGTCCATCTTGTTCAGCTTGAATAAAGATGACAAACGATGAACCTGTAACCGACAGACAGTTTTTGCATCAGTTACAGATCTGAGCAACAGTTCAGAATAAAACAATGAGATATCATAACGCTCTATTTCGTTGTATAGCATGGCAATATTCGCTACTGCTTGCGACTTGGCGGCGATGTCACTGACCAAATTCAGTTGCTGATCAATATAGGCCAACATCAAAAACGCTTTCAGATAATCTCTTGAAAGAATGTATAAATTTACTGCCAGTACACGAGCTCTAAATGCGTATATCCCCTTGCTCTCAGAGTTTATAAGCTGCTCGATTTGTTCCAATGCTTGCGGATAGTCTCCTGCCAAAGTTTTGTCATACCCTTTTAATAGCAGAAAATACTTACGTTCCTCCTCACTAAAACGCTCAAATGAAGACTCAAGCTCCGATAAACCGGAGCTAAAGCCTTTGTAATCGCTTAAACGAATATCTTCAAGCTTCTGCAAAACTAACATCGTTTCTGATGTCTCAGCATATGCAGATAAAACACTACTGCACAGCAAAGCAATAGCAAACCATGTACTTCGCAGAAACATCGTCGTTGCTACCCTAAGCGCTAACTTTTATGGACTGAGGGTTTTGCTCTGGATCATCATCTTCATCAGGCACAGGTTCATCTAACGGAGCATCAGCAGGTTCAGGTTGGTTCACCATGCATACAACCTTGTTTCTGACTCCCAGCAACATTTCCAACTGAGTAGTATCTTTGCTAGAAATAGCCTGTTGGATATCAGCATCCAGATCGAGTGGATTTAATACCGAATTAATCTCACTTTGTTGCATACCAGCAGTAAAAGCTGTCTTCCCCAACGTTTCCAGTACTTCAATTACATTATTCATTCTTATTTCCCCACGATGATTGACACAAAGTATGCTTATTTAACATGTATGTGTGTTCTAATTCAGTCTTGTAAAATCCCAACGATATTGCACGGTTAACCGCAGCTTTATTCTCGGCGTTAATCTTACATACGACCGGCAAACCAGAGTACCGTTTTAGCAACTTAATACAAACATTTTTTATGACAGCCTTAGCAAGTCCACAATTGTGATATTTATCAAACAACATAATACCGATCTCGACACAATCTTGAGCTGGTGATATGTAAAGAGAGAATACACCCGCCCGTTCATCGGTTGGAAGCGCGGAAATATGCAAAAACAGCTGTTCAGTAATAGTTCTATTACTAACTTTAATCGCCTGCATGGCACTTTGATAAGCTGCCTCCGCTTTTAACGGAGCGCCGATATTTGCCATAGTCTGCTTATTCGAGAACAGTTCAATGTAAGTTTCTGCTGTAGGCAGCATCAACACACTAAGCCGAAAAAGCTCAGTTTCAGCAATAAAGTCTTTTGGATTCAGCATAAAAACTACACGCAATGAGATGCCAGTTTTCTTAACACTTCTACATTCCGCTCTAGTTTCTTAGCAGGGGGAATGACCAAAGTAGTTTTCATATCCAAATGCGAGGAATATAAGTCTTTTAACTTTATACTCTCAACGCGCTTATCCTGGAAAGGCAAGGCTACAGCTTCATATAAAATAACGTCATGCTCAACAGGGTAGTTTTCATACAGTAATTCTACAAGCACTTTCAGATACGAGCTTGAAGCATCAAACTTGCTCAATGAACGGTCTCCAGCAACTGCCACTTGCCATAAAATCAAATAAGCGCCAGTATCGATCCTGCGTTTGTAAAACATAAACTGGCTGGTTTCATAATGCTGACAGCCATAAGTACCGGGATCTATGCCCAAATCTGCATAAAGACAATCTTCCGCCGATATTCCCGGCTCCATATGTGCTTTAAAGCCAAGTTCACGCGCTTGTTTAATGGCATTGTGCGGAACCCAGGCAAATACGCCAGGGTGGCCATAAAAAGCCCCTACTACCTTTTTACCGGCTTTTACTTCGGCGAGGAGCGCGGCCACCATTTCCCGGTAGGTAATCATGCGTGATTTACCTTCCAGATAATAAGGCTGTAATGAGCGCACATCGGCGTTCATCTGTTCAATCCATTTTTCGGTAATGCCGTCAGCAACCAATACAAAAACGACATCTGCCTGCTCAATGTAGCTACGTGATAAAGGGCTGATATGCGAACCCAGTGTCATACCGGTGCCAACACAAACTAAACTACCTGTTTGCAAAACATGTTCCTTATTTTTTGTTATTTCTAAGCACTATAAAGTGCTTAGTCTCTGACGGGCAATAAGAGTGTTACAAAAAAAGGCCTGTCACTGACAGGCCTTTTTGCTATTTCACTGTTATGCTGCACTTTTTGAGTTGCCAGACCCTGCTGACATAGTCTTCAATCGAGCGGTCCGATGTAAACTTACCTACGGATGCGGTGTTCAGCATCGCTTTTTTCGCCCAGCCGGCCTGGTCGCGATACCAGGAATCAACTTTTTCATGTGCTTTAACGTAGCTTTCAAAGTCAGCCAGCACCAGATAAGGGTCGCCGCCTTCTAATAAACTGCGTTTAATCGCAGACAGCTCCCCAGGCTTACCCGGGGTGAAGTAGTCGGTTTCCAGCCAGTCCAGAATGGCTTTAATCTCGGGATTTGCATAGTAGTAATCAGCACTGTTATAACCTTTAGCATGCAGCGCTTTTACTTCATCTACCGTTAAACCGAAAATGGCGATGTTGTCGCTACCCACTTCTTCAGCAATTTCGATATTGGCACCGTCCAGCGTACCGACGGTAATAGCACCGTTTAACGCCAGTTTCATATTGCCTGTGCCTGACGCCTCTTTACCTGCAGTAGATATTTGCTCCGATACATCGGCAGCCGGGATCATCTTCTCGGCCAGCGTTACACGGTAGTTTGGCATGAATACCACTTTAAGCCGGTTTTTTACCCGTTTATCGTGGTTAATTTTCTCTGCCACCTTATTAATGGCATAGATGATCTCTTTCGCCAGCTTGTAGCCCGGCGCCGCTTTAGCGCCGAACAGGAATACCCGGGGTACCATATCGTAGTCCGGATCCTGCAGAATACGGCGGTACAGTGCCAGTATATGCAACAGGTTCAGGTGCTGGCGTTTGTACTCATGCAGGCGCTTGATCTGGATATCAAAAATGGCATGAGGGTCGATATCAATCTGGGTTAGCTTTTTAACCACCGTTGCCAACTCGGCTTTGTTTTGCTGTTTTATCGCCATAAAACTCTGCTGTACAGCAGGATCATCAGCAAAAGCAGCGAACTTAGACAACTGCTTAAGATCGGTTGGCCAATTATCACCAATTTTACTGTCGAGCAGTTTCGCCAGCTTTGGATTACAGGCTTTCAGCCAGCGCCGTGGCGTTACACCGTTAGTCACGTTAGTGAACTTATCCGGCCATAGCGCTACCATTTCAGGGAACAGGTCTGATTTCACCAGTTGTGAGTGAATTTCAGCCACGCCGTTTACCTTAAAAGAACCCACTACAGATAAGTGCCCCATCCGCACCATAGGATCATGGCCTTCTTCAATGATGGACAGCTTACGTTTTTTATCGTTGTCGCCTGGCCATAACACATCGACCTGCTCTATCAGGAAGCGACGGTTAATCTCGTAGATAATCTCCAGATGACGGGGTAACACTTTTTCGAACAATCTGACCGGCCATTTTTCCAGCGCTTCAGGCAGCAGCGTATGGTTGGTATAGGCAAATACATGCTGGCAGATATTCCACGCCTGATCCCACTGCATTTCTGCGCGGTCAACCAGAATACGCATCAGCTCGGGAATAGATACAGCAGGGTGCGTATCATTTAGCTGGATCACGACCTGCTTGGCAAAGTCGCTCCAGTCATCGCCATGCGCCCGCTTATACCGGCGGATAATATCTTTTAGTGAACAGGAAACGAAAAAGTACTGCTGAATAAGCCGCAGCTCTTTACCGGCGTCCGTTTCATCATTCGGATACAGTACTTTAGAGATGGTTTCCGCTTCGATATTTTCCCGTGCCGCATCGATATAACCGCCAGAGTTAAACACATCCCAGTTAAAGAAATCACTGGCCCTGCTCTCCCATAGCCGCAGTACATTAACTGAGCTGCCGTTGTAGCCAACGATCGGAATATCCCATGGCACACCTTTAATAATACGACCCGGGTGCCAGACTTTTTTCATTTTGCCCTGCAGATCGTAAACGGTCTCGACATAGCCATAAACAGATATTTCCTGCACGGATTCAGGCCGGCAAATCTCCCAAGGGTTGCCATATTCACGCCAGCTATCCGGCCGCTCAATCTGGCGTCCATCCTGGAAGCTCTGTTGAAACAAGCCATGCTCGTAGTGAATGCCATAACCAATGGCCGGATAATTCAGCGTCGCCAACGAGTCGATAAAACATGCAGCTAAACGGCCAAGACCACCATTGCCCAGCGCCATGTCTTCTTCCTGATCTTCCAGATCAGCGATATTCAGCCCAAGCTCTGCCAACGCCTGTTTAGCCTGTTCATACAAGCCCAGATTATGCAGGTTATTGCTAAACAGCCGGCCCATCAGATACTCAAGGCTAAAGTAATGCAGGGCCCGGGTGTTTTGTTCGTAATGCGTCCGCTGGGTATTACGTAAACCGTCATACACCTGCTCATTCACTGCGGCACAAGTTGCACGCCACCACGCTTGCGGGCTGGCTTTGTTTACGTCGGTACCCAGTGTCGAATGTAAATGACGGATAATTTGCTCTTTAAGTTGCTCGGTATTTATCTGGCTCACACCGGTACTGGCAGAAACAGTTTGTTTTTTCATTACAAATCCTGATTAGTTAATGCCTGAATTTTCAACAAAATAGCGGCATATGTAGAATTATTACAAAAAAATACCCTATGTCCTGTCTTATAGCAAAATAAACAGCATTACCTGAAACTTAGTTACATTTTAATTTTTATATAATTCAATCAGTTACATTTTACTGAATACGTATTCAACGAAAGCCTTGGCGTCATGCTCTAACTGTAGCAGATGCGCCTGATCGACAAAGCTCTCGAGATAAATTTTGTAAGCGTTTTCGGTACCTGATGGCCGCGCGGCAAACCAGCCATTACGGGTCACCACTTTCACACCGCCGATATCAGCCTGATTGCCTTCAGCCTTAGTGAGTACCGCTAAGATGTCGTCACCTGCCAGCGTCGTTTGTGTAACACTGCTGACATCAAGCTTTTTCAGCGCAGCCTTCTGCTCACTGCTGGCTGGTGCATCGAGCCGACGGTACAGTGGCGAGCCCAACTCTTTGGTCAGTGCCTGATACTGCTGATATGGATCTACACCTGTTTTGGCCAGTATTTCAGCGGCTAGCAGGCCTAAAATGATACCATCTTTGTCTGTAGACCAAACTGTGCCATCAAAGCGCAGGAAACTGGCACCGGCGCTTTCTTCGCCACCAAAAGCCACTTCGCCTTTGTGTAAGCCGCTGACAAACCACTTAAAGCCAACAGGTACCTCGTATAAATTACGGCCACGTGCGGCCACCACACGGTCAATTAGTGCACTGGATACCAGTGTTTTACCAATCGCTAAGCTGGTATCCCAATCAGGCCGGTTCGCCAACAGGTAATTAATCGCCACCGCCAGATAATGATTAGGGTTCATCAAACCACCACTGCGGGTAACTATACCGTGCCGGTCGAAATCGGGGTCGTTACCAATGGCGATATCAAACTGGTCTTTTAACTGAATTAAATTCGCCATCGCGTAAGCAGATGAGCAGTCCATGCGGATTTGCCCATCTTTATCCAGCGGCATAAAAGCAAAGGCCGGGTCAACTTTATCATTAACGACAGTAATATTTACGCCGTAACGCTCAGCGATGCGTGACCAGTATGCCAGGCCGGAGCCACCTAACGGGTCAACACCAATGCGGATGCCGGCTTTAGCAATCGCAGCCATATCCACAACATTTTCCAGATCGTCAACATAATGCTGAATGTAATCTATATGCTGGCAGTAACCGGACTGTAATGCCAACGCATATGGCATCATTCTGACACCTTCGAGTTCTTTCGCCAGCAATTCATTGGCACGTTGCTCAATCCAATTAGTGACATCACTGTCGGCAGGTCCGCCATGGGGTGGATTGTATTTAATGCCACCATCCTGCGGCGGATTATGTGAAGGCGTAATAACTATGCCATCTGCCAGGCGATTATCAGCGTCTTTGTTCTGCGTCAGAATGGCGTGTGAAATAACAGGTGTAGGCGTGTAGCCCAGATCTTTTTGAATACAGACCTGGATTTTGTTGGCAATCAGTACCTCTAAAGCACTGGCAAAGGCCGCTTCTGATAAAGCATGTGTATCTTTACCCAGAAACAAGGGGCCGGTGATCCCCTGCTTTTTGCGATAATCCGCTATAGCCTGGCAAATAGCCAGCACATGAGGCTCATTAAATGAACAGTGCAGTGCGCTGCCCCGATGCCCGGAAGTGCCAAAACTGACCTTATGCTCCGGATGCAAATGCACATCGGGCTCCAACACATAATAAGCCGTCATCAGG